>NZ_JACAXE010000027.1:0-49574 GCF_013391565.1 Acinetobacter sp. SwsAc6
TGTACACAGCGCATTGGGTTATGTATCGCCTTTTGAGTTTGAAGCAATGTACTATGATAAGATTAACCCGTTAGGTCACGTGGCCTAACTTAAATAAAAATGTCTCCGACAAACCCGGTACGGTTCATTTCCATTACATTTCAAAATGGGACAGGTATTTCGTCTTCGATTACGAGGTTGCAGTTTTGAAAATGTAGTACAAGTGGACATTGAAACGAACAAGGGTAATGGAAGTTATCAGTTCAACTAAATCTGAAACTTGAGACCCTACCTTAGTAATTAAGTACTGAATCAAAGATAAGCTCATCAAAAACCATGCCCTTTGGGGGCATGGTTTTTTTATGCCTGAAATTTTATGGAGTTATCGATATGCCTCGAATTTATTGTCCGATGTGTGCCAGCGATGAAATAGAAATTGCTGCACCACACATACCCAATCCCAACCCTTCATTGGGTCAAACCCTACTTAAACCACCGATGCAGAGCCTGATGCAATATATCGTCAATTATGCAGCAATGGGTATTTCAGGTGCCCGTCTGATCAAAGGGCAACGTCCGATGGTCTATGTGGTCGGTGCTGTTATTGGTGGAGCAGTCGGCTGTGCTGCATGTTTCCTCAATTATGTCCAAGAACAGCAACCCAATCCCATGCTGAAAGAAACCGCGCAAGCACAAATTCTGTATGAGTGTCTGGAATGTGGTCATCACTTTGCCCAGAGCTTTACAGATCGAGCTTAGCCCCCACAAAACACCTCGCAACTTTAAAACACACAAAAAACCAAAATTTACATTCAATAGGAAAAAGAACGATGGCACATCAAATTGAACAAATGGCCTATGTCGGTGAAACCCCTTGGCATGGCTTAGGTAACCAACTCACCCAAAACCAACCAATTGAAGTCTGGGCACAGCAGGCAGGCATGGACTGGCGTATAGAATCATCCAACGTCAGTTATATGTCTCAAAATCAACGTGGGCAAAACATCATCATGCCTTATGAAGAACAGAGAGTACTTTATCGTTCTGATACGCATGCCCCTTTATCTGTGGTGAGTCAGCGTTATCAGGAAGTTCAACCTAAAGAAATTCTGCATTTCTACAAAGACCTGACTGAACAATCGGGCTTTGAACTGGAAACTGCTGGGGTACTTAAAGGAGGAAAGAAATTTTGGGCATTAGCTAAAACAGGGCAGACTTCTGCATTAAAGGGTAAAGATGTCAGTAATGGTTACATTCTCTTGGCTACGGCGTGTGATGGTACATTGGCAACAACAGCACAATTCACCAGTATTCGTGTGGTGTGTAATAACACCTTAGCGATTGCCTTAAAAGGTCAGAACGCTAGTTCAGGCGTAGTTAAAGTGCCACACAGCACCAAGTTTGATGCTGAGAAAATTAAACAGCAACTCGGTATATCCGTCCGTGTATGGAATGAGCACATGTATGAAATGAAACAACTGAGTCAACGTAAAGTCACTCAACAGGAAGCGGCTACTTATTTCGATGCTGTGTTTAATAACACGAGCCTCAGTCCAACCGAACAGGATGACAGTATTATTCAGTTTTATCGTAATGTGGCAGCGCAAGGAAGCCAATCCAATAAAGCTGAAAACAAGACTGAACCTAATGGACGCGCCATGTCTAAAGTCATGAGCATGTTTAATGGACATGGTCGTGGGGCAGAACTCAGTTCAGCCAAAGATACTGCTTATGGCTTGCTATGCAGTATTACAGAATTTGCCGATCATGAACGCCGGGCTATGAGTCAAGATCACCGACTCGATTCAGCTTGGTTTGGCGCAGGTGCTGGGTTGAAGCAACGTGGACTCGAACAAGCGCTGCGTATGCTTGCTTAAGCTCAATAGTTCTCTTTTTATAAATTAGCCTAAGTATCACAGAACAAGGGCAAATATTTTTCTTCACTAATGACCCAAATACCAAGCTCTTAAAGCCGTGTCTTTAGGCACGGCTTTTTTATGCCCAAAATCTAAAATAGAGGAATTCACAATGAATCATTTATCAAATCTGTCAGTAGCTTCTGCACAGCCTAAAGTATTCAGTCCCCCTAAACTTTTCAATGCGAAACGTTTTGTGGAGACTAAGAAACTCAGTCAGGCTGAATGGCTAGAAGTGCGCAGGCAAGGCATCGGTAGCAGTGACTGTGCTGCAGCCTGTGGGCTCAACCCTTATATGTCGATGCTGGAACTCTGGATGATCAAGACTGGACGGATCAAGCAATTGATTGAAGATGAAAGTGAAGGCCATGCACCACTGTATTGGGGCAAGCGTTTGGAACCCTTGGTCGCTGAGTATTACAGCATGCATACCAACTATAAAGTCCGCCGGGTTAATGCTGTGCTGCAGCATCCTGACCCAGACAAGCATTTCATGTTAGCCAACTTAGATTATTCAGTAGTGGGTGACGTAGATGTGCAGATTCTAGAATGTAAAACCGCAGGGGAATATGGCGCTAAGCTTTGGCGGGATGGTGTGCCTCTATATGTACTGTGTCAGGTTCAGCATCAATTGGCTGTGACTGGAAAGAAGGCAGCACATATCTGTGTACTGATTTGCGGACATGAAACCCGCATATTTAAAGTGACCCGTTCAGAATCGGTGATTCAGCATATCGTGAATGCAGAGCGTTACTTCTGGGAGTGCGTGGAAAAGGATACACCACCTGATGCAGATGCCAGTGAATCGGCTGCTAAAGCCTTGCAATTACTGTATCCAGAACATGTACCGCTAAGTACGACAGATTTATCGTTAGATGAACAGGCCAATCAACAGTTTGAGCAGCTGATTCAAGCACGCAATCATATTGAAAAGCACCAAGAGCAATTCGATCTGCTAAAGCACCAGTTGCAGGCCAAGATGCAGGAGGCCGAACGTGCGACCTTTAAAGCTGGTTCGGTGACATGGAAAAAGGCCAAAGACTCGATTAGCTTGGATAGCAAAGCATTACTTAAACAGCACCCTGAATATCTGAACCAATTTCCGCAAAGTAAATCTGGTTCAAGACGCTTCAATATTTACCCAAATGATGATTGATATGAATTCATTTATCGCGATTCACAAGCAAATCAATTTAAGGCCATAACGATCCCATGCCAAACAGCATGGGATTTTTTATGCCGATTTCATTGTTAAAAAGAGGAATATCATGATTAAAGGTTTAGCAATAACACCGCCTATTTTAGGGCGAATCAGCATTGGCCGAATGGTGGAAAAGAATGGCAAGCGTCTGCCTGAAAAAGATGATCAGTTCACCATTACCAGTCAAATCCAAAGTAAAGATAGTGGTTGGGTGAAACATCCACTTGATGAACAACTTCGAGCGAAAGCGCAAAACCAAAAACTCAGAACTATACCAGTTCGGATGATTTTCAATGATCCTGAACTTAATTTGAGAGCCGAATATAGTTTATTTGATCGTCAAACTGGACGCCCCGTTTGTGTCGGCAATGGTGAAACCTGCCAGCGCTTAACTAGTCAAGGTGTGGCACAGCATCCATGTCCATCACCTGATTTATGTTCAATGGCCCAAGGCGGTAATTGCAAGCCTTATGGACGGCTACATGTCAATTTAGATGAATCGGATGAGCTTGGCACCTTCATCTTTAGAACCACTGGTTTTAACAGTATTCGAACTTTGGCGGCACGGCTGAGTTACTACCATGCTGCATCGAATGGATTACTTTCATGTTTGCCATTGCAACTTACACTTCGGGGTAAATCCACGACCCAAAGCTATCGCCAGCCTGTGTATTACGTGGATTTAACTTTACGTGAAGGCGTTGATTTAAAGCAAGCTATACAGACTGCTAAAGAAATTGAGCAACAGAGTCAATCGAGTGGTTTTAATCAGGAAGCTTTAGATCACAAGGCAAGACAGGGTTATGCAAATGCAGTTTTTGAAATGGATTCAGGTGATGGGTTAGACGTCATTGAAGAGTTTTATCCATCTGATGAAGGCATCGATGATGCTCAACAAAAGAAAACCACAAGCTTGAATTTACAGAATGAGTTACAGCGTTCTGTTCAAACTTTGAATTGAATGATTGTTGAGGGTTAAGGAGATTAAATTTTTACGGAGCTGCATATCATTTGAGCGAATAACCGCTCGCATGAATGATTAGGAGTAAACTCATGAATGCGTTTGTTGGTCAAACTTTTCAAATGAATCAACTCATCAATATTAAGCAGGTTGTAGAAATTGTAGGTGTTGCACGTTCTACGATCTATGAAATGATGGATGAAAACTCACCGTATTATGATCCGACATTTCCAAAGAAAGTTAAAATTACCCAAAACCGTATTGGCTGGTCAGCTTATGAGATCCATAAGTGGATTGAAAATAAGTTGGCGAGTCGAGAATAAGGGATGCTTTGCTCCCTTATTTTTTTGTTTTATTGATAGGTGCTTCAATTTTTGTCCGACTTTAAAATAGAACTTTATTAAATCCGCGATAAGCCTTCATTTTCTGAAGTTTTTTATACGACATAAGTCGATGTATTACCCTCAAGTAATCCATTCATACACTGCCGTAAACCTTGAAAATAGTGTTAAATACGGGCATTAAAATTTAATGCTTTATTTGGGTTCTTATGGATCATTCAGTACATAACAAATTGGTTTCATTTATCTGGTCGATTGCTGATGACTGTCTTCGAGATGTCTATGTACGTGGTAAATATCGTGATGTAATTTTGCCGATGGTGGTATTACGCCGTTTGGACACTTTATTAGAGCCGACTAAAGATGCAGTACTCGAAGAAGTTCGCTACCAACAAGTCGAAATGGAACTCACCGAGTTCGATGATGAGCCACTGAAAGAAGCATCAGGCTATGTGTTCTATAACACCTCTAAATGGACATTACGCTCACTATATACCGCCGCATCAAATAACTCTCAAATATTATTGGCAAACTTTGAAGAGTATTTAGAGGGCTTTAGCGACAACGTTAAAGAAATCATCCAATGCTTTAACCTCTATACTCAAATTCGCCATATGTCACATAAAAATGTGCTGTTAGATGTGGTAGAGAAATTCTTATCACCATACATCAATTTAACGCCTGAAGATGCAGTCGATCCAGACGGCTACCGTTTACCTGCATTGACTAACTTAGGTATGGGTTATGTCTTTGAAGAATTAATTCGTAAATTTAACGAAGAAAATAACGAAGAGGCGGGTGAGCACTTTACGCCACGTGAAGTGATTGAGTTAATGACGCATTTTGTCTTTGACTCCATCCAAGAAAAGTTACCATTAACCATTACAGTATATGACCCTGCTTGCGGTTCGGGTGGGATGCTGACAGAAGCTCAAAACTTTATTGAAGAACGTTATAGCGTGGAAAATGGCAACCGTGATGTGCTTTTGTATGGTAAAGAGATCAATGACGAGACGTATGCGATCTGTAAGTCAGACATGATGATTAAGGGCAATAACCCTGAAAATATTCGTGTTGGTTCAACACTGACAACAGATGAGTTTGTCGGCACCAAGTTTGACTTCATGCTCTCTAACCCACCGTATGGTAAGAGCTGGGCATCTGAGCAAAAGCATATTAAAGATGGTTCAGATGTCATTGATCCACGTTTCATCGTGAAATTAAAAGACTATTGGGGCAATGAAGAAAGCTGTGATGCTACACCACGTTCAAGCGATGGTCAGCTTCTGTTCCTGATGGAAATGGTCAATAAGATGAAATCGCCTGAGCATAACGGCATTGGTGGTCGTATTGCCTCAGTTCATAACGGTTCAAGCTTATTTACCGGTGATGCAGGTGGTGGTGAAAGTAATATTCGTCGTTATATCATCGAAAATGATTTACTTAATGCGATTGTGCAGTTACCAAATAACTTGTTCTATAACACGGGTATTACCACCTATATTTGGTTGTTGTCGAATAACAAACCAGTACAGCGCAAAGGCAAAGTACAACTGATTGATGCAAGTTTGATGTTCCGTAAGTTGCGTAAAAACTTGGGCAATAAAAACTGTGAATTTGCGCCTGAACATATTGCTGAAATTATGCAGACTTATCTTGCAGGTCAAGATGTAGAACGTCAGCTTGATGCAAAAAATGATCCTATAGGTATTGCAAGCAAGGTGTTTGATAACCAAGACTTTGGTTATTACAAAGTTAATATTGAGCGTCCAGACCGCCGTAGCGCACAGTTTAGTGCAGAGCGTTTGCAAGGCTTACGTTTTGATAAGTCATTGTCTGAGCCAATGGAATATATGTATAGCACTTATGGCGATGATATTTATAGCGATGCGAAGCTTGATGCGGTGAAAAAAGAAGTCTTGGCATGGTGCGAAGATCAAGAGATTACGCTGAACAATAAAGCCCAAGCCAAGCTGTTTGATGTGAAACATTGGAATGCTTTGAAAACAGCATTGGACAATGCGTTAAGCATCATGCAACAGGTGGGTACAGATGAGTTCTCAGACTTTAACCTGTTTAAGAAAAAAGTGGATGAAGCAATCAAAGCTTTAAAGATTAAGCTGTCGAATTCTGAAAAGAACAACATTTTAAATGCGGTCAGTTGGTATGACGAAAACGCAGAAAAAGTGGTGAAAAAAGTTGTGAAGTTCAATGACGCTGAGCTTGTCGATTTAGTTGAACACTTGGGTTGTACAGAAGCTGATTTAGCCGACTTTGGCTATTATGCAACGGCGAAAAAAGGCGAGTTCACCACGTATGAAAGCAATAGCGACTTACGTGATAGTGAATCTGTACCGTTAAAACAGCAGATTCATCAATATTTCTTAGATGAAGTGAAACCGCATGTGGCTGAAGCGTGGATTAATCTGGATTCTGTGAAGATTGGTTATGAGATTAGCTTTAATAAGTATTTCTACCAGCATAAGCCGTTGCGTTCTTTAGAAGATGTGGCTCAGGATATTTTAAGTCTTGAGAAACAAGCCGATGGTTTGATTGCACAGATTTTGGGTCTTTAAGGGAAAGTATGATGTTTGAAAAATATGATGCTTATAAAGATTCAGGTATGGATTGGATTGGTGAAATTCCACATGATTGGAATGTCGTAAAACTTAAGCACTTACTACAAGAACCTCTCAAATATGGAGCTAATGAATCAGGTATAGAATTTTCAGAGGATTTACCTAGATACATTAGAATCACTGATTTTAATGATGATGGAAAGTTGGATGAAAAAAACAAATTATCTTTGACTTGGAAAAAAGGTAAAGATTATTTGTTGGATGATGGCGATATTCTGTTAGCAAGAAGTGGTGCATCAGTTGGTAAAAGTTTTTTGTTTAAATTAGAAAATGCAAATGAAAAAGCTTTTTGTTTCGCAGGTTATTTAATTAAAGCTAAAGCGGACATTAACAAAATTATTCCAAAATATCTATATCTGTATTTAAATTCAGAAGTTTTCTTTGAATGGAAAAATTTGATTTTCAATAAAGCTACTATTGAAAATATCGGTGCAGATAAATACTCTGAATTTTTCATAATTTTACCTTCTTTAGATGAGCAATCTAAGATTTTAGATTTGTTAAATCCTTTTTTGATGAATATCGATCAAGCCATTGCCATTAAAGAACAGCAAATTGCTTTACTCAATGAACGTAAGCAAATTGTGATTCAAAAAGCAGTGACGCAAGGTTTAGATCCAAATGTAACGATGAAAGATTCGGGTGTGGAATGGATTGGTCAAATTCCTGAGCATTGGAATACAATTACAAAACTAAAGCACATAGCATCGCTAAAAGGTCGTCAAGGTTGGCAAGGTTTAAAAGCTGATGAATATATTGATGAAGGACCATATGTCGTTAGTAGTGCACATTTTGACGGGCTAGATATTAATTGGGATAAATGCCCACATGTGTCTATAGAGCGTTACAAGATGGATGCACATATTCAACTTAATATTGGTGACATTTTATTGATGAAAGATGGTGCCAAGATGGGGAAAATGGCATACATTTCAAATTTGCCAGATTTAGCTTGCTTAAATAGTCATTTATTACTTATTAGATCTTTAAAGACCCAAGATGAATTTTTCTTTGACTCAAAATATATGCTTTATTTTATGTTGAGTGAAAAATTTCAAGACTATGTACAGGTTAAGGGTACAGGTACTACTTTTATGGGGATATCACAAGAATCAATAGGTAATTTCCCTATAGCATTACCGTCACTTTATGAACAAATTCAAATAGCATCTTTCTTAGATAAAAGAATGTTGGAGTTAGAAAAGGGTAAAGACCTATTGCTAACTCAAATTGAAAAGTTAAAAGAATATAAGACCACACTCATTAATGATGCTGTCACAGGCAAAATTAAAGTGGCATAAAAAATTAAACCTAGCGAACTTCAGTTGGCTAGGTTTTTTAATATTTCGGGGAGAATATGAGCTTATATACAGTAGACACAGCAAAAAAAGTATTAGAACCGTTGAGTATTACGCCACTTAAAGAGCAGAATCTCACAGAGCGTTATGACTTACAAGAATGGTTAGTCAGCCACCCTGAAGCATTGGGCGAAGAACTGCTGATTATCCAAAAAGAATTTGATGGCTTTGATGGCACAGGTGAACGCTTAGACCTATTGGCATTAGACACCAAAGGACAGCTTGTACTGATTGAAAACAAACGAGATGACAGTGGACGTGACGCCGTGTGGCAGGCACTGAAATATGCCTCTTATGTTGCGCCGTTTACCTCAGATGACATCGAAGACGTCTTTGCAAAATATCTGTTTAAAAATAGACCTGAATATCCCGACTTAGAACCGAATGCATTTGATGCAGATCAAGTTAAAAACACCGCAAAAATTCTGATTGAGCGCTTTTTAGAAGAACATCAAGAAATGGGTGTGGCAATCACCACCTTAAACCCAAGGAATAGCCAGCGTATTATCTTGGTGGCAGGCGAGTTTCGTAAGGAAGTGACCAATACCGCATTGTGGTTACTTGACCGTAAGATTGATGTGAAGTGCGTGAAGGTATCGCCTTATAAACTGGACGAACAATTGTTGGTGGATATTCAACAAATTATTCCTGTACCTGAAGCATCAGAATATATGGTACGACTCACTCGAAAGGAAGATGAAGAAACCATAGCTAAAGTAAAACAAGCAGATCATACCGATATACGCTACCAATATTGGGAGCAATTGCTCGCTCATTTTGCTCAAGGCGACAATTCGCTTTATAACAATATTAGTCCTAAGTCTGATCATTGGTTGAGTTCGGCAACTGGTATATCGCAATGTACTTATCATCTTATTTTCTTACAAAAAGCGATACGAGTAGATATTGAGTTTGCTCGGAAGGACGCCGTGGAGAATAAACAGCTCTTTGATTTCTTTTATGAGCGTAAAGAAGAGATTGAGCGAAAATTTGGTCAGCCTTTAGAGTGGCTGAGATTAGATGCTAAGAAATCATCTCGGATTGAGTTTATTTTGAATACCGATGGTCATAATCAGGACTTATGGCAAAGTCATATCGCATGGCATTTGGAACATATACAAAAGCTTGAGCAAGCCTTTAAGCCATATATGAATGAAGCGTATCAAGTGATTAAGTAAGAAAACATAGATCTAAAAATTTAAAATTGAGGGTAGGTTGTGTCAGAATCACAAGCGTTGATTAAAGTAGCAGTGTGCAATGTGGCACAGTTGCTTCGTGGTGGAAATATTCAGGTTCAAGACCAAGCAGATATACAAGGTAAATTGAAGATACCTGAATATCAGCGACCATATATTTGGAATGCAGAACAACTGGATCAACTCATTACTGATATTGAAGAGCATCAGAAAAAATCGAAACGCAGTGCTTACTACTTAGGCAGTATTATCTTACATGCCAAAGATACAGAGTTGAATATTATTGATGGTCAGCAAAGGTTGACCAGTTTAACGTTATTTGGCTACTTGAATGAACAACTGCAAGATGTCACTTTAAGCTATCACTCGAGTGTGAGTGTTGAGCATATCCGACGCAATTTAGCCTATCTACACTCGATTAAAGCGGAATGGGACAAAAGTATCGATCTCGAAAAAATTGTTGTTTCATTGGTGGTCACACCATCGGAAGATGATGCTTATAAATTCTTTGAAACGCAAAATACAGGCGGTGTTCGCTTATCGGGTATCGATATTATTAAGGCATACCATCTTCGTGCGATTAATTCAGAACAACAAAAGAAACACCAAACGTTTTATGCCAAAAAATGGGAAAGCTTGGGGGAGTTTTCTGAGACGGTATGGAGATTATTATTAGGGCGATATTGGAATGTTCTCAACTTCAGAGACATCCCTTACTATAAAAACAAAGTCGCAATTAAAAATGCCATTATTGAAGAATTTTCAAAGAATACCCAAAAAGGTACAGAAGATATTGCTTATAGCCAAATCAGCACAGAGTATAACCCTGTCAATCGCTCCTCACAGATCAGCACGCCCAACAGTTACCATTTCAGACAACCATTAAATGCAGGGATTAATACCATTTCATACTTAGAATACTACAATCAGTTGTATTTAAAGTATTACCAAAACTTGGATGTAGCGTATCTAGCAGAGTATTACCAATTTACAAAGTGGTTAAAACAGCTAAAAGGATGTCATTTTTTAGCAGAGTTATATGCCATTGGCATCATGCTATATGTAAGCAAATTTGGTGAATACAAATTAGATATTTTTGCGAAAAAGTTTTTCCGTGTGGCCTATTCACCAAGAGCAACGAATAAGACTAGAGTACAAGCGGAGAGCGTACCTAAACTGCTCAAAGATAATCAACTATTAGATCATTTGGTGATGGCTTATCGACCCGAAGATTCTTTTAAACATTTAGATAGTTTGAATTTTGTGGTTACGGAGTATGATCTGGATGAGACTAAAAAGTCCCTCAAAAAAACCTTTATTCAAGAAACTATAAAGCACTTTGAACTGAATTTGAAAAACGAAGAAATACAACAGGGCTTTTTCGAACAGCTAACGCAGAAAATAAAGAATTTGGGGTAAGAAATGAATCAGTGTGTAGATACAGAATTATTGACGCTTCAACGTGTCGTAGAGCAAAAATATCAATTCATTATCCCGAGTTACCAACGCCCTTATGTTTGGACAAGCGATGAAATAAAACGACTATTAGAAGATATTCATTCAGCATATATACTTGAAGAACCTCATTATTATGTGGGAAGCACTCTGACGGCTCGAAGAAACATCGTATTAGGAAATGAAAATGTTGATGTACTCGAGTTGATTGATGGACAACAACGAACGACGACTCTGATGCTATTTTCTCTAGCTTGTATGAGCTTAACAGAAAAAATAACGCATCCAATACTAGGTGTCGCGAGTATTCAAAAACAACCAAGATTACATTTTGAAATTAGAGAAAATGTACAAGCTTTTTTGCAAGAACATTCTGGATTGGCCAAGGTTATGGCAAAGCATGTATTCAATGCCCAAGAAGATGAATATCTTGAAAAAATTGAACAAGGCTTAGTTGTTATTCGTCAGTATTTAGAATCACTGAAAAATCAAGGTGTTTTAATTGGATATCTAGATTATGTTTACCACCATGTGACTTGGGTAAACAACATCGTCCCTACTGATACAGATTTGAATAAGATATTTACCAGTATGAATACAGCAGGTGTTCAGTTAGAGCCTGTAGACTTGGTAAAAGCAAAAATCTTTAAAAAGATAAATACAGATAAAGTCCTTTATAGTGAAATATGGGATATCTGCCAAAATATGAATCAATATTTTGAACGATTACTCAAAGGGAAAATCAGCATAGAAAGTTGGCGAAAATTGAGCTTTGCTGATTTAGTTAAATATCAGCCATCAAAAATGGCTTTCCTCTGCTTGCGAATTTCATCTGAAGTAGAACAGCTAGATCTTTCAATTTCTAAGATATTTGATGATTTTAAATCAGACATCAATAATGAAAATATCAGCTTTCAAAAAGAGATTCAGCCGGTAGTAAAAAGCTTAGGAAATGAAGAAATTAATTATACTTTTCGTTCTTTTTTAAGTTTTGACTTATTGCTGATTCATGCCTTAAGAATTTATAAAATTAAAGCAAACTTAGGTACAGATATTCAGCAACGAATGACAGGTGCAAAACTTCAAGAAATCTTTGATGATTTTTTAGAAGAAGCAGATGAAGTTCATATTAAGGCATTTATACAGACCTTATGGCAAGTTCGTTATTTGTTTGATCGCTTTGCGGTAAGATGGATAGAAGATGAAGAGAGTCGATCAGAGGAGCTAGTATTAACCTATATATCAGCACTTGATAAAAATGACTCCTATCCAAGATCAAAACAGGAGTATTCGGCACTACAGCAATTGCAAAGCGTTTGTATTTTCACAACTGACCGTAATGCACATTATTGGCTGACGCCATATTTAATGGAACTAGTAAAAGTCTTTGAACAGCGTGGTGAAAAGGCTTGTGATGAGGAAGCATTGAGCATTCTTGAGAAAATTGACAATACACTTTCTTTAACAACGCAGACTCAGAAACAAGCGAGTTATTTGTTGGCCCAAGGGGTAGAAGTTGCAAAGGACTCTTTTGATAATATCCAAGCAAATTTAAATACTCCTCAAGGCACTGGATTTAAACATTATTGGTTTCAGAAACTTGAATACACATTATGGAAAGCGATCAAGTTCGATAATTTGATGCAATGTCGTGATCAAAAACAGTTTAAAGGCTATCGTATTAGCTCCAAGAATTCGATTGAACATATACATCCACAGAATGAAAAATATAGCTTAGGGTTAGACGACCAATATTTGCATGCTTTTGGCAATTTGGCATTGCTTAGCCCGAGTCAGAATTCAGAATATAGCAATAAACCTATTCGTGTCAAAAGAGCAGATTTCTATGAGAAGCCTATTTATGATTCATTGAAATTAAAGAACTTATTTGACCGTTTAGACAGCGAGAGTAAAGAGCTAGATATCCATACGATTATTGAACATCAGCAAGATATGCTGAATATATTGGAACAACATTATAAGGGTGAGGGTATGACATGGTCAGTTTAACTAACGAACGTGCTTTGGAAATGGCAATTGAAAAAGCGCTGACTGGAACATGCCTCGAAAATGTTAAAGCAGGTTTAACCGATATTTCTCTACCTCATCATGGCTTTGTATCGGGTTCACCTGCAAATTTTGACATGTTGTATGCCTTAGATACCCAATATTTCTGGCAGTTCTTAGAACAAACACAAGCTGATGAACTGGCAAAGATTCAAAAATTTAATCCACACGATTGGCAACGTAAAATCTATGAACGCTTTGATCGAATGATCCGTAAGCATGGGGTGATTCATCTACTGAAAAAAGGTCTCGCCGTAGATCAAGCGCATTTTCAGTTGATGTACCCAGCGCCGTTGGCAAGTAGTTCTCAGAAGATTAAAGACCGATTCAAGCAGAACATTTTTAGTGTAACTCGCCAATTACGTTACTCAAAAGCCAATCCACTACAAGAAATTGACATGGTGGTATTTGTAAATGGTATTCCAATTATTACTTTTGAATTAAAGAATGATTGGACAGGGCAAAATGCTCGTTATCATGGGCAAAAACAATATAAACAAGATCGAGATATCACACAGCCCTTATTGAGCTTTGCTCGTTGTATTGTACATATGGCTGTCGATACCGATGAAGTCTATATGACTACGAAGTTGGCTGGAGCGAATACCTTTTTCTTACCTTTCAACAAGGGCCATAACGCAGGTGCAGGAAATCCGCCAAATGCAGAGGGGCATAAAACAGCATACCTCTGGAATGAGCTACTTTCAAAAGAAAGTTTGGCAAATATCGTTCAGCACTTCGTACGACTAGATGGTGATGAGAAAACCTTATTAGATAAAAGGAATCTGTATTTCCCACGTTATCATCAACTCAGTGTAGTACGCCGTCTCATTCATGATGTTTCAACACGTGGCGTAGGGCAGACATATCTTATTCAACATTCCGCAGGTTCAGGTAAGTCAAACTCGATTACATGGGCAGCATTTCAGTTGATTGAAGCCTACCCAGTAGAAAAAGACATTGCAGGAAGCCGAGGGCTAGAACATCCCTTATTTGATTCAGTGATTGTGGTGACGGATCGCCGTATTCTGGATAAACAGCTTAAAGAGAACATTAAGGAGTTCTCTGAAGTTAAGAATATTATGGCACATGCCCATAAGTCATCAGAGCTGAAATCTGCTTTAGAAAATGGCAAAAAGATCATTATTACCACGATTCAAAAATTCCCTTTCATTATCGATGGGATTGCAGATTTAAGTGATAAACGTTTTGCTGTGATCATTGATGAGGCACATAGCTCTCAATCTGGTGTTGCACATGACAAAATGAATGAAGTCATGGGTAAAGCCAATGAAGACAGTGATGGTATAGATGCACAAGATAAAATCTTAAGTGCGATGTTGGCACGTAAGATGAAAGGCAATGCATCCTATTTTGCCTTTACTGCAACGCCAAAAAACACGACTTTAGAAAAGTTTGGTGAAAAGCAAGTAGATGGTTCTTTTAAACCTTTTGATCTGTATTCGATGAAACAGGCAATCGAAGAAGGGTTTATTCTAGATGTCTTGTCCAATTACACGACATATAAGAGCTTCTATGAAATTGAGAAGTCGATTCTAGACAATCCGTTATTTGATACTAAAAAAGCGCAGAAAACCTTAAGAAGTTATGTAGAGAAAACTCAACAGACCATTGATATCAAAGCTGAAGTTATGTTAGATCATTTCATTCAACATGTGGTAAATACCAAGAAATTAAAAGGCAAGGCCAAAGGGATGATTGTGACTCAAAATATTGAGTCTGCAATCCGTTATTACAAAGCGATAGATCGTCTGCTTGAGCAAGCAGGGTATCCATTTAAAGCCATCATTGCTTTCTCTGGTGAGAAGAAAGTAGATGGTATTGAATATTCAGAAGCGATTCTCAATGGATTCTCTGACAACGATACCAAAGATATGTTTGATCGTGGTTATGTGGGGGAGAAGAAGCCTGTAGGCGTGAATGAAGATCAGTATCGATTGCTTATTGTTGCGAACAAATACCTGACTGGTTTTGATCAGCCTAAGCTATGTACGATGTACGTTGATAAAAAGTTGGCCGATGTACTATGCGTACAAGCGCTGTCTCGCTTAAATCGTTCTGCACCTAAATTAGGTAAGAGAACTGAAGATCTATTTGTGCTCGATTTCTTCAATGAAATAGAAGATATCAAACATTCATTTGATCGTTTCTACACTTCGACCACATTGTCACAAGCGACTGATATTAATGTCCTCAACGAACTAAAAGATGAGTTGGATACTGTTGGAGTATATGAATCTACTGAAGTGGAAGATTTCGCTACGAAGTATTTCGATTCAGTCGATGCAGAAAAATTAAGCCCGATGATTGATATCGCCGTGGCACGTTTTGATGCTGAATTAGAACTCACTCCTGAAAATAAAGCTGATTTCAAGATCAAGGCAAAGCAATTCGTGAAGATTTATGGACAGATGGCTTCAATTTTGCCATATGAAGTTCCAGCTTGGGAAAAGTTGTATTGGTTCTTAAAGTTCTTGATTCCGAAACTCAAAATTGAAGATCCAGAAGCGGATGCCTTGGATGAGTTGTTAAACTCAGTTGATTTAAACTCTTATGGATTACAGCGTAAAAAACTGAATGAGCAAATTGAGTTAGATACTGAAGAGACAGTTCTAGATCCGACAAATTCGAATCCTCGTGGTGCTCATGGCGGTGAAACTGAAGAAGACCCATTAGATGAAATCATTAAAACGTTTAATGAACGTTGGTTTGGTGGTTGGGCTGCAACGCCTGAGGAGCAAAAAGTAAAATTTGTGAATATCTTAAAACAGATAAAAGAACATGCTGATTTTGAGAGTAAGTATTTGAATAACCCTGATCCGCATACCAAAGATTTGGCTTTTGACAAGATTATGAATGAAGTGATGTTACGTCAAAGAAAGATTGATATGGATATGTACAAGCAATATTCAAAAGATACTGCCTTTAGAATGTCATGGAAATACAGTTTGCAACAGGGTGTCATGAGATAAGGAAGATTTATGATGTGGAATTGGATACAAGAGGAGTTCTATACGTTACTGATAGTGCTAGAGCGCTATCCAAAGGTCTGGATACTTCCTTGTGTCTTTTTTATATTTTGTATCGCTGTTATCACATGGCTGAATGCTCAACTCGGTCATTATTTTGAGACACGAAGCGTGACGCAGATGATGCCTTATATAGATCAATTCATTGTTAATTTTTACGATAAAATTCGTGGGAAATTAGTGAATCGGTATTTGATATTGGGGACGTTGGTGTTGTTTGCTATTGGATATCTGAAATATCGTAAAAAGATTTATTTCTAGATCAGAGAAATCTAGCCAAAGATTGTAAGCGTACTCTTGAATGTCAAAAAATTTGTTGGGTAAAAGATGGGTCAAAACTGAATAAAAATCTCAATAAGCTTTTGTCTTAATTTGCCATTTAGGGTGAGTTAAACTTTCACCACCTCTGCTTAATAATAATTTCAAAATTAAAAATGGATGCTGAAAAATATTATAAGCTTATGACATCTCCTGTCATTTTCATGCTTTATCTTTCAATTAATTCATAGCTTTAATCAATCAAACTTAAAAAGCTATTTTGAAAGGAGATTTACATGAAAATTGGTCCTAATACATTTACCAATAAGCATAAGATGAAGGCATTAAAGCGTATTTTCAGAGCTTTTCTTTTTGGAAAAATAAATAAATTTGAGTTGAAAAAGTACTATCTAGCCATGTTGCATTTGGAGCGTTATTTAGATCGACTAAACTCTATTTAAAGAAAAATGAAACTTATATTTTTTTTGTGAATTAGTGTAACTTTTTGTATTTTTAATGTGTTATATTTCAAATATAAATCAAGTATAACTTTGATGTTACTTTTGAATAATTAGAGATAATCCATGCAACGTGATGATTCTATTCATGAGCGTTTAGCTGACAGATTGGCCAATATTTTAACGAAATTAAATATGGGATATCAGTTAAGTATAAAAGAACTCGCTGAAGAATTTGGGGTAAGTACACGTACGATTTCGAGAGATTTTGATCGTCTCAATACTTATTTGCCGTTACAGCAGGATGTTGAAAATAAAAGATATTACCTAGAGTCAAATTATTTAGGAAAAATTGCTCCGAAGGATATCCGTAATTTTGCACAGCTCTCAGGAATTAGTCATTTGTATCCGTCATTGGATATGTCCTTTCTACGTGAACTTTTAGATAGTCGAGCACAACAGATTTATTGTGCTAAAGGTTATTCTTTTGAAGATGCAAGTCAGTTTAAAGAGTTGTTCAAAGTTATTGGAAAAGCAATTCAAGAACAGCGACAAATTGGTTTTCTTTATAAAGGAGAATCTAGACTGGTTCAGCCTTATCGTTTGATACATCATCATGGTAGTTGGTATTTGGCAGCAGTAAGAAAAGATCAATTGCGTACTTATCGTCTTTCACATATTCAGCTTATGCACGCTTTGCATGAATATTCTCAATTTATTCCAGATCAAAATATTGTAAAACTTGTGGAAGATGATGACAGCATCTGGTTCGGACAGGATAAACAGGAAGTTATTTTATCTATTGATAGTCAGGTTTCTTTTTATTTTAAGCAACGTCAGATACTACCTGAGCAACAAATTGTCAAAGAGTTACATGATGGTGGATTGCTGGTTTCTTCTAAAATTAATCATGACATGCAGTTATTGCCTTTGATTCGATTCTGGATTCCTCATTTAAAAATAGTGAGTCCGAAAGGGTTACAGAGACAATTAGAAATAAGCTTAAGAGAATATTTGGTTTTAGGTTAAAAAAGTTCATTTAAAAAAACATTATTTATAATTTGGTTGGTTAGAGGGTAAGGGTACGTGAATAGTCATATTAATTTAAATCATCCTGAGAATATTTATGATGATTTAAAAGGGAAAATATCAGATTTGATTGCGACAATTGTCAAAAATGAGCAGGTTTTAGATACTAATTTAGTTGGAGAAAAACTAAATGAATCTAAGCAAATTTTAAGCTTTCAGCAAAAAGAAGTTGAAAGGAAGATAGACGAACTTAAACGTAATTCCGAATGGGATTACTTTACAATTGCTTTTTTTGGTGAAACTAATGCGGGTAAATCGACACTTATCGAAGTGTTACGTCTATTGTTTTCTGAAAAAACTAAAAATGAAATACAAGAAAAATTCAAAGCGCTTAAAGATGAATTTTCATTAGATGAAGAAGCATACGGACAGTTAAAAAACGCTGATAATGAAATTAGTCATAAAATTTTAGAAAATAATCAAAAGTTAAAGGAGATAGATCAAACCTATAATCAAAAATTAGAAGATTATCAACAAATACTTAATGCTCTTAAATATGAGTATGATGAGCAGATTGCTAATCAATCTTTATTAAATGACGAAAAGCTTGAAATTTTTAATACTCAGATTGTGTCTTTAAAAGAGACAGTTCAATATAAAAAACAAAATATGTCATGGTGGTTAAAAATTATTTATATTTTTAAACGCCTAGAAGAGGAAAAAAAAATTGGTTTAATTGAGTTAGAGTTAATTAAACAGAAAGCACTATTAGATTCTGAGCTGAAAGTATTGAAGCAAAAAATTGAAAAAGAATATGCGTTGAAAAAATCGCATCTTACAACGATACAAGATGAATTTGATTCAACCAAAAAACCAATCAACTCTATTGCTTTGCAATTAGAAAATGAAAAAAAAGCAGTTGAACAGCAGTTACAGCAATTTGAAAAAATGTTGGAGAAGCTAAGAGAGTTTGAAGATGGCCAAATTATGGGGGATGGCCGCAGTGACTTCACTCGAGAGAGTAAAGAGTTCTTATTTGATATTAATGGCACACAGGTAAAATTAATCGATGTGCCAGGAATTGAAGGTGATGAAAAACTAGTTGAGAACGAAATTTCTAAAGCTGTTAAAAAAGCACATGCTGTTTTCTATGTCACAAGTAAAGATGCTGCTCCAAATGAAGGCACACTTCAAAAAATCAAAATGCACCTAGCAGATCAGACAGAAGTTTGGACCGTTTACAATAAACCCGTTACATCGCCTAGATCATTAAAAAATGGATTGATCAGTAATGATGATGAAAGAGGTGCCTTAAATGACCTTAATAAACTGATGGAATCAGCATTAGATAAACATTATAAGAATTATACTGTGGTGGCTGGACTTGCTGCATTTTATGCAGTAGCCAATTGCTTGGTGCCATTTGGTGAAAAATATCGTAATCAGGTGAAGTTTTTAAATAATTCTGATCGAGATGAATTGAAGGAAAAGTCAGGACTGAGTGCGTTTCAAAACCACTTATCTCAAAAAGTCATTGGAGATGTACCTTATAAAATTAAGGCGAGTAATTTTAATAAAGCGAATTATGTTCTAAAACAAACAATAGAGAAGTTAAATAATATTCATAATAGCTTTACTGATCTAAAGCTGAATATTGATAAGCAAGTAGCTGTCACTAAACAAGAAATTGATAGTGAATATTTGGACCTAGTGCAAAGCCTTAAAACGATGATTGAAAAAATCATTCAAGATTTTGAGCGTAAGACTCGTCAAGAAGTCTACAAGCGGATTGAAAGTGATATTAGTAATGATGAGTTCAAAGGTATCTTGAAGCGACAGATTGATAATAATCTGGAATCAGTGAGCGAAGATTTAATTACGGGTTTTAAAACTGAAACTTCGCAGTTTGATGAAAATTTAAAGCAAAAATTACAGAAACTTTCTTCACGGTTAGCCAGTATTCAAAATAACTTTAAAGCTGATGATGTAACAGGATTGAATAATAATGTTTCATTGAAATTTGATATCAATAATGGCATTAACAAAATGGGACTGCTTGGTGTTGGTATTGGTGTAGGTGCTGCAATGTGGTGGAATCCAGTCGGCTGGGTTGCAATATCATTAACGGCTGCTGGTTTGTTATTTAGTTTTGCAAAAGCAATTTGGAGTTTTTTTGATTCAGATTTTAAAAAATCTGAGCAAAAGAAAAGTGTTGATAAAAATTTATCAAACATTGTAAAAGAGCTGAAAAAAGTTGCTAAAGAAAACCTGAGTGATGTGGAAGAAAAAATTGAGCCATCGCTATTGGATTTAAAGAAAAAGCTAAATGAGCCAAGTGATCAAATCACAGGGCTTGTAGAAGATATGCATCAATCAATCAAAATGTTTAAAACGTTATCAAATAATATTAGCAGTGCTTACGAGGTCAAATAAATGTCTGAAACTTTAAAAAATCATCAAGATAATCAGGCTAAAGTTATCAACTTATTGAGTAGATTAGAAGGTTTTATTATACAGGGTCAAGAGTTTGGTTTAGATGTATCAACAGATATTAAAGCTAAGTTAAAGAACTCATTGAATACCTTACAAGGTGATAAACTTAAAATTGCACTTATAGGTGGATTCTCTGAAGGAAAGACCTCAATTGCTGCCGCATGGCTAGGTAAAATTGACCCAGCAACTATGAATATTAGTGCTTCTGAATCATCAAATGCAGTTAAAATTTATGATATTGATGAAGAATATCAACTTATTGATACACCTGGATTATACGGTTATAAAGAGCAAGTGAATACTGATGCTCAAGAGATTGAAAAATATAAAGACATCACAAAAAAATATGTAAGTGAAGCTCATATTATTCTTTATGTCATGAACTCTAAAAATCCGATCAAAGAAAGTCATGTTGAAGATTTGAAATGGTTATTTAAAGATCTGAACTTACTTCCACGAACAGTCTTTGTTCTTAGTCGTTTTGATGAAGTTGCAGATGTAGAAGATGAATTAGACTACCAAGATAAATTTAAAATTAAAGAGCAAAATGTTAAAGAAAGATTAAGTTTGATTTTATCTCTTTCTACACAGGATACTAATAATTTACATATAGTGGCAGTTTCAGCAAATCCATTTGATGAAGGTGTTGATTATTGGATGGAAAATCGAGATGAGTTCGAAAAATTGTCTCATATCAAATTATTACAAAATTCGACTAGTGAAATTGTGAAAAAGAATGGTGGTTATACTGGTTTAATTGAAGAAACGAGAAAGTCCATTATTAGTGATATTTTGATTAAAAAACTACCTGAAATTGAAGAGCAACAATCTCTGCTATCGAAAGAAATGGAAAAGCTTAATCAAGTTTATGAAATTGAAACTGGTGCACTGAATGTAATATCCAAAAAAATTGCCAATGCAAAAACAAATTTAAGATCTAGTTTTAATGGATATTTCCAAGACTTAGTAATGCAGGTTCAAGGAACTAGTCTAGAAACAATTGGTGAGTTCGTAGTGAGAGAAGTTGGTGATAAAGGATCAATTATCTCAAGTAAGATTAATGAATATTTTCAAAATGAAACCAATCAAATCAATATTGCATTAAATACACAAGCAGTTAATTTTAACGCAGAAATTGATAATATTGACACAGCTGTTGGGTCCTTGACTAAAAAAGGCCTTAATCATTTAGCGAAAAATATTAAATTGGATAATACAACTATTTTAGCTGCAAGGGATGGCCTAGTTGCGGGTGGGCAATTTATTGGGCTTAATTTAAAAGAAGCGTTAAAGTTCCAACCGTGGGGAGCTGTTAACCTAGCGAGCAACATTAACACAGCATTACCACTTATTGGTATTGCGGTAGAAGCTTGGGATACTTGGAATCAAGCGAAGAAACAAGAAGAGTTTCAGTTGGCAAGAAAGAGTTTAGTAGCGAATTTACAAAACCAGCAAAGAGAGATTTTAGAGTTAATTGATAAAGATGAATTTATTTTAAAATTTTTCCCTATTTACAAAGAACTTAAAGATAAAGTTGAAGAGATAAAATCGATGCATATGGATCATGAATCAAAGACTAAATCTTTTGTGTCTTGGAGAAAAGAGGGTGGGATTATTGAAGGTGAGTTTAGAAGCATCTCATAGACTTTATCTTTGCTAATTACCTTAAAAATAATGCTGTGTTATTTAGAATCTCCTTCTAATTTAAAAGGAGATTCTACTATTTTTATATAGAGGCTATCTTGAAGAATTTTTTTTTAAATCATTTAGTTTATACATCGAGTAATCTAAAAAAGATTCTAATACTGCTTGTTATTAATATTTTGGGAATAAGTACAATACTTGGTATTCCAGTAGTAGTTATTTTTGATTTAGCATTTATTTACTATAATTTGAATAGGATTTTCAAAAATCAAGGAGGGGTTGGATTTTTATTGAAAATAAATGATATTTTATGGTTGTTTTTGTTATTAGCAATAGTTTTTTTTATTGTGCGAGCAATTGTTTAATAAGTGATAATTTTTAAGTATTTTGTATAAGTAATAAATTATTGGTTTTAAGAATATTTTATTATAAGAGGTTAGTCATTGCTTTAGTTTAATTTAGCTGAAGAACTTCAGAATGTTTCTAGAGCATGTAAAATGATGGGTGTCTCTAGAGATACTTTAGTGTCTGAATGATATTTATTTCATTGTTCTGTAGGGTAATACCTCCTAAAAATAATTGAAGTTTCAAGTAGAGGCCTAGTAGATATACTTAAATTCCCAATACAACCTGATACGGTTTAAACCCTTCAAGTACAGCTTCGGAAACTAACTGAATAAAAGCTTCAGTCTTTCTATATGCCATCCATTGATCTAATGCTTCATAGTAGGCTAAGCGATTTTCCACTGTAATAACGCAAGGAGGATATCCAGCTTTAAGTAATTCGAGATTCATCAATAGACGTGATGTACGACCATTACCATCAATGAATGGATGGATTCCTACAAAGTCCGCGTGTACTTTAGTTGCACGTTCAATAGGATGTAGCTTATGCGCCTCAGTATTATACCAATTAACAAGCTGAGCCATCTTGTCATTCAACAGCGTGTAGTCAGGCGGGGTAGTCGTAGCACCTGAAATCAAGACATTTTGCTGGCGATAACGTCCAGCATTGTCATCATCAATATTTTTTAGAATAAGCTGGTGAATATTTCGAATTTGCCATTCAGAAAAAGGCTCTTCTTTGCGAATAATGTCTTCAACGTAGTAGATAGCATTTCTATGGTTGATTGCCTCGAAATGTTCTCGTAATGCTTTACCGCCAACAGTTATACCTTCTAAAACAACTTTTGTTTCTAGCAATGTTAGAGTATTACCTTCGATTGCATTTGAATGGTATGTCCAGCGAACAATGAGATCTTCTTGTAGATTTTTTACAATTGCAGGAGGAAGAGGGCGATGCTGATCTAATTTTGTTTTTAAAGCATCAATATTTTCAAACATAACTTTATCCCTACAGTTGTATTCTTAAATGATACATGAAAAACAGAAATATAAGAAAGTAATGATATAACATTTCATTTTATGTTCAATTTACATGTGTTAATCTCCGTACACAAGTTCAAATCCTAAAGCGACATTGAACAAAATTAATTTTAGGATTCAATACACTAAATCTAATTTGGGTAAAAATTGGGTAAAAAATTTCCAGATTATACAAATTAATATTTAAAATCATTGATTTATGGTCTGAGTTCAATTGACGCCATCACAGCTACTTTACTAAATATGGCTATGTATTACGTTATTGATAGCTGGAATGTTAAAGTCTAAAACGTGTTATTATTTTATATAAAATTATGAAATATATAGAAATATAGGTTTATTTTTTGTTTGTTTTTTTAATCAAAATTATGAAAAAACTATAACAGTAAGAGAAAATAATTTAATAAAAATGGTGTGCTTTTTTAATTTGGTGTGTTGTAACTAAATTTTCATATATATTTAACTAGACATTAATTATTCAATTCAAAAACTTTTCTTAAATCTGGCTTGGAGAATGGAATTGCTTGTTACCCGTTATAAGCCTTGGATCATGATCATACTACTGGTTTTGCTCGTCAGTTTTGCTATATATCGCTGGTGGCAAGGACCATTGTTACCTAGTTATGAAGTCGTATCTAGTCCATTGATTCAGACAGTTGTTGCTTCAGGACGGGTAGAGAAAGTATCTCGGACTCAGATTGGTAGTGAAATTACAGGGGTTGTTCTTGAGCGCTTGGTTCAAGAGGGAGATCGGGTCTCTCGAGGGGATGTTCTTTTAGTACTGAAATCTGATGAAATTTCAGCGCAGGTGCGGCAGGCAGAAGCTGAATTAAAGGAACTCGCAACCACTAGACGTCCGCAAGCAGAATTCGATTTAGCGAATGCCAAAGTGCAATTAGAACAGGCTCAAAGAGAGGCGGTACGCAGACGAAATACCGAATTAGGAATATTATCAGCAGAGGAAAGGGAGAAATCGATAGAGGCAGAAAAACTCGCCCGTAATAATTTGGAATCAGCTCGATTAAAAGTTGCTTCACTTGCCCCAGATAAAGTTGAAGAGACAAAATTACGTGAACGACTCGCTGCACTTCAAGCGCAACTCGCCAAGACCAAAATTCGCGCAGAAGTTTCAGGTATTATTTTAACCCGTAATGTTGAGCCAGGGGATTTGGTACAACCGAGTCAGACTCTCTTCACTATTGCACTGGATGGCGCGACTGAAATACGAGTGCCATTTGATGAGCGAAATTTACCACTGCTGGCTTTACAACAAAAAGCATCAGTGATTACGGATGCCTATCCAGATCAACCTTTTCCTGCCCATATTAATTTTATTGCCCCAAGTATTGATGCTCAACGTGGCACAATAGACGTTCGATTAACAGTTGATCCAGTCCCTGATTTTTTGCGTCAAGACATGACGGTATCGGTAAATGTTGAAACCAACAAGCGCGAGCGAACCCTGGTCATTCCAAATGATGCTTTAAGCAGTATAAGTGGAAACAAGGCTATGGTTATTTTAGTAAGAGATAGAAAAATTCAACGTCATCCCATCACACTGGGTTTACGTGGTTTGGTTATGTCTGAAGTTGTAGCTGGAGTGAAAGAAGGTGATCACGTCCTTACCGATGCAGAATCAGTGCTTAAAGATGGAACTCGTGTCCGAATAGAGAAAACTAAACGTGTTTTCCAGAGTCAAACGGATCAGAAAAATAGCAAAAATGAATTACCGGTGAAATTCGATTGAAAAACTTTTTTAGGCGACTTTGGACCGAGTGGACCATCGCAATCAGTTTTTTGCGAGAGGGTCGCACACAGTCGATGATGATTACCATTGGCGTCGCGGTGGGGGTAGCGGTCATTGTGTTCATTAGCGCCTTAATTCAGGGTTTACAATCGAATATTGTAGAAAGGACTTTAGGGACACAAGCGCATATTCGTTTGCTCTCACCAGATGAGGTGAATCATATTGTGCCACCAGCAGCAGGAACACTTCAGTTGTTACTAGAAGATCAGCGTGCACAACGCTTACGCTCTATTAATAATTGGCAGCAGATTACTGAGACTTTAGATCAGTTGCCCGTGTTGACGGCGGTTTCTCCTGTGATCTCTGGTCCTGCATTTGTACAGCGTGGAGAGGCAATTCAATCGGTTGCTTTGGTTGGTATCAATCTTGAACGTTATCAACAGATTATTCCGTTAAAGCAATATATGGTGAGTGGTGAATTACGGGTCAGTGCGGATAATGTATTAATTGGGCGTCAATTAGCCAAAGATTTGGGTGTGCAAGTCGGGAGCAAATTAAGATTAGATACTGGGCAACAGAAAAATGCAGTGGTGAACATCTCTGGAATATTTGAACTGGGGGTGCGTGAATTGGATGCGCGCTATGTCTATCTGGATTTGAAACAGGCGCAATCTTTACTTAATTTGCCGGGTGGGGTCACCGTGATTGATCTGACGATCCAAGATATTTTTCAGGCGGATCAAGTTGCCTCACAAGTTGGACGCCTGACTGGATTAAAAGCAGAAAGCTGGATTGAAACCAATGCTCAGTTAATGAATGCGATTACTGCTCAGAGCCTTTCGACCAACATGATTATTATTTTTGTAGGGATTTCAGTCGCTTTTGGCATTGCCAGTGTGATGTCGGTGAGTGTGGTGCAACGGACTCGGGAAATCGGTATTTTACGTGCAACTGGAGCTACACAAGCGCAAATTTTAAGAGTTTTCTTATTTCAGGGAGCAATTTTTGGTCTGCTTGGTTCGATGCTTGGTAGTGTTGTCAGTTATGGTCTAATCTGGGGGTTTAATCAGTTTGGTCCCGGCTTGTTTTATATTTCGATTTCAATCAAGCTTATCTTGTCGGCATTATTCTTGGCGACAGTGACAGGTATTTTGGCTGCTGCAATACCATCTCGTCGGGCTGCTGCACTTGATCCTGTGGAGGCAATTCGTCATGTTTGATCCATCTCAGGAAGTACTGCGTTTAGAAGCATTGCGAAAGTCTTACAATGTTGGGCAACCTAATGAAGTGGAGGTATTACATGGAATTGACCTGTGTATTCAACGGAATGACTTTGCTGCATTAATTGGTCCTTCTGGTTCAGGCAAAAGTACTTTACTGAATATTCTCGGCTTATTAGATCAGCCTAGTCGTGGTGAGTTGTACTTGTTGGGGCAGGCTACAAGCCGTATGGATGATACGGCTCGGACAGCATTACGAGGCAATAGTATAGGTTTTGTGTTTCAGTTCCATCATCTTATACAGGCTTTTACTGCCTTACATAATGTACTCATGCCATTAATGCTGAAGCAAGGTAAGCCAGATCAATCTGCGTTGCAATATGCCCATGAATTATTGGCCGCTGTAGGGTTAGATAAGTTCGCTGACCGTAAACCCAATGAGCTTTCTGGAGGGCAGCAGCAACGCGTAGCGATTGCACGTGCACTGATTACTCAGCCTGCACTATTGTTGGCCGATGAACCGACAGGTAATCTGGATACTCAAACTGCTGCGGAAATGTTTGAATTATTTCGTAAAGTACATCGCGAACATGACTGTGCAGTCTTATTGGTGACTCATGATCCTAGATTATCGGCGACCTGTGATCGAACCATTAATTTGGTGGATGGGAGAATTCAGAGTGATTCCAAACACGAGATGGAATGAGCCGGAATGTAGATCACTCTTCTGGTAAAAGCAGTTCAAAACATTGAGTAGACCTCAAAATTCTAGCACGATATAAGAACAAACTTGTAAATCGATAAATTATAACCCTGTGTAATTTGAATAAAATATTTTTCAGATTTAGTTCACTAAATCTAATCTAGAGAAAAAATGAGTACAAGATTTTTCCATATTAAGAGTATTAAAAAAACAAAGGTTTACTGCTTCTGATCATTTCTTTTTGGCTGTACTAAGCGGATTAATTCGCACAATACAGCTCGTACAGCTTTTGCATCAAACTTAAGACCTTGGGATCACTCAGACGATAGAAAATCTGTTTACCCTCACGTCGTGTGCTGACCATGTCAGCCTTACGTAGGACAGTCAGTTGTTGTGAAAGTGTAGGTTGATGAATGTCAGTGGATTCTTCAATTTCCTGAACATTCATTTCCCCATCCACCAGGACACATAAGATTTTCAGGCGATCAGGATTGGCCAAAACTTTCAGGCATTGGCTGACGAAATCGACTTGAGAAAAATCAATTTTGGCATTTTCAGCAATCATATCCATAAATGTCCTCACAACTTTTGATGTAGCCCGTGCAGTTTACATAATTTACCATAAAACTGCTTGATTAATATTTTTAATTATATAATATAAAAAAGTATATTATGTAGGGATTAATTCATCATGCATGACTTCCTCATCGCATTTATTGGCGGCTTAATGCTCGGGCTTTCCGTGGTTGGCTATCTTTACGTCAATGGCCGTATTGCAGGAATCAGTGGTTTGATTGGGCAAGTATTAAACTCAAAAACCATGTTTAAAACACCTGCAATCTGGTTTTTATCAGGCTTGATTCTCACACCGTTTATTTATGGTCTGTTTGTACAATCTGAAATCGAATTGAATGCCAGCCCACTGATGATGATTGTGGCAGGTCTGCTGGTGGGTTTTGGGACGCGCTTAGGTTCGGGCTGTACCAGTGGTCACGGAATTTGTGGCATCAGTCGCATGTCTAAACGTTCTTTCATCGCGACCATGACTTTCATGTTTGCAGGTTTTGTCGCTGTTTATATTATCCGTCATATCACAGGAGCATTCTAAAATGAAAAATCTGTTTGCCTTTTTATTTGGTGCACTGTTCTCTGTGGGGTTGATGGTATCGGGTATGTCCAATCCGGAAAAAGTACTCGATTTCTTGGATCTGTTTGGTGACTGGGATGCTAGTCTGGCCTTTGTCATGATGGGTGCGATTGCGGTGGCCTTTATTCCTTTCCAGAAAGTATTACGTACGGCACAACCGAAAACAGTATTTAATGAACCTATTGATTTACCTAAAAATAATCAGATAGATAAGAAGCTGATCATGGGTGCGGTTTTATTTGGTGCAGGTTGGGGCATTGCCGGCATCTGTCCGGCACCAAGTTTTACCTTGATCGGTTTGGGCCACTATCAAGTGCTCTATTTTATTGTAGCAATGTTGGTGGGTGTATGGATTCACCGTAAATGGTCAGGAGCTTAACGATGTCAAACTTACCTATAGTAAAAGATTTTTTTCACGAAGATACCAATACCTTCAGTTATGTTGTACGTGATCCTGCGACTAAAGCCTGCGCCATTATTGATAGCGTTCTGGATTATGATCCGGCATCAGCAAGTACATCAACTATTCATGCCGATAAAATTATTGCCTATATTAAAGAGCAGGGTTTAACGGTTGAGTGGATTCTCGAAACCCATGTACATGCTGATCATCTGACTGCTGCACAATATCTCAAAGCTGAGTTAAGTGGCAAAATTACCATGAGCCAGAAAATTGGCATTGTACAGGAAACCTTTGGTGCGATTTATCATCTGGATATTAAACAATGGAATGCCCAGCAGCTCTTTGATTATTTATTTGAAGATCATGAGTCGTTCCAAATCGGAACATTGAATGCCTATAACATTCCAACACCGGGACATACGCCTGCTTGCCTGAGTTATGTCATCGGTGATGCCGTGTTTGTGGGTGATACCTTATTCATGCCAGATTATGGAACAGCGCGCTGTGATTTCCCGAAGGGAAGCGCATCAATCCTTTTTGATTCAATACAAAGTTTGTATCAACTGCCTGAGAAAACACGTGTATTTCTCTGCCATGATTATTTGCCAGAAAAGCGCGATACCTATATGTGTGAAACGGATATTCAGACTCAAAAAAATCAGAATATCCATATTCACGACGGCACGACCAAAGATGATTTTGTTGAAATGCGTAATAAGCGCGATGCGGGTTTAAGTATGCCCAAACTGATTTTACCTTCGATACAGATCAATATGAAAGCAGGACAATTCCCTGAACCCGAAGAGAATGGTGTTTCTTATTTAAAACTTCCACTGAATTACTTCAAATAGGCAAATTTTAAGATTAAACAACAAGTTTTGTTTAATTGGTTTGGTAATAGAGGGGGGCAGTAGCGATGTGGATGCTAATACTTGAAGGACTGGCCATCGGTGGTTTGCTTGGGTTAACCGGTGCTGGTGGTGGCATTCTGGCCGTACCCGCACTGATGGCAAGTCAAGGATGGACGGTCGCACAAGCTGCACCTGTTGGCTTGCTTGCAGTCACTTTATCTGCCTTGGTTGGAACATTTGAAGGCTTATTTAAGAAGATAGTACGCTATCGGGCTGCGCTTTGGATTGCACTGATTAGCATTCCTTCAGCACGTTATGGTGTGCATCTGGGAGGAATAATTTCTCCTGTATGGCTTACCTTAGCATTCAGTTTAGTCATGCTCGTGGTTGCTTACCGGATTTTTTTTAAAAAAGTGAATGACCATACAGGTGTGCTGTGTAAAGTTAACCAAACAACTGGTCGTCTGATTTGGAACATGAAAACTGCATTGTCTCTCGGTGCCATTGGTGTCGTGGCAGGTTTATTGACTGGTTTGCTTGGGGTAGGTGGGGGATTCGTGATTGTTCCAGCACTGAGTAAAGTAACTGATCTTGATATGCGCAGTATTGTTGCGACCTCGTTGATGATTATTTTCCTGATAGGTGGTGTCAGCATTTCAGCTCATATTTTAGATGGTTTTCAATACCCCGTTTCGGTCACGCTGACTTTCGTTTTAGCTTGCATGGCTGGGATGTTGATTGGTCGAAGTTTGATGCCTTTAGTTAAGAATAGTCAAATCCAAAAGGTTTTTGCCATAACTGTCATAAGCGTAGCATTTTATTTAATTTCTACAGTCATCATAACTTAATACAAGCAAGAGATTAGAGCCAAATTTAAAAACTGCATTTTAAAGACATGAATATTTAATCAGAGACCAGATTTCTAAAGATCGGAAGAGGTAAAGAGTAATGAAAACAGCAGAACAATTAATTTCAATGGCAAAAAACCGAATTCAAGAAGTGACGGTAGACGGCTTACTTGAAGCCATGAAAAACCATAAAACCATTCTGATTGATGTTCGGGAACCGGATGAATTTCAGGCGGCAGCGATAGACCGAGCCGTGAATTATCCTCGTGGTGTTTTAGAAATGAGAATTCACCAGCATCCTGTGGCGAGCCATCATTGCGATACCTTGCAAGCACTAGAATATCTTAAAGATCAGCCGATTTATTTGATTTGTGGGACGGGTGGCCGATCAGCTCTGGCTACAGATACTTTACAGAATATGGGATTTACTCAGGTGAAATCTGTTCAGGGTGGATTCCAAGCATGGCTAGAGCAGGGTTATCCAGTAGAGAAATAACTAGATTTCTATTTTAAGTCTAACTTAAGTTTATGGACATTCAAGTGAGAAAATCATGAAGTACAAAGAATTAACTCAAAATATTTCAGGCAGTTTAAAGACATTAGCGCAGGATTCTCCTGATTTAATGAAAAGTTTTAATCAATTGTCACAAGTTGCAATGCGAGATGGTGTTATTGATCCTAAAACAAAAGAACTGATTGCCTTAGCGATTGGTGTTGCAGCACGATGTGATGGATGTATCGGTTTTCATGTCAGAACCCTAGTCAAAATGGGAATGACATTGCAAGAATTAGAGGAAGTGCTTGGTGTTGCAGTTTATATGGGGGGCGGTCCTTCATTGATGTATGCCGCTAATGCATTGGAAGCATTTAAAGAATTCACAGCTTAATTTTTTCAATCATTGGGAAACGATATGAATCAGCACTGGGATAATCTTTATTCGCAAACACAGGATCTGTATGGCATTTCGCCCAATCATTTTATTCAACAGATAGCAGATCAGGTTCCAATTGTGGGAAAAACTCTTGCTATAGCAGAGGGTGAGGGGAGGAATATCCTTTATTTGACTAGGAGCAGTTTGTTAGATGAGGGATGTTCCTAATGTGAGTTGAGAATCCGAAAAGAAGCTTTAGCTTCTTAATTTAATTGACACCGTTTCAGAAATACCTAAATGGGAGGTTTTTGATTGATTCAGGAGCTTTTCTTATTTATTAGTACTTGTAGTTAATCATATATTCCATATTGCGTATATTCGAATATTCATATATAAAAGGCTGTCTGTTTAAGAGATTATACTCATGGATCAAATGCCAAAAGTTCAAATTTACCATAATCCTGCCTGTGGCACGTCTCGTAACACTTTGGCGCTTATTCGCAACACGGGGATCGAACCAGAAGTAATTGAATATCTGATTACGCCACCATCAAAAGATCAGCTGATTAAAATGATTCAGGACTCTGGTTTAAGTGTTCGTGATGTGTTACGCAAAAATGTAGATGCTTATACTGAACTTAATTTAGACGATGCGAACTGGACAAATGAGCAATTGCTTGATGCTATGCTTGAACATCCCATCCTGATTAACCGTCCTTTGGTCGTGACAGATTTGGGCACTCGTTTATGTCGCCCATCTGAAGTAGTGCTAGATATTCTACCTTTGCCGCAATTAAAAGCTTTCGCTAAAGAAGATGGTGAAGTCATCATTGATGAGCAAGGCAGACGCTTAAAATAAAAGGTGAAACCCCTAACGCTGTTGGACTTTGTATCAGTGTAAAGCAGGAGATCTAAATGGAGAACATTGTCGCAATTTTTGCTTGGTTAAATGATGTTCTACTTAAAATGACCTGGCTCTCGGATGGGGTGCGCTGGTTCGTTGAAAATGTATTTGGTTTATCCGTTGCAACCCGGTTGGGTGGTAGTGTCCATTTCTTTATTTATGATGTATTCAAGATCTTTATTCTGCTTTCAGTGTTGATCTATACACTATCTTATATTCAAAGCTATTTCCCTCCAGAACGTACTCGGCTGATTTTAGGTCGGATGACAGGAATCAAAGCCAATATCATGGGGGCATTACTCGGTACTATTACGCCATTTTGTTCATGTTCTTCCATTCCGTTGTTTATTGGTTTTACCCGTGCAGGACTTCCGGTAGGCGTCACTTTTTCCTTTCTGATTTCATCACCACTTGTTGACTTGGCTTCAATTATTTTATTGGCGAGTATCTTTAACTGGAAAATTGCATTGGTCTATGTGTTACTTGGATTAGTGCTGGCAGTCATCGGCGGGTCATTAATCAGCTACTTGAAAATGGAAAAGTATGTGGCTGAATTTGTGACTCATCATCAAACAATCTCAGGTGACGATGAAGATTTCAGCATGACTGCAAAAGAGCGGCGTACATTTGCTTGGGAACAGGTGACAGACATTTTTAGTAAGGTCTGGCTTTATGTCTTGATAGGTGTCGGGATTGGTGCGGCAATTCATAACTGGATTCCTGAGCAGTGGATTACCGCCTTACTTGGTCAGGAACACTGGTATTCCGTAATGATTGCCACGATTGTCGGAATGCCAATGTATGCGGATATCTTTGGCACCTTGCCGATTGCAGAAGCACTTGTGACTAAAGGCGTTGGCTTGGGGACGGTTTTAGCGTTTATGATGGCGGTCACCGCACTTTCTCTGCCATCGCTAATCTTGTTAAAACAAGTGATGAAAACCCGTTTATTGAGCCTGTTTGTAGGGATTGTTTTTGTGGGAATCTTGATTGTTGGTTATAGCCTGAATACTTTGGGTTATTGGTTTTTATAAAAAGTGTGGAGAATAAAGATGCAAATTAAAGTTTTAGGAACAGGTTGTCGTAAATGCAAAGCCTTATTGGCTGCAACTGAAGAAGCTGTAAAAAGTACGGGTGTTCAGGCAGAAATTGAATATGTAACTGATATGATGCAAATTGCTGAAACAGGGTTGTTAAGTACGCCAGGTCTGATCATAGATAATCAAATCGTTTCAAGTGGCAAAGTTTTGGAACCACAAGCCATTGTGGAGTTGATTGAAAAAAATAAATAAGTGTATGTGGAAAACTGTAAAAAAGACCTGTGGCATAAGCCACGGGTCTTTTTTATTTGTGTCTTGAGATGTTAAGAAGTTTTAAATTTTTCCCTTTCTGGCAAGCATATACGGATATGAGTATACTTTTATAATGAGTACTCTTTACTGAATATATGGATATGTGTATATTTGCATAATAGAATGGGAGCAGTTATGGACCACGTTCAGTTTTTTAAATGTTTATCTGATGAAACACGTCTCAGTATTGTCATGCTTATCGCAGAAAACGAAGAGCAATGTGTTTGTGATTTGACAGATAAACTCCAGTTAAGCCAACCAAAAATTTCACGGCATTTAGCTCTGTTAAGATCAAGTGGTTTGCTGAATGACCGTCGGCAAAAGCAGTGGGTGTATTACAGTCTTAACCCACAACTACCTGAATGGTGCTTTGAAATTCTGAATACACTTAAACGTAGCAATGTTCCCGTGTTATTTGATCCCTCAGCTCTATCGATTCAGAGCCATTGCGAGTAAGTTTTTATGAAATTTTTGTTTCTGTGCACGGGTAACAGTTGTCGCAGTATTCTTTCTGAAGTTCTGTTTAATAGTCGAGCGCCTGAAGGTTGGGTAGCTTATAGCGCTGGAAGTAAACCTTCTGGCCAAGTTCATCCGTTAACCATTCAGACTTTACAGAACCTGGGTTTGTCTACCGAAGGTTTGTCGAGTAAAACGATTGATGCTTGTGAACAGTATCAGCCCGATGTCGTCATCACCGTGTGTGATGCGGCAGCACAAGAAGCTTGTCCATTGTATTTAGGAGGAGCAATCAAAGCACATTGGGGTCTATCAGATCCATCACATTTAGATTTGCCTGAACAAGAAAAATTACAGGCATTTTTAAGTACTGTAGAACATATCAACAAACGCTTAGATGCACTTTTTGCATTAGATACCCATCACATGAGCCGTCCTCAGCTTATTGCTGAAATTAATCAAATTTCCCATCTTTAAGCGAGCAGATCATGTCTAAACCAGGATTATCCTTTTTGGATCGCAACCTGACGCTATGGATTTTTGTGGCCATGGCACTGGGTGTTGCGATTGGGGTGGTATTTCCACAAGCATCCGTCGCATTGGACGCAATGAGTGTAAATTCAGTCAACTTGCCAATTGCGATTGGTTTGATTTTGATGATGTATCCACCATTAGCCAAAGTAGATTATGCAGCTTTGCCCAAAGTATTTCAGGATAAAAAAACATTAGCGCTCTCTCTGATTCAGAACTGGCTGATTGCGCCAGTGCTGATGTTTGTATTGGCGATAGTCTTCTTGAGTGATTACCCAGAATACATGACAGGTCTGATTCTGATTGGCTTGGCGCGTTGTATTGCCATGGTACTGATCTGGAATGGACTGGCATGCGGGGACAATCAATACGGTGCTGCATTGGTCGCATTTAACAGCATTTTTCAGATTCTGTTCTTTAGCAGTTATGCCTGGTTCTTCCTGACCTATCTGCCGCCATTTTTTGGGATAGAAGGGAATGTCATCAATGTTGATTTCTGGACCATTGCCAATGCTGTCCTTATCTACTTGGGGATTCCATTCCTGATGGGCTTCCTGACGCGTCTATCTTTAGTGAAAGCCAAAGGTCTGGACTGGTATCAGAATCAGTTTCTACCCAAAATTGGTCCACTCAGCTTATTGGCCTTGTTATTCACCATTGTAGCCATGTTTAGCTTGAAAGGCGGTGATGTAGTGAGTTTGCCAATGGATGTGTTGCGGATTGCAATTCCATTGACGCTTTACTTTGTCGTGATGTTCTTTGTCAGCTTTTTCATGAGTAAGTGGATGGGGAATGACTATCCCAAAACCACCGCAATTTCATTTACCGCAGCAGGTAACAATTTTGAGTTAGCGTTGGCCGTTGCGATTGCTACCTTTGGTTTGGCTTCACCAATTGCCTTTACTACGATTATTGGCCCATTGGTTGAAGTGCCCGTGCTGATTGCACTGGTTAGCGTATCCTTGTGGCTGAAGAAAAAATATTATCCAAATTCTTAAGAGGCAAAGATGACACTCCCTAATCTTGAATCTGATCTTTTACCGACACCAACTTTTGCGGAAGTGCAGGCTAAAGAACTAAGTCACCCACCACGTATCTTATTGCTATATGGCTCAAACAGAGAGCGTTCATATAGCCGCCTAGCTGTGATGGAAGCTGGGCGAATTCTTGAGCGTTTTGGTTGTGAGGTTAAAATCTTTCATCCCAAAGGTTTACCTTTACCTGAAGATGGTGATCTGGAACATCCAAAGGTTAAAGAGCTGCATGAATTGTTGGCTTGGTCTGAAGGCATGGTTTGGTGTTCGCCTGAGCGGCATGGTTCGATGAGCTCAATCTTCAAAGCACAGATTGATTGGATTCCACTTGCTGGAGGAGCAATTCGTGCTACGCAGGGTAAAACACTGGCTTTGATGCAGGTGAGCGGTGGATCACAGTCTTTTAACAGTGTAAACCAGATGCGAATTCTTGGGCGCTGGATGCGGATGATCACGATTCCAAATCAGTCTTCTGTTCCTAAAGCCTTTTTGGAGTTTGATGAGGAAGGACGGATGAAGCCTTCATCGCTATATGATCGTATTGTTGATGTAATGGAAGAGCTATACAAGTTTACTTTGCTGACTCGCGGTCAGAGTGCCTATTTGACCAACCGTTATTCGGAGCGAAAAGAATCGGCTGAAGAACTGTCTAAACGAGTCAATCAGCGTAATCTTTAAAGCTGATTCGTCATGGTGTGAGCAGGGTAACGGATGGCTCGATCGTTTGTTTAATCGTAAGCATCCGCTGAGCCCCACTTTTCTAACTCATTAATACCACGATAGTGTCCAATAAATTTTAAGAGGACACTATCGGAGTGCTATTTGGTCAGAAAACAGGAGTTCACAGGATACGTGAAACGTTATTTTGATTGTATCAGATGATGTTGAATTGGCGGGTAACGATCTTAAGTACAACAGGTCATCTAATGTCTAGATTGTCTTTTTTGATGCTTTAATCATAATGGCTGTCAATAAATAAAGAGTTTAAACCTGGGAATTAGAGCAATCCTGCTTATTTTTCCTTAAATTTTAAATCAATTTGATATTCGTCCTGAGTCACTTTGATTTTATAGTTTTTATATTTACGTTTACTTGGTGAAAGGGCAGAGTTAGTGACTTCTTTATGGAATTCGCTGTCAGACATAAAAAAATAATACGCCTTATAGCCTAATAAGATCTTGTCAATTTTTTTATCTTTTTTCTCAGCATTACGAATGAGTTCATTTAAATAGTCTAAGCTGATTTTGTCTGACATTTATAAACTCGCAAATAAAAGTTGCATTATCACACGAGATATAATCGATTTTTATTACAAATTGATGACAGTTGCATTTCGGGTACTTTGGGTAGATGCTGCGTTGAGTATTATTGAACTAAATGTTGTAGATCAAATCTTATTGGATAGATTTGGAGGAAAAACTATTAAAAAAGCTTTTAATGCTGAGTCTAAAGGTTTTTGATTTACAGCCTATAGTGTCGTACAACTCAGTATAGACAGAATCTGTTCGCTCATCAGATTGAAATTGATTGAGTAAATCACCACGGATTTATGAGTCACTAGCGATATTCTTTGTACCGCTCATATCTTCAGTGTTACAGCATCTAATGAGTTTATTTTACAAATGATTTTAGATGCAATTGTGGATGGTATCTAGTACTAGGGATCAATACACCGATCAAGCCGATTAAATGCCCAATACAACTTGATAAGGTTTAAATCCTTCAAGTACAGCTTCAGAAACCAACTGGATAAATGCTTCAGTTTTTCCATAAGCCATCCATTGATCTAGGGCCTCATAGTAGGCCAATCGGTTTTCAACTGTTATTACACAAGGGGGATAACCAGCTTTAAGCAATTCAAGATTCATCAATAGACGTGATGTACGGCCATTGCCATCAATGAATGGATGAATACCTACAAAATCAGCATGTACTTTGGCTGCACGTTCGATAGGATGAAATTTATGTGCGTCATTACTATACCAATCAACTAGCTGAGCCATCTTGTCATTTAATAATGTGTAATCAGGCGGGGTAGACGTGGCACCAGAGATTAGGACATTTTGTTGGCGATAGCGGCCAGCATTATCATCATCAATATTTTTTAAAATGAGTTGATGGATATTGCGAATTTGCCATTCAGAAAATGGTTCTTCTTTTCGAATAATATCTTCAACGTAATAAATAGCGTTTCTATGGTTAATTGCCTCGAAGTGTTCTCTTAATGCCTTCCCACCGACAGTTATGCCTTCTAACACGACTTTTGTTTCTAGCAATGTAAGTGTATTGCCTTCAATTGCATTCGAATGATAGGTCCATCGTACAATAAGATCTTCTTGTAAATTTTTTTCTATAGCTGGTGATAGGGGGCGATGCTGATCTAATTTATTTTTTAAATCATCAATAATTTCAAACATTACCTTGTCCCTGGATGTGTCTAAAAGAATGATACATCAAAAAAGAATATTGAAGAAATGATATGTTATATCATTCCTATTTATGGTGCTTTTAATATTGATATAATCAGTACATCATTTCAAATCCTGAATTAGGATTTGAACAAGATTTCTAAGTGATTCAATACACTAAATCTGATTTGGATCAAAATTTGGTCAATAAATTTCAAATTAGCAATATGAAAAAAGTAAATAATATTTATACGGTATTTTTTACGGTAAAGCTCAATGGACTTTTGTTTTTATCAATATAAAACAATATGATAGCAGCAGATTCCGGTGCGCGCTGAGCGCACCAAATTTAAAAAAGAGCCAATATTGGCTCTTTTCTTATTTCTAAATATCCCAGCGCCGATTTACAGATGTTCCAGCATTATTATAATGAATGACTTTGGCATAGTTACCCACGGCTGTTGCATTTTCAGGAATATCTTTAGTGACGACACTGCCTGCGCCAATGGTTGCATTATTGCCAATATGGACATCATCGATGATGCAGACATTGGGACCTATATAGACATTGTCTCCAATGATTGCTGCTTGTTTGCCACCATTGGCGCCAATAGTCGTAAATTGAGAAAGATTGACATTGTTACCAATAATGGTTGTCGGGTTGACGACCAGCGGGCCGCCGTGTCCGATATACAGCCCATAGCCAATTTGAGTCGTACAGTGGATATCTATACTGTATTTCTTCTTTTTATAATAAAAAACAGGGTAGGCCACTTTGCGCCAAGGCGATTGAGGACTGGCAAGACGCAACCAAACACTAAAATTAAAACCACGGTTAAACAAATAATTTTTAATAAACGACTTCCAACTGGTGTTACCACAGTAGCGATAGAGGTCACTTAAAATAAGTTTGGATAACATGGTTAAATTCACTACACAATATTAGAGATAGGGCTGTCAATATACAGTTTGCAAATTGATTATAGTTAAAAATAAGCAAGCAATTGTTCTCTTAAAATGAAAATAAAACAATTGCTGTTTATTTGTACAAATGTATGGAAGTGTCACAGCTACTTGCGGGCAATCTGTTACAGGCATATATTGATTTTACAGTAGGTCGAAACATAAAGTAGACGCTACAAAGTAGTTGGACGGATCAATGACAGCTCGTTTTGAGTTTGCTAGTTCAAACAATACAATCAGCACTAGCCTTCCAACATAAAGCCCGCCAATGTGCGGGCTTTTTTAATATATGAATGTATATAAAGTGAAAACTGATGGGTCAGATTTATATAAGAATTGTCATACAATATTAATTTATTCAAACTATGTCATTGATATATCATTTTTAAAATTAAGAAAAGTTACATTGCCATGAAATCTAACATTTTCTTTGTGGTTGATTTTTTGTCATGTGATATAAACCTAAATAGCTAGACGACGTTAATAATTGAAGAAGGAAGTAGGGAAATGATAAAAATGATTGATATTAAAGTGAAAGATCAATATAGCCAAATTCTTGATGCAAAAGCAGTTTTGAGTACGCGTCTAATGGAGCAAGCTGAGGCTGGCACACCTGTATTTCAACATATTGATCATATTTTTGTGAATGGTGAAATGATTCAACCCAGCATTGAATTTTTGTATGAAAGCCAAAACTCATCCAGTATTTATAAAGTGATTGAAGCTTAAATTGATTCAATCATCAGTGGAATGAATATTAAAAAGCTCCCTATGTAGGGAGCTTTTTAATATTTATAGGTGTTGCCAGTTTGGTTTATTCATTGATGAGCTGTAGTTGGACATCATAACGTGCAAATTCTTGAATAACTGTATCTAAGACTTGTTGTGCTTCAGGCGTTGTTGGTAACAAATCAAGTTCAGTATTTTGAGCACTGTCAAAGCATTCAATTTTTTCAATAAGCCAGCGTTGTTCATTGGCCGTGCTATTGATAATAATACGACGTGCCTGTAATTGATCATTGGCTTGTCGTGGCAAAACATACGTAATAGCCAGTTGAATGTCTTGCTGTTCATCAGCAGGGCTTAAAAAGGTAATCACCCAATTACCAATTTTACTCAATTGAGTCGGATGGTCAAAAGGGTCAAACTCAAATAAAACGGCCATGCGTCATGCTCTTAAAAAACTATGCTATCTATGCCAAATATTAAAATAAAACCCCATTAGCATTAAGTCGTAGCATGAAATGCCACTTTCGCTTATTTGCATAGAATTAATCCTATTTTAGCCAAATTAAAAGTTTTCAGCAGTCACAAGTATAAAAAATGAGAGCTTTTATAAATAAGAAATAATATAAAAGCTCTAACAGTGAAGTGCTAAAGTTAAATTGATTGGCTCAATTCGAAGCTAAGGTATACATACTGGAATTCACATATTTTAAGGCCATATTGAGCTGTGCAGGCTGAATGCGTGATTCTTGTAAATGCGTCATCCACTGCATTTGGCACGTTTTTAATTCATTTGGATGTTGTGTATTGTGAATTTTTTCAATTAATCGTTTCGCCATCAGTCCGCAGTATTGTTGAAGCTGTTGAGTCATAAACTCTTTTAGTTCATTTAAGCTTGAAGCATGCATACGTACCAGATTACTGTCATTTGAGTTAGATCGTCTCAGTGGCATAGTGTCCGTTATTACGCAAGTTTGATCATTATATATGACTGGTTCATGCAGTTGGCTTGGAAGCTCTGAAGTTGGTATTGGTGTTTCAGTTGACGTATTTTGAATTGTCGGTGGCGTATCTGTCGCGGTGTGTAATGATCCTTTAGTATGTATTAGACCTAATTCTAATAGTTGTTGGATTAATTCAGGCTTGGCAATTCGATGTTGCATTGATGGATTCATTGCATTGAAGTCATCTGATCCAATAAGTAGCAAGAGTTGACGTTGTTTGGCATTTAATGCTAAATCACGTAATTTGATGGTGCGAAAACCAAATTCGGTTTTATAAAAACGAGACATACCTTAATTTATTCCCCCAATAAATTAAGGCATATCCTATTGTGTGAAAATTACACTAAAATGACAGTTTGATGAATGGTTATTTGATTTTTAACAATTTTATAGTGTGCTTACTGAGGAATTTTCCAAAGCTTTACGTAAGTACGGGTCTAAATCCTCTTGACGCATGAGCCACTGTACATAGTCTGCCGGAAGTTCAGAAATTGCAGTACCTCGGTGTTTACCAAAATTAATACTACGTGGAATGCGGGCATCTTCTGAAATGGTATAAAGCGATTCCAAATCATTAATTTTGAGTTGGTGCACAATATGCATCAAAATATTTGCTGTTAAAATAATATCCATATCCGCACGGTGTGCTTTGCGAATCATTTCACGTGCTTTTTCACTACCTTTACTAATCATATAAATGAGTGCAGAAATATTATGTGCTTCTGCATCTGGCCACACACGACGTGCTAGGGCAAGTGTACAAATGGCTTTAAGATTTGAAGTATCTACACCACACTTTTCTAAAGCGCGAAGATCATAATCAATGTTATGGCCAATAATATAGTTGGTTTCTTTCGGTAGCTGAAAACTACTGTAATGAGGCATACCAACCAAGTCTGATTCTAAAATATGATGCACAGCCATTGCCGCAAATGAAATTGGCTCATCAACTGAATAGAGTTGATCAAAAACTTTTGTTTTGTCTAAGCTGAGTTTGCCATTTTGGATTTCAATTGGAGCGTATGCAATTTCAATGGGCTGACCATTTAATGTATGTGTTTCTGTATCAAGAATAATGGCTTGCATGCCCAAATCCAAAAGCAAAATGAATATGCTCAATCTATCATTTGCAGAGAATACTGACAAACCAAACTGCACTGAATGACCTGATATTGCCCAGTATTTGCTGAAAATATAACTCAATCTCTGCGCATTTTTGAGCATAATGTAGCTGAGTACATTGAATTAAAAGAAGATCGAACAAAAAAATTAGAAAAATGTGATGCTAAATACAACATATAGGTGCTAGTGATCAGCGCGGTAAAGATGGCTCTGGAATGGAATTTATTCAGATCTTTAGTCAAACATGATTTTATCAGCTCATCTGATCAATGAGCATTTTAAATGCGAGCAGATTATTTTGATGATTTTGATAAGGCGCGTGGATCTATAACAGCCAAGCTGTCATTGATCTTAAATACTCTTGTGTTGGTGAGCACTGACAGGGTATATATAAAATCAGAAGATGAAAACAACAACAAGGAAGGGCTCAAAATGAAAAAACATGTTTTAGCTGTGTTAATCGGCAGTTCTATTTTATTAACGGCATGTGGTGGCGGTGATGGTGGTGAGTCCACTTATGTCATTGATGATGGAGTCCCTAAAAATAATATTGTAGCTCCAGTGGTTAAAACAACAGGCTATACCGATGCTAGTCAAACAGCAGATAATCTTTTAGCGTCTGTTAGTTCAGACAAGTTATTGATGACGTATAAAATGTTAGGTGTAAATGGAAAAGAGACGCAAGCAACAGCTCTAGTTTTCACGCCAAAGACAGTTAAACCTGCAGGGGGATGGCCGATTGTTGCTTGGGCACATGGAACTACGGGTGTGGCAGATATGTGTGCACCGAGTCAACAGGGCTTAAAAGGCAATGAATATTTAATACAAGGTCTTTTGGCTGCAGGTTATGCAGTGGTTGCGCCTGATTATGAAGGACTTGGTGAGCCGAGTGGCCGTGAACCGCATCCATTTTTAAATTTAAAAAGTGAAGCATTTTCAATTACAGATGCGGTGGTTGCTGCGCGTAATTATCTGGGCAATACCACAGAAAATAGATGGCTGGTCGTTGGACATTCCCAAGGAGGGCAAGCGGCCTTAGGTGCAGCACAATATGCATCACGTGCACAACTCAATTATAAAGGGGCAATTGCTGTGGCACCAGCATCGTTCCTTGGTTCTGTACTAACCTTAGGGGAAGGTTCTACTAAAAATATGACAGATCCAACAGAAATAATTAAAACGCTCGCTTCTTTAGATACTTTTACATCTTTGATTACAGCAGGGCTAAAAAATCAGTATCCGAATTTGCAATATAACCAAGTCTTTAAATCACCCACAGATTTAATTGTTGCAAAAGCAGAATCACTATGCTCTGATAAATTGGGGGATGCTTTAGGTGGGGCAATGGGGCAATATTTTCAACTCAATATGAATCTGACAAATTACCCACGAACACAGACAGATTTCATGACGAATGTTCCTGAAGTAAAGGACTTTTTGGTCAATGGTTCACAGCCACTAAAAACCGTTATTAAAACCCCGATTATTATTTACCAAGGAACACTGGATCCAACTGTACCACGCCAAGTGACGGACACTTTGGTGAAGTCAGCACCTGCAGGTACAACGATTAGTTATAAAACGGATGATGCTCTTCCAGAGACAAGTAAGTGGGATCACATTACAGCCTATTCTTTAAATTTGGGTAATATTGTGAAAGATGTGCAATCTCTAATGCCAATTCAATAAGTTAATTTAACTGAAATGCTCATTTTTAGAATAAAGATGAGCATTTTTTATTGCAAACAGTACGAAGTTCATTCTCTACTTTATAAAACTTCATGCTACAATACGCGCCAATCTTAGCACGGCTTAAAAGCCCTACATTTCATAGGACCTCGCTAATGTTTGCCAATACTTCAATTGCTCAATTTGACCCAGAATTAGCTCAAGCCATCACGAACGAAGATGCGCGCCAAGAAGCTCACATTGAGCTGATCGCTTCTGAAAACTATTGCTCACCAGCTGTAATGGAAGCACAAGGTTCAAAACTTACAAACAAATATGCTGAAGGCTACCCAGGCAAACGCTACTATGGCGGTTGTGAATATGTAGACGTGATTGAACAGTTAGCGATTGATCGTGCTAAAGAACTTTTCGGCGCTGACTATGCAAACGTTCAGCCACATGCTGGTTCACAAGCAAACTCTGCTGTTTACTTAGCACTTCTTAACCCAGGCGATACAGTATTGGGTATGAGCTTGGCTCACGGTGGTCACTTGACTCACGGTGCAAAAGTTAGCTTCTCTGGCAAAACATACAATGCAATTCAATACGGTTTAAACCCTGAAACTGGCGAAATCGACTATGAAGAAGTTGAACGTCTAGCTGAAGAACACAAACCAAAAATGATCGTTGCTGGTTTCTCTGCATACAGCCAAATTGTTGACTGGCAGCGTTTCCGTGACATCGCGGACAAAGTTGGCGCTTACCTATTTGTAGATATGGCTCACGTTGCTGGTCTTGTTGCTGCTGGCGTTTACCCAAGCCCAGTACAAATTGCTGACGTAACGACTACGACTACGCACAAAACACTTCGTGGCCCACGTTCTGGCTTAATCCTTGCGAAAGCAAACGAAGAAATTGAGAAAAAATTACAATCAGCTGTATTCCCAGGCAACCAAGGTGGTCCATTGGTTCACGCTGTAGCGGCTAAAGCGATCTGCTTTAAAGAAGCAATGGCGCCTGAATACAAAACTTACCAACAACAAGTGGTTAAAAACGCGAAAGCAATGGCTGAAGTGTTGATCGCTCGCGGTTACGATGTTGTTTCTGGTGGTACTGAAAACCACTTGTTCTTATTGTCTTTAATCAAACAAGGCGATATTACAGGTAAAGAAGCGGATGCTTGGTTAGGTGCTGCTCACATTACTGTGAACAAAAACTCTGTACCAAACGACCCACGTTCTCCATTCGTAACTTCTGGTATCCGTATTGGTACACCAGCTGTAACAACTCGTGGTTTCGGCGAAGCTGAAGTACGTGAGCTTGCTGGTTGGATTGCTGACATCTTAGATAGCAAAGGTGATGAAGCGGTAATTGCTGCAGTGAAAGAAAAAGTGGCTGCAGTTTGCGCTAAATTCCCTGTTTACGCGAAATAAGTCATACTTGAGAAAAGCCCCCTCAAGGGGGCTTTTTTTATGGCATGAAAAAACTCGAATGTTATCTAAACCTTTATATTTCTGTTATAAATGAATGAGTGATAACAAGAACATGAAGACCACTGCCTTGGCGTGGTCTAATAAAACTGAAGGAACTTCATAGATGAATAAACCTAATATTATTCTTTCTGAACAAGATCTACATCGTTTAGAAACAATGTTAGAGCATCAGTCTGAACTAACATTGACAATGAAACATCTTGAAGATGAATTAGCACGTGCAGATGTAGTTGCACCACAGGATGTACCACCTAATGTGGTTAGCATGAATGCAAAAGTTTTAATTACGATAGCACCATCAATAGAAGCAACCGAAATAACATTGGTATATCCACATGACTTTAAAGCTGAAAAAGGGCAGGTGAATGTCATTGCTCCCATTGGCGCTGCAATTTTAGGTTTAGCGGAAGGTCAAGAAATAGAGTGGCCACAACCAGACGGTCACATTATGAAAGTAAAAATTGAAAAGGTGCTATACCAGCCAGAACGGGAAGGCAACTATTTATAAGCTGCTTGTATGGCCTAGGTGAAAACTAAAACTCCAGATTTATGATCTGGAGTTTTTTTATTTAGTTTTGAGCAAAACCTTGCGGATATGGGTGTAATTGTGGTTGATAATACTTGGCCCAAACTTTTCGTTCTGTAGGGAGGGGTGCTTCAAAGCCCTCTATACCATCAAATAAGGCTTGCATTGCAGATAAAATATTTGGCATTGCACTGTCAGTAATGGCGTCGCAGGCATTTAAATAAGGCTGGATAATAGAAAAGCCACGATAATCAAATACAGAAAAATAAGGAATCACCAATTGTAAGTTCATTGCATGTGCGCCGTATTGGCGTATGTGGATAGCAAAAGCATCTGTACGAATATGAGGTAAACATGCATACATTTCATAGGCAAGTACATTAAATGGGTAATTTTGAGGATTCTGTTCCAATTGTTTTAAGCCTTGATCTGGGCCATCCATGTGCTTAATAAATGTATGACCTGGCGGAAAACTGGTTGGCGTCATGTTGTCATCAGGGTTTGTTCTTGGCATAACACCATGAATAAATTGAAAAACGTAAGCGATTAATTCCCCAGCTTGGTATAAAGCATCATGATAAGGCGAGTTTTTATATGCAATTTCAGTAGATGGCTGGGCGAGGTACATGGGGTTACGTATGTTTAAAATCTCGTTAATAATCTGTTGTGCATATTGTGTTGAACTGGTTTGAATCATCGGTGCAAAAAGAAAATCACAAATATGGCCCGTGGTAAAAAATACGCGATTATGAATATGAGCAATACGTGCAGTAGGTAATTGAGCTTGAATCTCTTGTCCTATGAGTTGGCTTGCTTGTGCTGGATTGAGCCAGCGTAAAGACGTTCCTGCATGTTGAGCAATAACTCGGCCTAAATAACCACTTAAATATAAAATGAAGTAATAATTGCTTTCTTCAGTTAAAAATTTTTCTGCAGAAATAATATAGTTTTGACGCATTTCACGCATTAAATCATCTAAGCGTTCAAGGCTTTTAAGGGAATAGTCGAGTTGTGATATTTCTACTAGTTTTAAATAAGGGCTTCCATTGGGTAGAGGATATTGGTTTTGATACATCTTTTGTAGCGCATGCATTTCTTCGGCAATTTTTAGCCGACTTTCACCACTGATGATGGTGTGATTAAGTAATTCTATTTCAACATGCTGACTCAAACTGAGCGCAATGTCATCTTGTTTAAAATACTGATGTATCACAAGAAGTGGAAACACAATTTTATGAGATAAAACCAATGCAAAGTCGTATAAATATGATTTAGGTAAAGATACATCGCTTTGAGGAAGATTTTGATTGAGTTCTTCACGACTGAACCATTGCTCTGTGCTTGCAGTGCGCTCAGCTAAAAATTGACCCAAATGGCTGGCCAGTAACATAAGGCTGTGTTTAACTGGCTAGCTTCAGCATTATGTTGAATATCCAATGTTCCCACTTGTTTTTTAAAGGCTGTAAATAATTGATCAAGACGCTGAAAGCTAGTAAAGCTTTGATCTAAATTGACCGTATTAAAAGCATTTGCAATATAAAATTCATGCTGATTTTGAGTATCCTGAAAATGCCTGCGGATGTGTTGCATGCGTTTGGTTGCAGATAAAGTAGAATCTACTGGATTGTTGAAGTGGTTTGTTATCATGATGATTCTTTTAGTGTTATTTTAATATGAGTATAAAAGAGTGTTTTTAAAATAGGTGCACGATTGGAATATTTTTTATTAAATTAAATCGATGCTAAGTCGATAAATAATCGAAAAATCTAAACACATGCTGAGCTTGAATTAAGACAGTATTATGTGTGCTTAAATGTAGGGGTGAAGGGCAAAATAGTGGAACAGCATAGCTCAAATGAAGGTTAGAAGTTTTGCAAAAAACTACATCAAAAGCCTGTTAAAAGCCTTAGTATAAAAATGATTTTGTTGAGTTTAATGATTTATGTCTCAAGTCGATGTGTTGGTCCCTTTAACAGAGATAGCCGTATCTTCTGAGGAAGCGCTGTCGGTCAAATGTAACGAGCTGGTCCCCATATTAAATGATCAATATCGTTTGAATCATTATGCCGATGCAATTATTCAAGCTCAGTCAGTGCTCTTAAATGGTGTAGATCCACATTTGACACAAAAATTGAGTCAACAGATTGAAACATTAATCCAATTATTATCTGACTCAAAAAAATACTTTAAAAAACGTAAATTTAACGGTTTACAAAAATGGTTAGGTATTGATTTAGAGTTTGGTTCCAATCAGGTTGATTATTATAAAACGCTAGATCAGACCTTAAGCGATGCTAATCAGCTCAGTCAGCATTTACAAATTGAAATTCAAAAGTCGCAATCACGTTTGAGTCAGTTACAAGGTTTACGTGAGCAAATGGCAAAATATATTCAGGCGGCTGAGGAATTTGCACAAGAGTATCCTAGTTTTGCACATCATCAACAGCCATTGGACAGTTTTGCTGAACGCTTAGCAAAAAAGATTCAAACCTTAAGAACCTTGCAGGCCAGTAATGATATTGCGATTATGCAAATGCACTTGTCACAGCAATTATCCTTTAGTTTGTTGGATCGTTTTAAAGAGGCGCAGCAGGTGCTGATTCCAGCATGGCAGTATCATGTGAAACAAAGCCAGCAGAATAACTCGACAAGTTCACTGGAAAAACTTGATAATAGCCGAGAAGCCCTCATTAAAAATTTAAGAAAATCATTAGAGAAATCCTCTAAATCATAATCAGTAAGGTGCGCTATGACACATCCAGAAAACCTCCAATTGCTTGTAAATGAAGATAACCCAACAACTGCTGTAACCGTGGTAGAAGAAAAATTTAAACAGCTCGATTTACAAGGGATGGGTTTAAAGCCGGCTGATTTTCAGGAAGTCATGACTGCACATAAAGAGCTGGCAGAGATAAACCATAATGCAGTTGCAGAATATGGTAAAAATATTGCGACCAAAACATCTACCTATACTGATGAGCTCTTGAGTTTGGTACAAAATAAAGACCTTGATGCAACGGGTCAAAAGCTGAATCAAGTGGTGCAAGTAGCACAGCAACTTAATACCAGTAGTATTTTAAATAAATCAAAAAACTCAGGTTTTTTGGGTGGCTTATTAAATAAGTTTAAGGGTGCGAAGCAAAGTTTTGATCAGCACTTTAATACCACCAAAGAGCAAATTGACGCATTGGTTAAAGAAATTGAAAGTTCGCAGAACGGTTTGAAAGCGCGTGTAGATACCTTAGATCGCATGTTTAATAGCGTACAAGATGAATATAAGCAGTTGGGTGTCTATGTTGCGGCAGGTAAATTAAAGCAACAAGATATTCAGCAAGAAATTGCCAGCTTAACTGCGTTAGAGCAAGATCAGAACACTACGCAAAAAATTTATGATTTAAACCATTTGGCCAATAATTTGGAAAAACGCGTGAGTGATTTGCAAGTGTTGCAACAATCAGCCATGCAAACTTTACCGATGATTCGTATTATTCAGTCGAATAATTTGATGTTGGTTGATAAGTTTTATGCGATTAAAAACATTACTTTACCTGCATGGAAAAACCAAATTAGCCTAGCGATTTCTTTGCAAGAACAAAAGAATAGTGTGCAACTGGCTAATACGATTGATGATGCGACCAATGATCTATTAAAACGTAATGCAGACTTGCTACATCAAAATTCGGTAGATACCGCCAAAGCCAATCAGCGCTCAGTAATTGATATTGAAACCCTTGAACATGTACAAAATACCCTCATTAAAACAGTTAATGATGTAATTGTGATTCAAAAAGAAGGCATGCAAAAACGTGATGAAGCGACAATCCGTTTACGTGCTTTACAGGATAATTTGAATCATTTGGTGCTTGAAACTAGCTCAAATGGCTCGAAGAGTTCTTAAGAGCATTCTATAAATGGCATAAGGGTCATGCCATTTTACTGCTTAGGAAGGCAATATTGTCAGATACTTAGGAGAATATATGCCTCCCTTAGATGAATATGCAGTACGTCCGCAACAGATAGAAACGGGCTTAGTGACGCGAGACTGTAAATAAAACTGTGTAAACGCTTAGACTATCCCTCAACGCTGTTAGGGGCAACACAGGTGTTTACCATGAAAGATGAAGCAATGCTGGCATTAGCCAAAGAATTTGCCAAGAACTTAAAG
>NZ_JACAXE010000028.1:0-49381 GCF_013391565.1 Acinetobacter sp. SwsAc6
CACGATTGATCAAAGCGCGATTGTAGGATGACCAATTGGTTGTACGATAAATTTTAGGTGTGGGCTTATTCATTTTAGAATTATATTGCTGAATAAGCCCTTAGAGGTAGGTTTGTGCAACAAAGCCCTTCTAAAATAAGTCTTTTTAGTTCGACTTTAATTTATTTAATTCAATCTAATATGATGATTTATTTTAATAAAAAACTCAACTTTCATTTTTAAAGATATTTTTTTAATCGATTTTACTATTTTATGCACTATAAGTTAAGATTAACTAATTAATAAAATAATCTATACAGCTTATCTTTAAATTTAAAACTTCATTCTGCTACAGAATCAATTCTATAAAATACAATAAATGTATTCATACCCATATAAAAAGCCCGAAGAGTTCGGGCTTTTTATTAACTAAACAGTTTTATTAAGCTGTTTTCATACTACCAGTTTCTTCAAACTGTGCATGCCAAGACAGTGCTTCATTTAATAAGTGTGGGGTTTGTCCCCCATGCTCACATGCACGCTCGAAATAACTTAATAAAGCTTCACGATAATCAGGATGTGCACAGCACTCAATGACTTTACGTGCACGCTCACGAGGTGCAAGTCCACGTAAGTCTGCCAAACCTTGTTCAGTCACCAAAACATCCACATCGTGTTCAGTATGATCGGTATGACTCACCATTGGCACTACAGATGAAATTGCGCCAGCTTTTGCAATCGATTTAGTCACAAAAATTGCAATATGCGCATGGCGAGTAAAGTCACCTGAGCCACCAATGCCATTCATCATTTTAGTGCCCGTCACATGCGTCGAATTTACGTTGCCATAAATATCAAACTCAAGTGCCGTATTAATTGCAATAATGCCTAATCGACGAATAATTTCAGGATTATTTGAAATTTCTTGTGGACGTAAAACGATTTTGTCTTTGTATTGATCAAAATTTTGCATCACTTTTTGTGCACAAGATTCTGACAACGTCATAGAACAACCCGAAGCAAAAGTCATTTTTCCTGAATCAATCAGCTGGAAGGTGCAATCTTGTAAAACCTCAGAGTACATTTCTAAATTATTAAAATTAGAATGTTCAAAACCAGCAAACACGGCATTGGCAATTGAACCAACACCCGACTGTAATGGCCCTAAATTTTCAGGCAAACGGCCTTGTGCAACTTCTGCTTCAAAAAAATGAATCAGGTGTTTCGCAATTGACAGCGTATCTGTATCTGGCTCATCCATACCAAACTGTGTGTCGGGCAAATCATTCAGTACAATGGCTGCAATTTTTTCAGGGCTTACGTTAATTCCAATGGTACCGATACGATCACCCGCTTGAGTGAGTGGAATCGGGCCACGATTAGGGCGCGCTTTCGGTAAATAAATATCATGTACGCCTTCAAGAACTGGATTGATCGTATTATCAATTTCGATAATCACTTGATCTGCCATTTCGATGAAGTTCGCTGAGTTACCACAAGAACCCGTTGGAATAATTTGTCCATCTTCAGTAATTGCAGTCGCTGCAATCACTGCAACATTAATACTTGGTAAGTTATGATGACGAATATTATCAGCCATTTCAGATAAATGCTGATCGATATACATCACTTCACCATTGTTAATGGCCTTACGTAATGTTGGGTCTGCCTGATATGGATAACGGCGTTGAATGGCATGTGCCTGACTTAAGCGCCCATCAATACTATTGCCTAAACTTGCACCTGTGGCCAAAGTAATACGTAAAGGATGAGCAGCCGCGTGATCTGCCAAAGCCAAAGGAACTGTCTTTGCCTCACCGGCACCACCAAAACCACTTAAACCCACTACCGAGCCGTCTTTAATTAATTCAATCGCTTGTTGCGCAGACATAACTTTGTCGCGAAGGGAGATTAAGCGAATGCGATCTAAACCGTTCATAATAAAAATCTCATAATAAACATCAATTATTCAACCACCCCAGCGTACTGAGACGGTGTTACAGCTTGCTTATCTAAAAATTTAAAACGATGATGAATTATATTAATTCAATTGCAATCGCAGTCGCCTCACCACCACCAATGCACAGTGCAGCGATGCCTTTTTTGCCACCCGTGCGCTTTAAAGCATGCATGAGTGTCACAATAATACGTGAACCCGATGAACCTAATGGATGACCTAGTGCGCATGCACCGCCATTTACGTTCACTTTCGCTTCGTCGAGCTTAAAGCCATCTATCGCAAGCATCGTCACCATGGCAAAAGCTTCGTTTACTTCCCAAAGGTCAACTTCGTCTGCTGTCCAACCTGCTTTTTGTAAAGCTTTCTCAATCGCTCCTACTGGTGCAATTGTAAACTCAGATGGATGCTGTGAATTTGTCGCGTAAGCAACAACCTTAGCCATTGGCTTTAAGCCACGTGCATTTGCTGTTTCTTCAGAAGTAATCACCAATGCCGAAGCACCATCTGAGATTGAACTCGCATTCGCAGCAGTAATTGTGCCGTCTTTTTTAAATGCTGGACGTAAGGTTGGAATTTTTTCTGGTTTTGCACTCAAAGGCTGTTCATCAGTATCAACAACCACATCGCCCTTACGTGATTTTACTGTAACAGGTGCAATTTCAGCCTTGAAATAACCACCATTTACAGCCGTTACCGCTTTATTCAAAGAGTTAATTGCAAATGCATCTTGCTGCTCGCGGGTATAGCCTTTTTTATCGGCCATTTCCTGTGCCAAAATCCCCATAGAAAAGCCAGTTTCAGCATCTTCTAAACCTTCTTGGAACATGTGATCCGTGGTTTTACCATGCCCCATGCGATAGCCTGAGCGTGCTTTTTCCAGTAAATATGGTGCATTTGACATAGACTCCATGCCACCTGCAACCACAATTTGTGCAGAGCCCGCTTTAATTGCATCGGCTGCTTGCATCACAGCTTTCATGCCAGAACCACAAATTTTATTAATTGTGGTCGCGCCTGTTGAATCAGGTAAACCTGCAAGTCGCATTGCTTGACGTGCTGGGCCTTGTTTTAAACCTGCGGGTAAAACACAACCAAAAATCACTTCATCAATATCAGTTGCCTGTAAACCTGAACGTTCCACAGTTGCTTGAATCGCAACAGCGCCTAGCTCTGGTGCTGTACATGATGAAAGTGAACCCTGAAAACCACCCATCGCTGTACGAACGCCATCAACAATAACAATCATTTTTATACCATCCTGTATTTATACATCTTGTTTACCCTAAGAAGCTTAATTCTTCTTAGGGCATTTCCATCTATAATCGTAAACTGTTTTTTAATTATGCTTGTGCAGTAAAGTAGTCTTGCGGTAATTGCATAATTAAATCAGCACCTGCGTAAATACGCTCTGCGCGTGCAGCTAAGTCTGGTAGCACTTTTGCAACATAGTAATCTGCAAGCACAAGTTTATATTGATAGAACGGCTCTGCTTTCACACGAGCAGCTTCATGAATACGTGCATACATATAAACAAAGCTGAGTAAGCCCACAACATGTAAGTAATCCACTGCCACAGCATTACTAAAGTTAGGATTTAACTTCGATTGTTCAACAACAAATTGCGTTAATGCTTCTACTTTCTCACATACATTCAAGGCTGCTTGTTTTACTTTTGAATCTGGCATGTTATTGCTAAATTCGCGAATTTCAGCCATATACTCTGCAACAAATGCACCTGAGCATTTCGTGGTTTTACGGCCAATTAAATCAATCGCTTGTACACCATTAGTGCCTTCATAGATTTGTGCAATACGTAAGTCACGAATACACTGTTCCATGCCCCATTCACGAATATAACCATGTCCACCAAAGCACATTTGAGCTTCTAAAGTAGCTTGCAATGCAGTATCAGTTAAATAGGCCTTAGCAATTGGTGTCAGTAATGCAACACGGTCATTGGCTTTACGAACAGCCTCAGCATCGGTTGAGTATTTTGTGATATCTAATTGCTGACCTACATATACGGCAAACGCACGTGATGCTTCATTATTTGCACGTACATTGAGCAACATACGGCGTACATCACCATGTACTAAAATTGAATCAGCGGGTTTTTCAGGACTTTGAACACCTGTAGCTGCGCGACCTTGTAAACGATCTGTCGCATATTGCGCTGCATTTTGATAAGCATATTCTGAAGCACCAATACCCTGAATACCCATTGATAAACGTTCATAGTTCATCATAACAAACATGCCAGCAAGGCCTTCATTTTCATTGCCAACCATGTAGCCTTTAGCACCATCAAAGTTCATCACACAAGTTGCAGAGCCTTTGATGCCCATTTTGTGTTCAATTGAACCTGCGGAAACGGCATTGCGCTCACCTAATGTACCGTCGGCATTGACCAAAAATTTCGGCACAATAAACAACGAAATACCACGTGAACCAGCAGGTGCATTAGGTGTTTTTGCCAACACTAAATGAATAATGTTTTCGCAAAGATCATGCTCACCGCTGGTAATAAAAATTTTGGTACCCGTAATATTGTATGAACCATCATCATTCGGTTCAGCTTTGGTTTTAATAATCCCTAAATCTGTACCAGAGTGAGGCTCTGTCAAACACATCGTACCTGACCATTCACCTGTATAAAATTTTGGTAAATAGGTTTCTTTTTGTTCTTGAGAAGCACGGTCATTAATGGCCATCCCCGCGCCAACTGTGAGTAGCGGATAAAGCATAAATGATGGATTGGTACTCCAAATCATTTCATCTGCCAACACAGTGAGCATTTTTGGCATACCTTGGCCACCCCATTCTTCTGGAGCACCTAAACCTACCCAACCACCTTGCGCAAATTGATTAAACGCCTCTTTAAAACCTTCAGGTGTTTTTACTTCACCTAGGTTAAATTGAGCACCACCTGATTCATCAGCACTACGGTTAAGATCTAAAATGACATTTTTAGAAAATTTAGCCATTTCTTCTAAAATTGCATTTGCGGTTGCAACATCTAAGTGCGCTAAATTTTCGTTGGCTTGCCAAAACTCATCAGCTTTAAATACATCATTTAAGATGAAGTCCATGTCTTTGAGTGGTGCGTTATAAATTGGCATTTAATAGTCCTTAATTTATTACATGCTGATGCGAAGCTTCAGCTTTTTGCAGATAACAGTCAGCTATAAGAAAATACTTGGCATTTCTTAGGCTTAAAATTTAAATTTCTGAGAGCGATACGGTCAGATAAATTGATCTGAAACAGTGTTAAAAACGTGCTAAGACAATAGAATAATTTATTTTAAAATGGAATTTTATTTGCCAAATATGACCTCAAGGGTTCAGTTTTCTTGACATTGGGCGCTAATACTACAAGATTGTTCACATATTCTTCATCTTTGTATTAAACGGCTATTTTTAGTTCAAAATAGAATACACTGCTCGACCTTAGTGTTATTTTAGCAAGCATTAAATCACCGTAATCTTCTATCATATTCTCCATTGATGTATTTGGAATAAAAATGACTACAGTACGCCAACAAAATTTTCTACAACGCAAAGAGAAAATTTTAGCGATGGCCGAAACGTTATTGCTAGACAACAATCAGGACATTACTTTAAGTGAATTAGCAGGCGAATTAGATATTGCTAAGGGCACGATTTACAAACATTTTAAAAGTAAAAACCAGCTGTATTTAGAATTAATTATTTTAAATGAGCAACGTTTGCTAGAGATTTCCAAAAAATATAATCACGATATTAAAACCTATGTTTCACAATACATGCTCTACAACATGCTGAATTCGAATCGAACGATTCTTTTGCATGTAATTGAAGAACGCCTAACAAATAATGAGCGCAAACTCAAAGACTTATTTGAAGAGCTTTATCATATTCGTGAGCAACGAATACTTGAAATCAAAGATTTGTTTGCGCACCATCTCAAAGAAACCAACAGCATGATGTCGATTCGTGACTATTTATCCTATATTTGGACGGTCACTTACGGCGCTTCACTTTTATTAAACTCAACGCACTATCAAAAATCGATCGGTTCACGAGAGCGCTTAATTAAACTTTATGTCAATCAAGCACTGATGACACCAGATAAAATTGCAAGCCAAAACAATTAAGTCTTGTTCTTTCTACATTTATCAATGCTGTTCAAAGTAGCACAATTTTAAAAATGGCTAATTTTGCACACAATAAAGCCCAGTTAAACCGGGCTTTATTGACAACAGTTAAATTATTTAGCTCGTAACCATTAAGCCAATTGCACTGCTGGAAAGCCATCTTCCGCTAAAACCTCTAAAAGTTTTTGCTGTTCCGCAGTACTATCAACTTCCACAATTTTACTTGCAACATCAATATTTACTGTCGCATTTGGATCAAGGTCTTTAATACTCGCAGTCACGCTACGTGCACATCCGCCACAGGTCATTGCATCGATACGTAGTTTCATAGCATTTTTTCCTCATGTTTGTTGTGTTAAACAAAGCTATACAACGATATTTAAAAACTTAAAGCTTCCAATAGGGTGAAGGTCAAGCCCCTAATTCATTCCAAATTCAATTTTATTTAAAATTTCGCATTCAGATTGCTGATTTCCAGCACAACAATGGACAGACTGTTCTAAGTGATCCACCATGGTTTGTAAATCTACAATTTTTTGTTTTAACGCCAGAATATGCTTTTGAGTTAAATCTTTTACTTCGGCACTTTGTCGGTCGTGGTTTTTCCACAGCTCTAGAAGCTCTTTCATTTGCTCTGTAGAAAAGCCAAGTTCTCTGGCATGTCGAATAAAATGCAAGGTTTTTAGGTCGTCTTCACTGTACATCCGATAACCTGCATCGCTACGTTTAGATGCTGGCAATACGCCAATGTCTTCATAATAACGAATCATTTTTGCAGAAATGCCCGAGTTTTTTGCAACTTGTCCTATATTCATGTGTTAAGACTCCAATTTCATTGGCTTACTATCAGCGATGCTCTGTGCCCATGTAGGCTGATAACGCTTTAAGCGTAGCGCATTACTAATCACAAATACTGAGGATAATGCCATCGCTCCAGCAGCAAACATAGGCGAAAGTAATATTCCAAAAAATGGATATAACAGCCCTGCCGCAACTGGAATTAAAGCCACATTATAAATAAAAGCCCAAAATAAATTTTGACGGATGTTATTCATGGTTGCGGTACTCAAGCCAATTGCAGTTGGTACTGCTTGTAAATTTCCAGACATCAGCACGACATCTGCAGCTTCAATTGCAATATCTGTTCCTGTGCCAATGGCTAAACCAACATGAGCCTGTGCGAGTGCTGGAGCATCATTAATACCATCCCCAACAAAAGCGGTAATGCCATATTTAGCTTGAAGCTGTTTTACGGCATGTACTTTCTCATCGGGTAATACTTCTGCAATCACCGTATCTATCTGCAGCTGTTGTGCAATCGCCTGAGCCGTATGTGCATTATCCCCAGTAATCATGGCAACTTTTAAGCCTTGTGCATGTAAAGCACGGATTGCACTAAAAGTGGTTTCTTTAATTGGATCTGCAACGGCAATAATGGCTGCTAAATGCTGATCAATTGCAACATACAGGGGTGTTTTCCCTTGCTCGCCCAGCTGTTGTGCCATGGCTGTAAAGACATCAATATTTAACCCTAAATCAAGCATTAAACGTGCAGCACCAATATGAATTTGCTTTCCATGTAATTCAGCACGAATACCCGCGCCTGTAATTGAATCGAAATGGTCTACATGAAGACATTCAAGTGATAAATCCTGAGCGGCTTGTACAATTGCATAAGCAATAGGATGCTCTGATTTTGCTTCTACAGAGGCCACCCATTGTAAAACTTCATGCTCATTAAAGCCTTCAGTCACCTGAAAATCAGTCAGTTGGGGTTTGCCTTCGGTCAGCGTCCCAGTTTTATCAACTGCAACGACTTGAGTTGCTTTAAGTTGTTGTAAGGCTTCGCCTTTACGAAATAAAACACCTAATTCTGCACCACGCCCCGTACCTACCATAATCGACATTGGTGTTGCCAAGCCCATTGCACACGGGCACGCAATAATCAGTACAGCCACAGCATTGACTAATGCATAGGTAAGACTCGGTTCGGGCCCAACTAAATACCAAACTACAAATGTGAATGTAGCCAATAACATTACGGCGGGTACAAACCATAAAGTGACTTTATCCACTAAGGTTTGAATTGGAAGTTTTGAACCCTGTGCCTTTTCAACCATGTGAATAATTTGTGAAAGCACTGAGTCTTGACCCACAGATGTTGCTTTTACTGTCAAATTGCCATTTTGATTAATAGTTCCCCCAACAACGTGTTGCCCTGCAACTTTTTCAACGGCTAAGGGTTCACCACTAATCATGGATTCATCAATATAGCTAGCACCTGAAATCACTTCTCCATCTACAGGTACTTTTTCACCTGGACGAACTTCAAAGACCATACCAGACTGGACTTGCTCTATCGGCATTTCTATAAAAGTACCATCTTGCATAACACGTGCAGTTTTGGCTTGAATACCCATCAAATATTGTATGGCCTGTGAAGTTTTACCTTTGGCTTTGGCTTCTAAATAACGTCCCAATAAAATTAAAACAATAATGACTGCTGCAGACTCAAAATAAACATGCACCGTACCTTGTGGTAATAACTGTGGCATAAAGAGTGCAATACACGAAAATAGATACGCAGAGAATGTGCCCACAGCCACCAAGGAATTCATGTCTGGTGCTAAACGTAATAAAGCTGGAATCCCATGCTGATAAAAACGACGTCCCGGTAACAGTAAAACCAAACTTGTGAAGATAAATTGGATATACCAGCTATTTTGTAGGCCAATAAAACCATGTATCCAATGATGAAAAGCTGGAATCAAATGGCTGCCCATTTCTAAGACAAAAACAGGAAGCGTAAAAATGAAAGCAATGATTAAATCACGTTTCAGTACCTGCATTTCTTGTTGTTTTTTTTCAGTTCGTGTTGCGTCTAATGCTTGTGCGAGACGAGCTTCATAACCAGCCTTTTTTACTGCCTGTATTAATGTTTCGGGTTGACCACCGTACACCATGGCTTTTTCAGTTGCTAGATTAACAGTGGCATGACTCACGCCATCTACTTTCATTAAAGCTTTTTCCACACGTGCAACACATGAAGCACAGGTCATCCCGACCAGATCTAATTCTATGGGTTGGGTTGCAATACTATAGCCAGCTTTTTCAATCGTTTTATACAGTTGCTGTATATTCAATGAGCTCAAGGCGTTTACGGTAGCTTTTTCCGTGGCCAAATTAACAGTGCTGTGCAGTACACCATCAACTTTATTCAGTGCCTTTTCTACTCGTGCAACACATGACGCACAGGTCATACCTTCAATAGGAATTTCTACTTGTTGGGTTGCAACATTAAATCCTGACCGTTCAATTGCTTGAACAACACGATTAAGCTCAATGGGTTGCTTACTCTCAATATGGGCTTGTTCAGTCGCCAAATTAACCGTAGCATTTTCTATCTGCTCGATTTTATTTAATGCTTTTTCTACTCTTACAGCACATGAGGCACAAGTCATCCCTTCAATATCTACAGTAAGTTGATATTGTTCTTGTTTTTTTTCAGCGCTTGCGGTCGACATATTAAATGCCTCATAAATGATTAAATTAATATCTATAGCTTAAACATTGCCATATTGGTAAGGTCAAGCCATCACCATAAAAAAAACAGGCGCATCCGCCTGTTTTTTTATTTACACATCCAATCATTGATAATGATTGTACGGTCTTAGTCTGCAGAAATATCTTCAAACAGTACTGAAGATAAATAGCGCTCGCCACCGTCTGGTAAAATCACCACAATAGTTTTACCCGCATTTTCTGGTCGTGCAGCCAATTTGGCAGCAGCAGCCATAGCTGCACCACTCGAAATACCCACCAAAATACCTTCATGAGTCGCTGTTTTACGCGCCCATTCAATTGCTTCAGCACTCTCAATTGCAAGTACTTCATCAACTAAATCAAGGTCAAGGTTTTTAGGAATAAAGTTCGCACCAATGCCCTGAATTTTATGTGGCCCTGGTGTTAAAGTTTCCCCGCGTTTTGCCTGACCAATAATTGGAGACTCTGCTGGCTCTACCGCAACCGAATAAACAGGCTGATTTTTCACTTGCTCAAAATAACGTGAAATACCTGAAATCGTGCCACCTGTACCTACGCCTGATACTAAAATATCAACTTTACCGCCAGTCGCTTCCCAAATTTCAGGGCCTGTGGTTAATTCATGAATTTTAGGATTTGCTGGGTTTTCAAATTGCTGAGGCAAATAATAAGTTTCTGGATGTTCTGCAACCAAACGTTCAGCTTCTTCAATCGCACCTTTCATGCCTTTTGCAGGCTCGGTTAATACCAAGTTTGCCCCAAAAGATTTTAAAACTTTACGGCGCTCAATACTCATGCTGGCTGGCATCGTTAACGTAATATCATAACCTTTAGCAGCTGCAACAAAAGCCAAAGCAATACCTGTATTACCACTGGTTGGCTCTACAATATGCATACCCGCTTTTAACAAGCCTTTTTCTTCAGCATCTGCAATTAAAGCAGCACCTACACGGCACTTTACAGAAAATGCAGGATTACGGCTTTCTACTTTTGCCAAAACCGTTGCATCCGACTGAATAACACGATTAATGCGTACAAGTGGCGTATTACCAATAGCCTCCGCATTATTGCTATAAACAGCAACACCTAAATTACTTGGTACTGGAAAAGCACTATCAGTTGTCATGAGTATTCCCTTAATTTTATACATCACTGCAATCTTAAGCATCATAACGCCAATTTGAAAGTGCTGTATATTTTTTGCCTAAAATACATAAATTTGTGCTAAATTTTTAATCGCCTTGTATATTCGTTATTCGATGTAGTAAATAAATGCATCTTTTTGATACATATAATTTTTATTGATATTTATTTTCACTAAAAACCATCAATTATCGGCATTTTTTTACAGCGCCTACGTCAGATAACCGTATACTTATTCCACGCCAAACCTATATGGATACTCTGAAATGAATACGGATCTAGAAATCACCAGTTTGCGTGATTCTGCAGATATCGTCGTCGGTGTTCTAAAATCCTTAGCAAACACTGATCGGCTACTTATATTATGTCACTTAGCGCAAGATGAACTAAATGTTTCACAAATCGAGCAAATGACAGACATCTGCCAACCCACATTATCTCAACAACTGATGATGTTACGTAAAAGTGATGTGGTGAGCACACGACGTGATGGCAAGCAAATTTATTACTCAATTAAAGACGAAAATTTGGTTACCGTACTCAAAACATTGCAAGATTTATATTGCACCGCACCTGAAGTCTAAAAAAATTCTTGGCTGACAGTACCTAAAAACAATTCTTCATTGACAGCCAATAGCCAGATTTTTTAGTCCCCTTATTCAACAAATCGCCATCCTCAGCAAAAAACCATATTTCACTTCGCTCTCTTATTACTTTAATTTTATCTCCATGCCTTAAAAATAAAGCATCAGAAATTTTGGCAGGACTTCTTAGCATTTTTTATGCATAATATATATTAAATTGTGATTTAGAATTTTTTATGTCAGATTTAAAACAACGCATCTTGGGTTATTTTCCTGCGTGGCAATGGCTACAAGACTATCATTTAGGTAAATTTAAATCTGACGTATTGGCTGCATTAATTGTGATTGCCATGTTGGTGCCACAAGGGATGGCCTATGCCATGCTTGCAGGTTTACCACCCATCATGGGCTTATATGCCAGTATGTTACCCATGATTATTTATGCTATGACAGGTAGTAGCTCGACTTTATCAATTGGGCCCGTCGCCATTATTTCTATGATGACATTTGCTACCCTCAACCCTTTATTTGAAGCTGGCTCACCAGTTTACATAGATGCAGCTATGTTATTGGCGGTAATGGTCGGGGTGATTTCTTTTTTATTGGGTATTTTTAGGTTTGGGTTTTTAATCCAATTGATCAGCCATCCGGTTATCAAAAGTTTTATTATTGCTTCTGCACTTATTATTGCTTTAGGACAAATCAAATTTTTGCTCGATGTTCCTTTAAATGGCAATAACATTCCGCAATTTATTCAAAGTGCTTGGCAGTATTTATCCTTCACTCATGTGTTTTCCTTAGGCTTTGGCCTGATCGCAATTTTATTTTTAATTTATGCGCCCAAATTACTCAATAGCCAAGCTATACAAGGGCGAATCGGCTCAACCACTTTTTTAATAAAAGCACTTCCCTTAATTTTGGTGGTCATTTCCATTGCACTGACCATAGGCTTTGGCCTAAAAGCCTATGGGCTTAAAACAGTCGGTGAAATTCCTTCAGGATTTCCCCCTTTACACATGCCTTTCTGGACATGGGAATTGGTCATTAAATTGCTTCCTGGCGCAGCGATGATTGCCATGATCAGTTTTGTCGAATCATTGTCCATTGCACAAGCCACAGCACTACAGCAACGTAGCCATCTCAATAGTAACCAAGAACTAGTCGCTTTAGGGCTTGCAAATTTAAGTGCAGGTCTAAGCTCGGCATTCCCTGTAACAGGCAGTTTGTCTCGTACTGTTGTTAATGCCGATGCTGGTGCTAAAACGCCTATGGCTGGCGTTTTATCCTCAATCTTTATTATTATTGTGACGTTGTACTTTACGAGCTTTTTTAAAGATCTGCCTTTGGTTATTTTGGCTGCCACTATTATTGTATCTATTTGGAAATTGGTAGATTTCAAACCTTTTGTGGATACTTGGCACTATTCAAGAGCTGATGGCATTGCGATGTGGATTACGTTCTTAGGCGTGATTGTTATTGATATTTCAACGGGCTTAATGATCGGTATTATCTCTACCTTTATTCTTATGCTTTGGCGTATTAGTCGACCACACATGGCCGTGATTGGCTTGGTTGAAGGCACACAACATTTTAGAAATATACAACGCCGTCATGTGGTTACAACTGCAGATATTTTATCTGTTCGTATTGATGAAAGCCTCACATTCTTAAATGCCAATGCATTAAAAGGCTTTTTGATTAATGAAATTAGCCATCAAACTGAACTACGCCATGTAATTTTGAATTGCTCTAGTGTCAGTAGTATCGACTACAGCGCATTAGAAATGCTTGAAGAAATTAATGCAGAGCTTAGCAAACTCAATATTCGGTTGCATTTTTCAGAGGTCAAAGGTCCCGTCATGGACAAACTACAGCAATCTAAATTGCTTAAGCATTTAAGTGGCCAAATTTATTTGACGCATTTTAAGGCTATACAAAGCCTTTCTCCTAAAATTCTTGAATATCAAATCTAAGTGATAAAAAGCCTCAGCTTATGAGGCTTTTTATCAATAAGTCATGTATTTTATTCAAAATCCAATGTATTTTTGTAAAAAATGCAACTGAAAAACAATAACTTAATTTTTATATTCATTTTTCTTACTAGCTAATAATTTTTTCAGTATAAAATAGGCGCCTAATTTTCATCAATTTTGTCATTGTAATTCTGACAAGGCTCTCCTATGTTCACTGCTTTTACGCGTTTGAGTTTAGTAACCCGAATTATTATCGCCATTATTTTGGGCGTATTGGTTGCTGTTTTTTTCCCAAATGCAGCTCCTTATCTAAGTATGCTAGGTGATTTATTCATCAAAGCATTAAAATCTGTTGCGCCAGTTCTTGTATTTGTCTTGGTATTGGCTTCCATTGCAAACTTTAAAGTTGGTAGTAGCAATGCTTACATTAAGCCAATTATGTTGATGTATGCCATTGGTATGTTCTTGGCTGCTCTAAGTGCAGTCATTGTCAGCATTTTCTCGCCAAGCACTTTATTCTTGAATGTTCCAGCACAAGCTGATTTGACACCACCAGGAAGCCTTGCAGAAATCATGAAAAATTTGTTATTGAGTTTCGTTGCAAACCCAGTAACTGCTATTTCTGATGCTAACTTTATTGGTATCTTGGCATGGGCTGTAGCACTAGGCATTGCATTTCGTCATGCTGCTGACACCACTAAAACCTTCCTTACAGATGCAGCCAATGCAGTTAACAGCGTGATTCGCTTGGTTATTAGCTTCGCTCCTGTGGGTATTTTTGGTTTGGTTGCGGTGACATTTGCAGATGCAGGTTTAAGCACCCTTGCAAGCTATGCACATTTATTAGCGGTATTGATTGGCACAATGTTCTTTGTTGCTTTGGTGATCAACCCAATTATGGTGGCATTTGTAACACGCTCAAATCCATATCCATTGGTGTTCCAATGCTTACGTGAAAGTGGTATTACTGCATTCTTTACGCGTAGCTCTGCTGCCAATATTCCTGTGAACTTGGACTTAGCAAAACGTTTAGGTGTACCTGAATCAACTGCAAGTGTTGCTATTCCACTCGGTGCAGCAATTAACATGGCCGGCGCTTCTGTAACAATTACAGTGCTTACACTCGCAGCAGTAAATACCTTAGGAATTAACGTTGATTTCACAACAATGTTAATTTTATCTGTGTTGGCAACTATTTCGGCATGTGGGGCATCAGGTGTTGCTGGCGGTTCATTATTATTAATTCCTGTTGCCTGTGGCTTATTTGGTATTTCATCAGATGTTGCTATGCAAGTGGTTGCAATTGGTATGGTGATTAGTGTTTTACAAGACTCTACCGAAACAGCCCTAAACTCTTCGACTGACGTATTATTTACTGCAGCTGTAGACCGTGGTTTAAAGTAATATACTCATTCGTATATAAAATGCGCTGTTTATTATGCCATTTCAAACTTTACCAGCATGGATACAACTTGGCGCATTCTTTCTTGCGATGAATGCAGGCATGATCAATGTCATTGGCTTGGTCACTGTTCTGCATCAGTCTGTATCTCACATGACCGGCAACGTCAGTATGCTTGCTCAAGCCATCATCACATGGCAACCCGAACATGTGTTGTATTTGGTTCTGGTCATTCTTTGCTATGTGATTGGCTCATTTTATAGTGGGCTCATTCTGGGAAATAGTCACTTTCGCTTAGGGCGCCTTTATGGCATTCCCTTAAGCTTGGTGGCTTTTTTTATTTTACTCTGTTGGCTATTGGTACCTTATTTCCCAAGATATGCACTTTTATGGGCTTGTGTGGCAATGGGCGTACAAAATGCCATGGTTAGCCACTATAAAGGCACAATTATTCGCACCACGCATTTATCTGGTGTATTAACCGACTTAGGTTTAGCACTAGGTTATCAGCTACGTGGCCTTCCAGTAGAAAAACGCAGAATATTACTGCATGTACTCATCTTAATGGGTTTCTTTTTAGGCGGGATAGTTGCTTCTTTACTTTATCCTTTATTAAAATTGAATACATTCTTAATACCCGCAGCCTTAAGTCTTTGTATGAGCGCTGTGTACTGGGTCATTTATTTGCGCTATCGGCACATTCAACATTAGTTTGGACTTTTTTTCATGGTTAAAAATGCATTACAAGCACAGCTGCTCAAAGCTGGCTTGGTCGACAATCAAAAGGCAAAAAAACTGTCAAAACAAGCAGCTCACGCAAAACGTACTGGCGACAGCAATGAAGCAGAAATAAAGGCAAAAATTGCGCAAGATCAGCAGCAAAAGCAAGCGCGTGACCAAGCTATTGAACAAGAGAAAAAAGCTGTTTTACAAGAAAAAGAGCTAAAAGCTGCCATTGTACAAATGATTAATCAGCATAAAATTCGCCAAACCGATGGCGATTCTGTGTATCAATTTATTGATGAAAACAAAATTAAAAAGGTTTACATCAATCAACAAATTTATAATGCTTTGGTTGCTGGTAGTCTTGTTGTTGCAAAAGACAACGACAGCTATGCATTTTTACCTAAGCCATTGGCTGAACGTATTAACAGCAAAATGGAAGGCTTTATTATTGTCAATAATTCCGAGAAGAATGAACAAACCACTGAGGAAGAAGATCCTTACGCAGCGTACGTCATTCCAGATGATTTGATGTGGTAATTCTTGCTATAAGCAGTATTAAAGCCCCGTTGTTTTGCACATGGGGCTTTTTTAATAATATAAGCAGTAAATTAATCAGCCAGTAAGTCTGCCAATACTTGATCCATGAGCTCACCTTGTTGTGGTTGCGTTTTCCAAATGCATTGACTCGCCTGCATGGCCTGAACAAAACTTGAATCGTCATAAACAATCGTATTTAAAAATCGCATGCCTGGCATGTCTTGTAATAACTGGTTGGCTTGTTCGATTTCTTGCGCTTCAGTTTGCATGGGTATTTTGTTCAAAAGCACATATACACGTAATTGTGGATTGGATTGCTTCATGGCTATCGCCAGTTCCACCATCTCAGCAAGGAGCTTTAAATCTTGCGCTGTTACACCAGTTGGAATAATCATTTTATGCGCATGCTTTAATACTGAGCGTAGTGCTTTACTATCGTGTCCATCAATATCTACCACTATCTTATCGTATTGCTTTTGCAAATGCTGTATGCGCTTATCTAGTGTGATGGCATCATTTTCTGAGACATCGAGGTGCTCAAAAGCGAGATTTTTATCATGTTTTAGCGCCCATTCAAAATGGTCAGTGCTTAAATCTGCATCTAAAAGCATAGTTTTGTGATTTTGCTTTAAATATTCACACAAATGCATTGCAATGGTGGTTTTACCTGAGCCAGCTTTTAAACTGCTAATCACATAAATATTTGCCACTGTTTATCCCCCCCTTTAATTATTTTAACGCCAGAGCAAAAACAGCGCCTGCTCAATTATTTTTCTATATATATTTTCATGTGCCGATTCTCAAAAGTGAACCCTACTGACTCGTCATTCATCTCGTTTTATTTATTCATTACACTAAAATATATTCAAATTTAGTCAATTACTCTCACCAATCAAAACAGCTTTTAGATCGTAACTCTGCTATAAGTACAATTGCTATAAAGGTATGAATTTCAGTTAATATAGAGCGGTAACGCTACAAAGAAAGGTGATTGTCGTATGTTAAAGTGGTTTGAAAAATTGGTAGATCCCTACCCAACAAAAGGCTTAAATGAACCTTTGCCTACCACTTTCTTTGCCTTTGTTTGGAAAGCAGCAGATGGCGTAAAGCGCTATTTACTACTTTTGGTCTTATGTACAGCTGGTGCTGCCAGCTTTGAAGCACTACTCTATGCCAAAATTGGTGACTTGGTGAACTGGTTGAGCCAAAGCCAGCCTGAAACATTCATGGCGAATCATCAGCAAAATTTGATTATTTTAACCAGTATTTTACTGGCCAATGTTTTCTTCTCCAGCTTACAAACCATAGTTAAACATCAAATGCTCTATAGCAGCTTTCCGATGCGATTACGCTGGCGTTTTCATAACCTTTTACTACAACAAAGTCTCGATTTTTTTCACAATGATTTTGCCGGTCGTTTATCTGCCAAAGTCATGCAAACTGCATTAGCAGTACGCGAATTTTGGATTATTTTAGGCGACATGTTGGCCTATGTTTTAATTTATTTCGTCACCGTCAGCTTGGTATTTGCTGCCATTTCGCCAATGCTACTCATCCCACTGATGTTGTGGCTTGTTCTGTTTATTGCATCTGCAGCATACTTTATTCCAAGGCTCAGTAAAATTTCCAATCAACAAGCCGATGCACGTGCCGTAATGACAGGCCGAGTTACAGACGCCTACACCAACATTCAAACGGTGAAGCTGTTTGCACATGCTGGCCGTGAAAGCCAATATGCCAAAAGCTCAATGCAAGAGTTTATGGTGACGGTGTTTAAACAAATGCGTTTAGGTGCACGCTATTCTATTAGTATTAGCATTTTAAATATTGTGCTATACGGCGGTGTGATTGGAACAGCCGTATATTTATGGCTACATGGACAAGCTGAACTTGGTGTGATTGCAGCTGCAACAGCAATGATTTTAAAGCTGAGTAGTATTGCTGAATTTATTATGTGGCAAACTTCTGCACTGTTTGAAAATGTCGGAACAATTCAAGATGGTATGAAAACTTTAGGGCGCCGTATTAATATTCAAGACAAAGAAAATGCCCAAGAGCTACAAGTACCGCATGGTGAAATTAAATTTGAAAATTTAAGTTTTGCCTATAATGATAAAAAAGTAATTGATCAGTTCAATTTAACCATCCAACCTGGTGAAAAAATCGGTATTGTGGGGCGCTCAGGTGCAGGTAAATCCACACTTATTCAGTTACTTTTACACTTTTATCGTATCAACGAAGGTCGTATTTCGATTGATGGACAAAATATAGAAGATGTTACACAAGACAGCTTAAGAAAAAACATTGCTTTAGTCACGCAAGATACTTCGTTATTGCATAGAACCGTTGAAGAAAATATTAAATATGGTCGACCAGATGCTTCAGATGAAGAAATGTTTGATGCCGTACGTAAAGCCAAAGCAGAAGAGTTTATCCCTCAGTTGGTCGACTTACGTGGCCAAAAAGGCTATGACGCTTTTGTCGGTGAGCGTGGTGTAAAACTATCGGGTGGACAACGTCAACGTATTGCAATTGCACGTGTATTTTTAAAGGATGCACCTATTTTAATTTTAGATGAAGCCACCAGTGCTTTAGACTCTGAAGTTGAAGCAGCCATTCAGTCCAGTTTAGATGAATTGATGCAAGGTAAAACTGTGATTGCGATTGCACATCGTTTATCTACGATTGCACAAATGGACCGCTTGATCGTACTTGATCAGGGTCGCATTGCAGAACAAGGCACACATGATGAATTAGTTGCTTTAAATGGAATTTATGCACATTTATGGCAACGTCAAACAGGTGGTTTTTTACTCGAGCAGTCTTAATTTTTAACTATTCTGTATCGGAACATAAGGAAATTTAACCGCATGCTATATTTGGAAGATATTAAAATTGGCGATCGCTTTATCAGTCGTGACTATGAAATGACCCTTGCGGAAATTAAACAATTTGCACAGGCCTATGATCCACAACCCTTTCATACCGACGAAGCACTGGCAGCCGAACACCCAATTTTCCAAGGTATTGCAGCCAGTGGTTGGCATACAGCAGCCGTCACTATGCGCTTATGGACAGAGTGCTTTCCGATCGCCAATGGCCTGATTGGCTCTGAAACCAGTGTGCGCTGGCCACGGCCGACCCGACCAGGTGATAAAATACATGTGGAAGTTGAAATTGTTGCGATCACGCCATCGCGTAGTAAGCCTGATCGTGCCATTGTGACTTACATTACACAAGCACTGAATCAAACGCAGGATGTAGTTTATATTTCCACCACAAAAATTGTGGTATTTAAAAAAGAAACATCTTAAATTCAGTACTGCTATTTTTAGTTTCGAAGCTTTACTTGAGCTCAACAGTCTGGATGCATATTGTCCAACAATTTTAATGGGCTTATCTTGGATTTCATGCCAATATAAGTCCGAATATAAAAATATAAAATGATTGCAATGGATCGCGCATGAAAACAAACGCCACACGTCAAGATCAAGGTATACCAGGTGTTTATGGCTTACTTCTTTTAGATGTAGTCTCTCGTTGGGGTTACAATGATCAAACTCTATTTTCGCCATTTGATCTCAATAGCGAACAACTTGCAGATCCTGATTATCGCATCCCCACACCTGTCGCGAATCAATTGATTCAACATGCTTTAAGATTAACGGGTGAACCAACTTTAGGGTATCACCTTGGCAACCAAATGCGGATTTCTATTCATGGTTTTATTGGTTATGCCATTATGACTGCTGAGAATATTACCGATGCATTAATCTTAGCCAATCGATTCATACAACTGCGTTTACCTTTTTTACAATTATTTTTTTCGACTTTTGGCAACAAGGCAACCATACAATTACAAACTGATATTGAACTTGAGCCAATTCGTTCAGAAATTTCGATCGCCTTAATGTTCGGTCTCGTCAGTATGGGTAAGGCAATTACCGGCGTAGATGATGCTTCAGGGGAAATTGATTTCGATTTTCCACAGCCAGAAGGCTTTGAGCGATTTATGGCCAAGTATCCAAATCATACTTTCCGTTTTGATCAGCCTCACCTACTCTTGAGTTTTAACAAAAACTATTTAAGCAATAAACTGGTCAATGCCGATCCGATCGCCAGCCAAATTGCAATTAATCAATGTGAAGCTGAACTTTCTGCTTTAGGTGAACGCCATCGAATTGCAATGCGTGTACGGGATATTCTAACGAACTCAGAGCAACATTATTTAAGCATTGAAGCCGTCGCTGAACGCTTATTTATGTCAGATCGAACGCTGAAACGTCAATTGGCAGCAGAAGGCACTTCTTTTTCTACCTTGGTCGATGAAGTTAGATACCGTCATGCCACCTCCTTATTATCCCGCACTGACTTTACCTTAGAGCAAATTGCCGATGAACTTGGCTATAGCGACGTTGCAAATTTTAGTCGTGCTTTTAAACGTTGGAGCGGTCGTAGCCCAAGTAACTGGCGTAAAGACCCTTATTTATAATTCTGACTGATTATTGCTTTTTTTTTTAACTAAAAGCATGTATAAACATGCAAAAATGACTTTCACAGCTTTAAGGAGTTATCCATGAATCATCCTTCAGAACTAAAATATGCACGTACACATGAATGGGTGCGTATTGAAGGTGATCTTGTTGTAACGGGTATTTCAGACCACGCTCAAGACGCGTTAGGTGATTTAGTTTATGTTGAAGCACCTGAAGTAGGTCAAAAAATTACTGCTGGCGAACAAGCAGGTGTAGTTGAATCAGTAAAAACTGCATCTGATATTCATGCACCTATTACGGGTACTGTTGTAGAAGTTAATCCAGATTTAGAAGATGACCCTGATTTTGTAAATGATTCGCCTTATGACAAAGGCTGGATTTATAAAATTAAACCAGACAATATTGCAGATGTTGAAGACTTACTCAGCAGTGCAGATTACGAAGCTGGCCTTTAATTTAGTATTCTAAGTTTGAAACCAAATAAAATCAGCCAGATGGCTGATTTTATTTTTCAGTGATAATAATTGGTTCGACTCAGCCTAACCTATCTCGTTTTGTTATGTTTAAAACCAATAGAATTCAGGTTTTTCTCAATATGAATTGTACGAATAACCCGAATTAAAAATAATAAAGGCATGATTTTTATCATACCTTTATTCAATAGCGATACGTTTAAATACGAGCAAATTTGCTTAGGATGCCTTCTCACCTTCAGCGGGCTCTTCTTCCTTGCTTTCACTCATCATACTAAAACTAGAGGTTGACTCGAGTGCAGGGTTTGCACGGCTACTTTTCAATTTAATTTGTAAACGTAACTCATTGGTTGAATCGGCATTACGCAGCGCTTCATCATACGAAATTGCGCCTTCGTTATATAAATCAAATAATGCCTGATCAAAAGTCTGCATACCAAGCTCACGTGATCTTGCCATAATTCCTTTTAATTCATGGAATTCACCTTTTAAAATCAAGTCTGAAATTAATGGTGTATTCAACATAATTTCCACAGCAACACGGCGCCCTTTACCATCTTCTGTACGAATTAAACGTTGCGAAATAATCGCCTTCATATTAGACGATAAGTCCATAAGCAACTGATTTCTATGCTCTTCTGGGAAGAAGTTAATAATTCAGTCCAAGGTTTGGTTGGCATTATTGGCATGCAAAGTCCCCAAACATAAGTGCCCTGTTACAACAAAGGCAATCGCATGTTCCATGGTTTCCGTATCACGGATCTCACCAATTAAAATAACATCGGGTGCTTGGCGCAAGGTATTTTTTAAGGCGTTGTGCCAAGAATGACAATCCACACCAACTTCACGGTGGGTAATCATCGATTTTTTATGCTTATGTACATATTCGACTGGGTCTTCAACCGTAATAATATGACCAGCTGAATTTTCATTGCGATGGTCAATCATGGCAGCCAAGGAAGTTGACTTACCAGAGCCTGTACCACCAACAACCAATACCAAACCACGTTTTTCCATAATCACATGCTTAAGTGATTCGGGCAATTTTAACTGGGTAAATGTTGGAATTTCATTGGTAATGGTACGAATGACCATACCTACATTTAATTGTTGCTGAAATACATTCACACGAAAACGTGAAATTTCTGGCACACTAATCGCAAAGTTACATTCTAGTTCCGCATCAAATTCTTTACGTTGCTTTTCATTCATTAAGCTATATGCAAATAATTTGGTCTTATCTGGTGTTAATGCTTGTTGACCAAAAGGCTTCATTAGACCTTGGTGCTTAATACTCGGTGGAAAATCTGCCGTAATGAATAAGTCAGAACCGCCGTACTCAACAACTTTGGTTAACATGTGGAACATTAAGCGACGTGCTTCTTCAAGCAACTCAGCTGAGTACATAGTGGTTTTCCCCAAACACAAAAAGCAGTAGACTTAATCGAGTAAAGCCTACTCATGATTATTTTTTAAAATTCAATTGTGCATGTTTTTTATTATGCGCTCAATTATAAACATCTAATTTTAAAACATTTTCTAATAAAAAATGTCTATATCATCATATTTATAGGTAAAATATTGACTTATGACCTTTTGTCGCTGGACTAAAATGCAAATGTAAACACAAAAGTGGCCAAGTCAAATACTCAGCCACTTCCAAAAGTTGATCATAATCTTCACGCGCTACGCTTTAAACTTTGAGTACGTAATTGTTCGGCAACTTCAAGTAAAAGATCCTCGGTTTTGCTCCATCCTAAGCAACCATCAGTTACAGATTGTCCATAACACATCTGGTCAGAAATTTTTTGTGCGCCATCCACCAAAAAGCTTTCTAACATAACACCACGCACATTACTTAACTGACGTTCTAATACAATTGTGCGTAGCACTTCAGGCTGTAACATTGGATTTTTACGGCTATTTCCATGGCTACAATCAATCACTAAAGCTGGCATTTCATTCTTAATTTTCGCTTGGATTTTTTCTATTTCAGCTAAGGCATAGTTTGGGCCAGTATTTGAACCACGTAAAATTAAATGTGCTTTTGGATTACCTTTAGACATCAAAATACTTGGTAACCCAGATTGACTCATGCCCATGAATTGATGCGGTTGCGATGCAGATTGAATCGCATCTAAAGCAATTTGAATTGAGCCATCTGTACCATTTTTGAAGCCAATGCTATAAGGCATGTGACTCGAGATTTCACGGTGAATTTGTGATTCGCTGGTGCGTGCACCAATTGCACCCCATGCCAATAAGTCATCGAAATAGGCTGTGGCCATTGGGCTTAAAATTTCTGATGCAATAGGTAAACCCATTTCGATAATTTGCAAATAAAGCTCACGTGACTTTTGTAAACCTGATTGCATATCTGATGAATTGTCTAAATTTGGATCATATAGGAAACCTTTCCAACCCACTGTGGTACGTGGTTTCTCAATGTATGCACGCATGACAAGGAATATTTGGTCTTGAACTTGTGCCTGAATTTTTTTGAGTTTTTCTGCATATTCAAGTGCAGCAACAGGGTCATGAATGGAGCATGGTCCAGTAACGACCATTAAACGGCGATCTTTGCCTTCGAGTATATTTTGTATAGTTTGACGCTGAGTCGCAATTTGCATTGCCAATGTATTTGAAAGTGGTAATTGCGCTTTCAATTGGTGCGGTAAGCTTAAAATAGTTTCTGCTGTAACAGTTTTTTCTAATGTGATATTTAAGGCATTCATTGGTCATTCCTTTGGACTGTGCGCATGACAGTCCGATCTTTTATTTGAGCGTTATGGGTCTAAGGGATTGCTGGCTGAGTGTCATAAATTGACTAAAGTAAAACCAATATGCGCTGCTAAAATATGAATAGTTAAAAGTCATCATGTCTAATCTTCCAAAAGTGTTATAAAAATCGAGATATAAAAAAACCTGATCAGGGTTGCCGATCAGGTATAAACTTGGTGGGCAACCATTTTCCGTGCCCGAACGCGTTCAGGCAATTATCTAAATTGCCAAAAATAATAGTAAGCGTTTGAGATTAATGGTTGCTTTAACATCTTGATTTCATCAAAAGGTATCTGTCTGAAAATTAAAATACGCTGTATTCAATACTTTGACAATAGCATTTCAATAAATTATTGCTAAATATTTACACTATTTTTTACTCGAAAGCACATTTTAGCTATATTTATAGTTCATTTACTGTTTTTAATATTTAAATCATTTTCTCGACGGGTCTAAATTATGCTGAACGACAAACAGGCTGATGTTTCTGTAGTATAAAAAGCATCAATCCTTCAAAAACTCAGAATTGATGCTTTCTCATCGAGTTTAAACTCTATTGCTTAATTTAACCGAATAAAGCCTGTAAACGTGTTTTGGCTTTAGTAGCATAATATTTTGCTTCTGCTTTCCAGTCATTAGGTAATGATGCTTTCGCCAAACGTACCCAAACACTGCCAAACTGCTTTATAAAGCTGGCTTCATTGTAGTTAATACCATATTCAGCACACAACGCTTTAATTTTTGGCGCAACTTCGGCATAACGGTTGGCTGGCATGTCTGGGAATAAATGATGCTCAACCTGATGGCTTAAGTTACCACTTAAAATATGCAACCACTGTGTGCCTGTGAAATTACTCGAACCACGGATTTGTCGTAAATACCATTCTGCGCGGGTTTCGTTCTCTGTATTGTCCATTTCAAAAGTTTCAGCATCTTCTGTGAAATGTCCGTTAAAAATTACTGCAGATGCCCATAAACTACGAATCACGTTTGCAACTGCATTACCTGCAAATACTGGGATTGCATTAGGCCCAGCAATTAATGGAAAAAATACATAGTCTTTTAGAATTTGGCGTTTCATTTTTTTACGGACATCGGCCGCTTCTTCCCACACTTGTGCCCAAGTTTTGGTTTTATACGCTATTACATCTTCTAAGTGTAAGCGTTGAATTCCAACATACCATTCAAAAAACACCATCAGTTGAATCGCAAGTGGAATATTAAACAAGAAGCGTGGCTCCCATTTTTGCGAATCACTTACTCGAATCAGTCCATAGCCAACGTCATGATCCATACCGACAATATTGGTATAGGTATGATGGACGTAATTATGGGTATATTTCCAATCTTGACCAGTGGCCATTGTATCCCAATCATAATTAGCACCATTCAAACTAGGATCGTTCAGCCAATCAAATTGACCATGCATCACATTGTGGCCAAGCTCCATGTTTTCAACGATTTTAGAGATACCTAATAACCCTGTAGCCAAGAGCCATACTGGTGGCACCCAACCTGCAAACATGAGCATGCCACGCGATGCAATTTCGCTATAACGTACAAAGTTGCGAATTTTATAGATATATTGCGCATCTTTTTCATTGAGGCTGTCCATCACTTCACGACGGATGGCTTCAATTTTTGCGCCCAGCTCTTCTACTTGTTCAGAACTTAAGTAGTGAGACTTGCTTTTTTCATTAAAAAATACGGGTTTATTCATTTTTATTACTCCCCAAAATACTTTATAGATTAATTACAACTGGACTGATGGCCTGAGAAATACACAATTTAATTTGTGTATTATTGCCTTGGTCAATTTCACCAGTGAGCACGTTGCGTACGGCGCCTTGCACTTTGGTACAAGAGCAAGTGTTACAGATGCCAATTCGACAGCCATGCGCTGGTTTTAATCCGGCCTTTTCAGCACTTTCAAGCAAGCTAGCATCTGCCATAAAGGTCTGCTGTGCGCGTGCAAAAGTCACTTGTTGCGCCTCTAATGTAGGATCAATCGTTAACTGAAAATATTCAGTTTTCAGCTGATTTTGTCGCTTAGCAGATTCATACAATGCATGTAAGTCTTGCATCATGCCCGCTGTACCACAGGCATAGCACATGCGACTTTCAAAATCTGGGACCAAATGCTTCAGTAATTTTTCACTGAAGTGCAACTTGGTTTTGCTGGTATCGATAAGATGATATGTAAAATTTTGGAACTGTTGATGCAAACTTTCAATTTCATGATGATAAGCACTATCACGGCTAAAATAGATCATTTCAATTGATTGATTTTGCTTTATCGCATGCTTCAGGAGTGAATAAATTGCAGTAATTCCACTGCCTGATGCGATCAGCAAAACTGGCTCTGTAGATGGTGTGTTTAACGTAAATTCGCCTTGTACTTGCGAAATTTCAATCACCGAATGGATCGGCATTGCTGCCAAAGCATTTGAAACTACGCCCTGTTGTTTTACTGCAATATGAATGCCATATTCATCCATATTGATAATGCTATAGCTACGTTGCTGGCGCACACCTTTCACCACAACGGTGACTAAAAGCGATTGACCAGCCTGAAACTTACTTGCATCAAAATTATGATTTGGACGCAATATAAACTCATGAAAATCTTGGCTTAAAGCACGCTTCGAAACCAGCTCGGCTTTGACCTTTTTCCATGCCCATGTTGGATGAAATTTTTCTGCAACAAAGTCAACAAAATCTTCGCGAACCCATTCAGGTGTATAGACTGCTGTGTTCATATTGCCCCCTGTAAAATTATTAATATACATTTGTTCTTTTATTGCTGGATACAATATAGTCGTTCGAAAAAATGGACTATGTCATTTCAGGTCAAAACAGGTGTTTTTCACACTTTTTATCATTTTTGTCTAACAATCAATGTAAAAAACCAAGCCGAAGCTTGGTTTTTAAATTTGACTAAATCACTAAGATTTAAGCTTATTCTGCAAAATTAACCACTGAGCGAATAGATTTACCCTCATGCATTAAGTCAAAGGCTTCATTGATTTTATCTAGGCCCATCGTATGGGTTACAAACGGCTCAAGTTGAATATCACCATTCATTGCTTCTTCGACCATACCTGGTAATTGTGAACGACCTTTTACGCCACCAAAAGCAGTCCCTTTCCATGAACGGCCAGTGACCAATTGGAATGGACGCGTAGAAATTTCTTGGCCAGCACCTGCCACACCAATAATAATTGATTGGCCCCAACCACGGTGTGCACATTCCAATGCTGAACGCATCACATTAGTATTACCAATACATTCAAAGGAGTGATCTACACCCCAACCTGTCATTTCTACAATCACTTCTTGTACAGGACGATCGTGCTCTTTTGGATTAACAAAATCGGTCGCACCAAAATCTTCAGCCAATTTGAATTTTTCTGGGTTGGTATCTACCGCAATAATACGGCCAGCTTTGGCTTTTTTTGCACCTTGTACAACAGCCAAACCAATACCACCTAAACCAAATACTGCAACTGTGTCGCCTTCTTGCACTTTAGCGGTATTTTTTACAGCACCTAGACCTGTTGTTACACCGCAGCCCAATAAGCAGACATGTTCATGGTTCGCTTCTGGGTTGATTTTTGCCAAAGACACTTCCGCAACAACGGTATATTCAGAGAAAGTCGAACATCCCATATAGTGGTAAATAGGTTGACCTTGGTAAGAAAAACGAGTCGTACCATCTGGCATTAAACCCTTACCTTGAGTTGCACGTACAGAAACGCATAAGTTGGTTTTACCAGACTTACAGAACAAACACTCACCGCACTCTGCTGTATAAAGTGGAATAACATGATCACCAGGTTTAACACTGGTAACACCTTCGCCAACTTCAACTACAACACCTGCGCCTTCATGACCTAACACAGCAGGAAAAACGCCTTCAGGATCATCACCAGATAAAGTAAATGCATCTGTATGACAAACCCCTGTATGACTGATTTTAACCAATACTTCACCCGCCTGAGGTGGTGCGACATCAATTTCTACAATTTTTAAGGGTTGACCTGGCCCAAATGCAACAGCAGCACGTGATTTCATAAGGATAACTTCCTGTAGAGGCTAAATTAACAGATGAGCTACAGTAACCGCTTTTTATTCGCAGAAGCAACCTTTAACATGGTGATATTCTGATCATAAAATTTATAGCGAAATAAATCATTTATGTATAAAGACATCACGCTAAAAACAGTTGCACTGCCCATCATGCTATTACCATTAGTGGGATGTAGTTTAGCTATGAATCAAGCACCAAAAGATAAGCCAATTTCTGTTTCATCGGCACATTGGTTAAATGATGAAAATAGCGCAGCAGCACTAGCCCAAGGTCAAACTGCATTTTTAGCTTTAGATGATGCTTTTATGAGTATTGCCTCTCGTATACATCTTATTCGGAATGCTAAGCACAATATCGACTTGCAATACTATATTTGGAAAGATGATTTTATTGGCCACATGATGTTGCAAGAATTATTAAAAGCTGCAGATCGTGGGGTAAAAGTTCGTTTATTAATTGATGATCAAAATGGAACTCAATTAGATGACACGCTAAAGGCACTGGCATCACATCCTAATTTTTCTATTAAGATTTTTAATCCTTATAAATACCGAAATTTTCGTGTCATTGATTACGCATTTCGCTTAAAGCAGATTAACCACCGCATGCACAATAAATTGATTATTGCGGATGGTGCAATTGCTGTAACGGGTGGCCGAAATATTAGCCGAGAATACTTTGATGCAAGTGAAAGCTTTCAATTTACCGATTTAGATATTTTGTTTTATGGCATAGCCGTGCAAGAAGCCAACGCGGTTTTTCTACAATTTTGGAATGATGATCTGAGCTATAGCGTAACTCAACTTTTAGGATCCAGCTCTACGGCTGAATTAGCTCAGTTACGGCAACATTATGAACTGGATGCTGTGCGTAAAAATAATGTAGAGAATCGCATTGAATATGCACAAAAAGTTCTGTCAGCAGAGTTAAAACAAAAACAAATTCGCTGGGCAAATGCGCACTTTATCGCAGACCATCCTAATAAAATTCGTGGAACAGCGCATGATCAACAGCTCATTTACAAACAAATGCAGCATTTAATGGGCAACCCAAAACACAATATGGAATTGGTATCGGCCTATTTTGTGCCTACTGAAAAAGCTACAGCTTACTTAGGTGCTTTAGCACAAAATAAGGTAAAAGTTCGTGTACTCACCAATTCCTTAGCTGCCAATGATGTCGCGGTCGTACACTCTTTTTACCAAAAATACCGTAAGGATTTACTCAAAAATGGCGTAAAACTTTATGAGTTTAAACCGTATATTGAACGTAATAAGCGCACATGGTATGAAATTGTCACGGGAAATATTATTCCCGCTAAAGGTAAAAATGCATCGAGTCTACATGCAAAATTCTTTGATATAGATGGAATGGTCTTTATTGGCTCATTTAATTTCGACCCACGATCAGCAAACTTGAATACTGAAGTTGGCTTAGTCGTTGAGTCTGAGCAATTACAAAATGAAATTTCTGCATCATTAGATCAATACCTTCCACATATTGCCTATGAAGTTAAACTGGATCAAAACAATGATTTAATTTGGTTAGATCGACAGGCAAATGGGACAATCAAAGAATTAAAACAAGAACCCGAAACAACTAAATTCCAAAGATTGAGTATGAAGTTCGTGTCTTATTTGCCACTTGAATGGATGATGTAATTGCAAATGAATGACATAATTAACTTTTCAGTGGCAAAATCATGAAGAGTTACCGCTGAACTCTAAATAAAGCCAAACCCTTTAAATTTTTAATAAACTTAATTTTGTTGAATCCCGCTTGTGTCAAACCCTCTTCATGCTCATCAATTGACATATAAAGTTCATTATTTTGCATCGCATCTGATGCATAAATATGGTCACAGACAAAATAAACGCTGTGCGGATGCATCAGCATTTGAACGGCTTGATGAAATTGAGCTGCGTGGCATTTATGGCGCAATTCATGCAAGGCTTGATGAATGATAATGACATCAAAAACGCCGATACACGGTTCAGCAGGCGCAGCTTTTGCATTGAGTTCGATGGACTGCTGCTGTCTTAAATTCTGCAGCAATAAATCCGGCCAATGACGGTCTTTAAAATTACCCGTTACAAATTGGATTCTGTTCAGTTCTGATGCTGATAGTCTATTTTTAGCCAAGGTATGCATGGCGTCTGAGAAATCAAAAGCGGTGTATTGGATATTCGGGCAATGTTTTAACACATGGGACGCCAAATAACCCGGACCTGAACCCAGCTCCAAAATGCGGGCATTTGGCGCATGCTGGGATATTTCAGCTGCGTAATCATCAAATATTTCATACCGCCACGGCCGTTTCACATTGACTTCATTGGCCCACTGCACTGCGTCCGCTTCATTTCTAAGGTCGATCGGACATAAAACGTCTTGCTGCATTTTTAGCTCCTCCGAATCATTTTCTTATTTGGACTGATATTTAAATGTTTATTCTTTATACAAAATAAAGATCAGTTTATGCAATTGTTTTACAGCCATATTTCATTGCTTTAAAATTGTATTTTTTCTGTGCCCCGCTATTATTGCGATTCTCCCTCCTATGCAATTTTTTGATTTAAGCCGTCAGTTTAATTTAAGTGATATTTTAACGCCAAATAAGACTTTAAACGACTTAGAAGCGCAAGAATGGATGCTCTCTAAAGTCCGTGTTGAACATGATTGCCTCTCTGAAAATGAACTGATTGAAGGACAAGCTGTTTTAAAGTCGAGCCAAAATATTCAAATTGAATTGGAATGGCTGATTCAAGATACAGGTTATGAGTTGCAAGTATTATTCAAAGGCATTGAAACTCCAGCTTCAAGTGAAACATTGGTGCTGGTTAAAGGCGCGCAGTTAATTGATGCAAATGAACAGCAACTGTCTGCGCAAGCGCTGAGTCTTTGGATTGACGGCACCTTGCTGCCGATGATGCCCAATATCCGTAAAGAAATTAAAGCCCGTTTAAATCTGTGGGATTATGTTGAATATGACGGCTGATCATGCATTTTTTGCACTGTCATTTCATTTTGTTCTGTCGAATCTAAAATTTATATCTTAAAGATTTTTTAGATTGCATCACTTTAACCCGCATGCAATATTTTTTGTGAATTCAAACATGCGGCCAAAACATCGTAGACTTTTTTGTCTATACACTGCGCAACATTAAAACGCATAAACTGGTGTGCATTTTTCGCTTGGCTAAATGAATTGCCCGGAGCAAGAATAATACCGTTGGCCAGACAGCTTTTAGACAGTTCAGCTGCATCTATATGCGCAGGCAACTGACACCAAAGGAACATTCCTGCTTTGGGCATTGCGACAGGATGTATATCCAATGCTGCTAATTGCTTGACCGTTGCCATCATGTGTTTTTGCAGCTGCTTTTTAATCCATTCAATATGCCGGATATAACTGCTGTCCGTCAGTGTCTGATAAATAATTTCAGCATTCAAATGACTGGTATTGAAATGCGTCGCAATGTTGAGGTCGATGAGCTGATCAATCATGGCCTCTTGCGCAATAATATAACCGCAGCGCACGGCTGCAGAGAGGGTTTTGGTAAAACTGCCAATCTGTATCACCTGTTTTAAACCCAACAAGGTCAAATAGCGCGGTGCATGAAAATATTCCAATTCAGCAAAAATATCATCTTCAACAATCATTAAGCCATTTTGTTCTGCCAATTTTGCAATCTCGAAGGCAGTTTGCATTGAAAGCGTTGCACCTGTTGGGTTATGAATACCCGAATTGGTTAAATACAGTTTAGGCTGAAATTGCAATGCGTGTTTGAATGCTTCAATCTCTGGGCCATACTTGCCAAAAGGCACAGCAATACAATTGAGCCTGTGCGCTTTTGCTAAAGCTCTAAAATTAAAATAACACGGGTCATCAATAATGATGTAATCACCCGCTTGTAATAAGTTTCTGAAAATTAAATCAATAGAATGCGTTGCAGAATCACTAATCAAAATCTGTTGCAGATTTAAATGCACATCATAAGCCTCACGCTTACGCGCAATATAGCGCCGTAAATCGGCATGGCCGTGTGGCGTAGAATAATCTAATAAAAAATGGCTTTCAGATTTCGCGACCAGTTTAAGTGCTTTACGAAGTGTTTGCTCAGGCAGCCATTCTTTAGGAAGCCAACCACAGCCGGGTTTAAGCATATTGTCATGTGCATCTAAAGACTGCCGTGAAATCCAGAGCGGGTCTACTTCTCGGCTATACTCAATTGTAAGTTCTGCCAATAACGAGTTTGTGTTCGAGTTTTTGCGCACATAGTAGCCCGCACCTACGCGTGATTCCAACACTCCTGTACTCACAAGCCTCGCATAAGCCTCCACAATAGTTGAAACCGAGCAACCTAGCTGTTTCGAATATTGACGGACTGAAGGCACACGGCTGCCTTCAAGCAATTTTTTTTGCTCAATTAGCAGCTTGATCTGCCCCATTGCCCATTCAATTTTTGTCATGCTGCATGCCCAATATTCAATTTTTTCAATACTCACCAATGCGCTAAAATTATAAAAATATGCGCTTCAATGCAAATTGTATGGGTATTTTTAGCATAACAGTTATTTAAAATTGTACTGGACTGTATGTGTTTTATCGTCATGCCATGATTTACATTTTACTCACTTACTTAACTAAAAGATGAAAAGAGCGAAAATGAACTTCAGGATTCAAAACATTCAAACAGGCTGGCTACATGGCTTCATTGGTGTCGCTATTTTTGCAGGCTCAATGCCGGCAACACGTGTTGCTGTACAAGGTTTCAGCCCTGAATTTCTGACCGGTGCACGTGCTTGCATCGCTGCACTTCTGGCATTTATTTTATTGTATGTGCTTAAACAGCCCAAACCATCTACCCAGCAAATTAAATCTTTGTGCATTGTATCGATTGGTGTCGTCATTGGTTTTCCGCTATTTACTGCGCTTGCTTTGCAAACTCAAACAGCAGCCAATTCACTCATTTTTGTGGCTTTACTGCCCTTAGCAACTGCATTTTTTGCTGTACTTCGTGCAAAAGAAATACCGCAGTTGACCTTTTGGCTCTATGCAGGCGCTGGTAGCGCTTTGGTGATTTTCTTTATGCTACAACAGTCTGGCATGCATGGTCTGACACTCAGCGATCTCTATATGATTATTGCCGTACTGCTTTGCGGTTTGGGTTATGCAGAAGGTGGTGTGCTGTCTCGGACTTTAGGCGGATGGCAAGTGATTTGCTGGGCGCTCATTATCGCCTTACCCCTTATGCTTCCAATGTTTTTTGTGTATTGGCCTCATAATTTTCAACAGATACCAGCATCTGCCTATATAGGCTTGGCCTATGTTTCTATTTTTAGCATGCTGATTGGATTTTTCTTTTGGTACAAGGGTTTAGCGTTAGGTGGTATTGCCAAAATTGGCCAAATTCAGCTGATTCAACCTTTTATCGGCCTGATGCTTTGCGCCGTACTATTAAATGAGCAAATTAGCCTGCTCATGATTACGGTATCTCTAGCTGTGGTCAGCTGTGTGGTAATGGCCAAAAAGTACGCATAAAAAATCACACGCTATGTTTTACTCAAAAACAACGGGATGACTGACCAATACATTTCTATTGTTCAGTCAAAATTTTTCTTAAAAATTTGATACAGTTAAGCGCATAGGCAAATAGCGTTTGCAACTCCAAACAAAAGAAAAAAAATCTAAATAATAAAAAGGAAATAGAATGAATCCACAAACTTGGCAAAAAATAAGAACGGTTTTTTCAAATGCTCAACGTGCAGCCATGCATTGTTCAATTGCAAGTGTTGATGTAGCTATGCAACCGAATATTACCCCTATCGGTACGCTTTTTTTGCATGAAACAGAATTTTCAGGCTTTTTCTTCGATAGCTATGCTGAAAGCTTAGGTCAAAACTTAGCAGTGAATCCCAAAGTCTGCATCCAAGCAATTAATAGCAGCAAATTATTTTGGTTAAGTTCTTTGCTGAAGGGGCAATTTTTAGATTATCCAGGTGTACGTTTATACGTGACTATTGGTGAAAAAAGGCCTGCAACGACTGAAGAATTACATTTGGTACAGCAGCGTATCCGCATGCTGAAGTGGACGAAAGGCAGTAAATTAATTTGGAATGACTTTAACCAAGTACGTGATTTTCAAGTCCATGCCCATAAATGGGTTGAATATCCCCAAATGATGCCCTGAACATCATTCCATTTAGATCTGTACGCACCCAAAACTTACTAATAGTTTGTTTATTTCCAATAGTTACTTTAGTTGATAAAAGATTATATAAAACCAATCTCTTTAAAAAGCTGGTTATATGCTTTTGCCTTCTTTTCTAGCGCTAGTGGATATGCTCTGGAGGAAGATGGCATTCTATATAATCTAATAGGCCGATCTGCAAAAAAAGTATCAATCGCTTGGCCAATTTGCGGTTTTTTAGTCCCTGCAGGCATAGAGAGCATTAATGTATCTGTTGCTTTATCACCCGTAGTCATAATGCTTTGGCAATGAGGCATCTGTTCCAACATATTTTTAATATCAGATGTTTGATGGATTTGCAGAAATTTATCAGATGCATTGCCTTTTAATCGGATCACTTGATATGCCGTATCAAAAATACCAATCCCTATTTCAGTTAAAAAATCTCGGATTTTTTGTTCTTGAAACGTTTTATTTTCAACATTCAAAAAATAGTTTTTGTCCTGAAAAAAACATAAGCCAAATATTTTCCACATATCGTTTTGGAAGTTTGGGTAATAAAAGTCCATTTTCCAGCGATTTTCAGGTGGCGGAAAACTACCAAGCATCAACAATTTTGCATTTTTTGGCAAAAAAGGTTCAAGCGGATGCGTTTCTATACAAGGTTCAGAATCAGACATAGGTGAGATAAATACATAAATAAGAAGTTTATATTAAAGCGCTTGACGAATTTTTTCTGCAACTTGGGAACCCCAAATCTGGTAGACCTCTTTGCTGGGGTGAAAGCCATCTTCAGCCATACTCAAATTGAGCATTTTATATTGCGCCAAATCATATTCAATTAACTGCATATTAGAATGCAGTTTAACGAAAGCTCTCAACTTTTGATTCATTTGAGCTGCATATTGACCAAACAACCAGCCTAATGGATTGGGAAGTGCCGGAAACTCATTCATTGGTGGTACGCCTGTTGCGACCACTAATTTAGGGCTAAATTTTGATTCAATTAATGTATAAAGTTGTTTTTGTTTGGCAATCCAATTTTTTGCACCCATGAATTGAGTAACATCATTTACGCCGACAGATGTAATTACGACATCGTAAGGAGTACTTGGCAAAGTATTTATATTTTGCATAATTTTAGTGCTGCTATCGCCAGATTTAGCCTGTAAACACCAATGCACAGTAAAATGTTTATCCAATTTTTGTAAAATGGCACCCAATAAGGCATCCTGCTGTGTTTCTACGCCTACACCTGCAGCCGCAGAATCACCAACAATTAATAGTGACAATATAGGGCCTGAACCTTGCTGCCCTTGGCGATCGCCTGTTGCTTCGGGTAAGCGGGGTGTATTTTTTTTAACACTTAGCCCTTGTACTACAATTGCTGGGAGCAAAGCTAAAGTCGCTACACGTAGAAACATAATAAAGGCCTATATCAAAAAGTGATGGGTAAGTTTTGTGATCTATTATGACATAAGTGCCTATTTATACAGCCAAAGCAAATAAAACTCAGCATTCAGTTTCTAGTAATTTCGGGTGTTTTTCTGTCATTTACTCTCTTAATCATACTTCTTTGAGATAACAATAAAATAAACTTAGTTAAATTGTGATGGCACATTTTTCACAATATTTCGAAAAGTTAAGTTAATTCTTGCACCTAAATTACGTTTAGTCGTGGGTAAATGATGGAGCCAATGACTTTGTGTACAACCTTTCATTAAAAGCAAACTGCCATGCATTAATTGAATTTCAATTTTTTCATGGCTGACTTTGTGTTTAAACAAAAAGCGACGAGATGCACCAAGGCTGAGTGATGCTATAGTTCCCTGCGGTTTTAAATCTTTTTCACCATCACTATGCCACGCCATACCTTGACTACCATCATGATATAAATTTAATAAACATGAATTAAACTGTTCAGCACACTGCGCTTCTACAATAGCCTTGAGCTCTAAAAGAACAGGCGTCCACAACATGGCTTTTTTCTCAATACCTGAATAGGTATAAGAATATTGCTGATTACCATACCAAGCGACTTTACGTTTAGTCTGTATGCATCGGCCAAAAATCATGGCTTGGTCATGTTGCCAACAAATGTCTTCGAATAATTGATTAAAATATTCATCTGCACATTTAGGCGTCAAAATTTTACCGAGATACTCAACACAACCATCATAAGGTAATAAATTATTGGGCTGTATAGGTGCTAAATTTGAGTCAAAATCAAATTCTGCTTGACTGGTAGGATGTAAGTTTTCATTCAGATTTTTCATGGGTTTTAACCCCTTCCCAACCAATGATTGCAGTTTTACGTGGTGCGCCCCATCGGTATTCCCCAATCACTCCTGTCGCACGAATAACCCGATGACATGGAATTAAAAACGCAATTGGATTGCGTCCAATTGCTGTACCTACTGCGCGACTGGCTGTTGGTTGTTGAATCTGTTGCGCAATATCACCATAGGTGCTTAAGTGCCCCATCGGAATTTTAAGCAAACTCGCCCAAACTTTAAGCTGAAATGGCGTACCTTTTAAATGCAGTTTAATTTGCGCCAAACTCTGATCTTTTGCAAATATGGCCAAAGCATCACGTTGAAACTGATCAGACTGCGCAAGAAAGGTGGCCTTCGGAAAAGATTGCTGAAGATTTGAGACTGCCAAATTTTGATCCGACTCAAATGCCATCCAGCACACACCTTTGTGTGTCGATGCGATGAGCACTTCACCAAATGGTGTGGCAGAAAATTGATAGTGAATGACTAAATTTTGGGCCTGTTTTTTGTACTCAGCAGGCGTCATCCCTTCAATTTGAATAAATAAGTCATGTAAACGACTAGGGCTAGATAATCCCGTGTCATACACAGTTTCTGTAAGAGAGTAATTTTTTAAGACGCTTTTGGCGTGTTCTACACTAATATATTGCAAAAATTTTTTCGGGCTGACTCCCACCCAATGTTTAAATTGTTTTTGAAAATGAATAGGACTCACGTGCACCGCAGAAGCAATCTGTTCTAAACTGGGTTGCTCTTGAAAATGTTGATGAATATAGCGAATTGCATCTGCAATACGATCATATTGATCTATTTGTGCAGTTTCATATTCATGATTCATAAAGTTGATCTCTTCGTCTCGCCTCATATTGGTATAACAACATATTCTGCATGAAGAAAAAATCCGAATCTTGTGTTTGTGCCATTCATTTGAATTTTACACTTGTGTCAGTTATTTAGATTATTGATGAATAGATAAAAAAAGCACCTCTAAAGGTGCTTTTTATTCTGAAATTTATTGTGAACGCTTAGCCTAGCTTGTTCACAATTTTCAGTGGCAAAACTTTCATTGCTAAACCTAATGGTAGCCAAGGCCATTTTGGTACATAAGCTTTAACTGGCGCTTTTTCAATTTCAGCAGCTAATAAGCGTGAACCGGTTTTTTCATCAACTTCAAAGGGTAACTTTTTCGCACCTTCATTAATTTCAGTACGAATATAACCAGGGAAAATAGTGGTTACTTTAATTGGTGTATCAATCAACTCTGCACGAATACCTTCAGCCAAAGCAGCCACACCTGCCTTACTTGCGCCGTATGCGGTTAAATGTTTAGGCATGCCGCGCATAGCGCTCATTGAAGATATAACAACTAAATGCCCTGAATTTTGCGCACGGAAAATTTCAACGGCAGCTTCACACTGGGCTAATGCAGAAATAAAATTGGTTTCTACTGTTGCACGGTTGACTTCAAAATTTCCTTTACCAATTCGACGGCCTTCCCCAACGCCTGCATTGACAATGACACGGTCAATAGTGCCAAAATCGGCTTTAAAGGCACGAAATACTTCAAAAACTTGGTCGTAATTTGTGACATCGAGTGTTTTTGCAATCACTTTGATGCCATATTGGCTTTCCAATTCTTGTTTGAGCGTTTCAAGACGCTCTAAACGACGTGCACAAATAGCTAAGTTATAGCCTTTTTGTGCAAACTCGCGTGCCATACCAGCACCAATCCCTGAGCTTGCACCTGTAATTAAAATTGTTTTCGCCATGATAGTTCCTTTGCTTAATTTAGATCCAAGTCAATAAGTTGGGATCAACTGTTTTTATAAAATGATGTTCATTTAAACTGAGTAATTGCGGTTCATTTCCAACCAAACGCAGCGTCGTTATACTGGTGTTGGCAATGGCCCAATTGAGTGCAAATGTTTTTTCTGGACTCAGCCCTAAAATTTTGCCGACGGCGACTGAAATTACCCCTCCAGATGTAAAAACAACTGCATAGCGCGGTTTGGTTTCAGCCAATTGATTGCACAAGTTTTCTAAAGCTGTTTCGACGCGATTTTTAAATTGTGGCCAAGATTCATCATATTCATGATGAAATTCACCGCCTGTCCAACGATCAATGGCGCCTTCAAATATTTTAGATAAATAAGCACGCGGGTTTTCATGCTTAGAAACATCTTCTTTTAATAAATGCGGTTGATTAAATCGTGGCTCATACTGTGCAAATACTTGCTGATGATTAAATTCATTCCACGATGAATCCGTAATGATGTCACTTTCAGGGAAACATTCATCTAAACAAAGTTGTGCAGTTTGCTGATGACGTTGCATTGAGCCTGCAATAACTTGCGGTGCTTCTTTTAAAATGTCATTAAAATAATGCCCAAGTACAATAGCTTGTTGCTCGCCATTAGGAGAAAGCTTGTCATAGCTTTCAGCACCAAAAGAGGCTTGCCCATGACGGATTAAATAAAGCGTGGTCATTTCCCTAAAAATTCCTTCATTTTTTCAATGTACTTTTGCGCGACTTCATTGGCTTCAATTTTTTGGACTCCAATGAGTTTTAGTGCACGAATATGCAAAGCGTGAATCACAATCCAAAAATCTTTAAATGCAGGATTATTGGTCTGTTTATGGTAGTAACGGTAATAAATTTGCTGTGCAATCACAGCCAAACGGAAAATACCGAACACTTCATAAAAGGTCCAATTGTCTGTTTTTAGCCCAGTTTTTTCTAAATAATATTCAACAACTTCTTTACGGCTAAACATTCCTTTAAGATTTGTCGGTTGACGGCGTGTCGCTTTAAAAATCGCGTTATCGCCATTTTCAACCCAATATGCCAATGCTGAACCCAAGTCCATCAATGGATCACCAAGTGTTGCCATTTCCCAATCTAATACTCCAATCACTTGGGTAGGATTATTTGGATCTAAAATCACATTATCAAAACGCCAGTCGTTATGAATCACACAAGTTTTAGAGTCAGCTGGAATATTGTCTTTAAGCCAATTACGGACGTATTTAAAAGAAGGAACATTTAAGGTTTTGGCTTTTTCATAGCGCGCATCCCAACCTTCAACTTGCCGACGACAGTATCCGTCGCCCTTGCCTATTTTTTCTAAATCTGTGCCTTGATAAGGCACTTGATGTAGCTCAATGAGTTTATCAATCACATTAATGCATAATTCCCGAACTTGGCTTTCATCAAAGTTTAATTCTTTGGGTAAATTTGCACGTGGAATAATCCCTTCTACGCGCTTCATCACATAGAAGTCACAACCAATGACTGATTCATCCTGACAAAGCGCAACCATTTCAGGGAGTACAGGATAAAACTCAGATAAGGCTCTTTGTACATGATATTCACGCGCCATGTCATGTGCAGACTTGGCTTTGGTTCCCTTTGGAGGACGGCGTAAAATTAAATCTTCATTACTATACTTTAAACGATAGGTCCAATTTGAAGCACCACCCGAATATTGAGTAACTTCAACTGGACCAGAAATTTCTGCACCATGCTCAATCAGCCAATTGCCTACGGCACGTACATCCAGCTCTTCTCCCTCGCGAACCGAACCACCTACATCAATCACTGACATGATTTTTCTTCCTAATTTTGAATCTATTACAAGCTAAAAATTTATTTTAGAACTGTTTATAGCATGGTCAACACGAGGCTGCCATGCTATTTGTTGCATACAAATTTGATTATTTTTTACGACGGCTACTATAACCACGTTTAGCCAATTCTAATTTTGCAATCATGCCTTTATGCACTTCATCTGGACCATCGGCCAAACGCAGTGAACGTGCTTGTGCAAAGAAACCTGTAAGTGGTGTATCACGTGAAACGCCAGCACCACCGTGAATTTGCATGGCCATATCGACTACTTTTTCCAATACACTTGGTGCAACTACTTTAATTGCAGAAATTTCAGTTAGGGCTGCCATGTTACCCATCGTATCCATTTTATATGCAGCATATAGAGTCAGCAAACGCGCTTGATCAATCGCAACACGGGCTTCTGCTACACGTTCTAAATTACCACCCAGCTTTAAAATTTCTTTACCAAAAGCAGTTCGACTCATACCTCGGTCAATCATCAATTCTAATGATTTTTCGGCAGCACCAATACAACGCATACAGTGATGAATACGGCCAGGACCTAAACGACCTTGTGCAATTTCAAAACCTTGACCTGCACCACCAATAAAGTTTGCTACAGGTACACGCACATTTGTGAAGCTAATTTCACCATGCCCATGTGGAGCATCGTAGTCACCTAATACAGGTAACATACGTTCAATTTTTACACCCGCCGTATCAATTGGAACTAAAACCATAGAATGCTGATGATGACGATCTTTACTTTCATCTGGTGTATGCGCCATAAAGATAATGATTTTGGCATTTGGATCACCTAAACCTGAAGACCACCATTTACGGCCATTTAACACAATTTCATCGCCTTCAACGACAGCCGTGGCTTGCATATTAGTGGCATCGCTTGAAGCAACTGCAGGCTCTGTCATACAAAATACCGAACGGATTTTTCCGTCAAGCAATGGAGTTAACCACTGCTGCTTTTGTTCTTCTGTACCATAGCGCCAAATCACTTCCATATTGCCACTGTCTGGTGCATTACAGTTAAATACAATAGGTGCAAGCAAGCTACGGCCTGAAAGTTCTGCGATATGTGCATATTCTTGCACAGATAAACCTTGTCCAAGTTCAGGACAAGGTAAAAACATATTCCATAAACCTGCAACTTTGGCTTTATTTTTTAAAACCTCTAACTGTGCTGGCCATTGCCATTTGGTCCAATCACCACCTTGGTTCAGTTCATGAACTTCTGCCCAAAACTCAGTTTCAACAGGCTCAATTTCATCTTTAATAAAACGTTTAGTTCTTTCTACATAGTCTTGTGCACGTGCTGACAGTTCAAACATGGCATGATCCCTTTCAATATTATGTATTACTCTTTACAACAACATACCGCGAATTCTATTATGAACAAAATGATTTAATTCCATAGCAAAATATGAATACAGTGCATAGTAAAAATACCATTGATATGAGTTCTTTTTATCGTATTGATATGAATTTATATCCTTTATTTGTAGCGATTTACGAGCAACAAAATATATCTAAAGCAGCACAACTGATTTGTATTACGCAATCTGCAGCCAGCCATGCTTTGCAACGCCTTAGAACACATTTAAAAGATGATTTATTTGTTCGTACTGGCAGTAAAATGTTGCCCACACCTTTTGCTGAGCAGATTTATCCAGATATCAAAGATGCGCTTTTTTGTATTCAAAAAATCTCCAATCAAAATCAAAAATTTGATTCAAGCCAATTACAAACTTTAAAAATCGCCGTACATGATGAAATTGAACCATTGATTTTTCCTAAGCTTGTTGCACATTTCCAGCAGAGCCAATTTAATATTCAGTTCTCAAGTATTAAATTAGACCGTAAAAACATTGTGGCAGACTTGGCTTCTCAGCAAGTCGATTTTGTGATTGATTTAGAACAAAATTTTGGTGATAAAATTCAGTTTCACAGCTTACAGCAAGATCATTTTGTTGCATGCTCACAGCAACTCAGCATGAACAAAGCGGAATACATCTCCGCCGAACATATTGGTGTTTCTTCTAGACGTACAGGCACTTTGGTTGAAGATATTTTTTTGAACCGTAAGCATTTATCTCGCAATATTCGTTTACGTTGTCAGCATTATTCAACTGCCCTGCAAATTTTGGAAATGCAGCCACAGGCTGTGTTAACCATTCCTCAAAATATTCTTTCACATTTACAAATACATCCTTGCTTGAATATTTTTGAAGTGCCTGTTGAACTGCCTTTAATGAGCCTAGGAATTTTTTGGCATAAAGATGTTGAAATGAATGCTCGGCATAATTTTTTACGTGGGGAAATTTTTAAAATTTTTGCTTAGGCTATTTTAATTAGAAATAAATTCTGCTTAGGCTATTTATATCTGCATGAAGTATTCATACGTTTGGATAATCTGCGCTTTTATTGTGATGAATGTTTTCTAATCTATTGTTTTAATTATTGTTAGGTGAATAATTGAGCATTATAAAACTGCGCTTTCATTTATAATTTACTTCAGTTTTAGCGCTGCTGTTTCGCTATATTTGTCCTGCGTATATCTCCCATTTATGATGCTTTCTCAATTATCTTCAGGCTGGCTGATTGCTTTAGGCATGGTGCTGTGCCTGATCTTGCTTTACCTGCTTCGTAAGCTCTCAGTTTTTCTTTCAGAACTATTTACACCTTTTAAAAAAGGTAAACGCTATTGGTGCAGAGTTGTGCATGTCAGTGATGGGGATACCCTCACCTGCACACGATTTAACTTACGCCGTTCTGAAACTAAATTGCGTTTTGCATTTGTTGATGCCCCTGAATCCAAACAAAGTTTTGGTAAAGAGTCACAGCAAATGGTGAAAAAAATGGTGTACCGCAAGTTAGTCCGCGTTGAAATTACAGATGTTGACCGTTACGGACGTTGTGTCGGATTTATCCGTCGATATGGTAGAAATATTAACCAAGAGTTGGTTAAACGTGGTGGCGCATGGGTATATGAAGAATATATTCGTAATCCTAGCCAAAAACAGCAATGGCTCGCTCTGCAACAACAAGCAAAAAAACAGAAAAAAGGCCTTTGGAAAAATCCGAATGCGATGCGCCCAAGCACATATAGAAAACAAACTAAATAAAGCCCTACCCTTTTTAGCCCACATCATATATGCATGAAAAAGCAGTTTTTATACTGCTTTTTTCGTGACAAATAGCGGCTGGATCTCAAAATCACATTTATATTTAAGCAAGATTTATTTCGTGATGCATTATTTAAAAAGTCCAGCTTCTAGTGAATAGGAGTTTTTGCACTTCCACAATAAGATTTGGATTTAAAATATAAATTAAACCGTTTTATTCCTAAGTAAAAACCTCGATTCACCATTCTATGAGCTTGCGTACCGATAAACATAGTCATACGCACTACATTCATTTTTAGATAAAACGGCCTTATTTTAAAGCTTGAATATTAAACTTGATCGGCGTAAAGTTTCATTAATTTAGTTACCCTAGTTAACCAAAATAAATTCTCGTTTAGGTTTCCGCACTTCCCTACTGCGTTCATCGCGCATGATTTGTGATGAAATCAACACCCTTTTATTACCCTACCAGCTGAATTATTCACTGTGGCAAGTCATGTTCGTTATACATGAAAAGCAAAGTTGCACTTCGATAGACATTGCAAATTATCTCAATGTCTCTAAGCCATCTATTACTAAACGTACGCTTATACTGAGTCAATTGGGCATCCTCACACAGCTAGCAACCCAAGATAAACGTCAAAAGAAAATAGCACTCAGTGATGCAGGTCTGCAGCTATATCAAACTTGTGCCAATGTTATTAATGACTTTGAACAGAGCATGATTCAACAATTTGACCAAAAAGACGTTGTGCTCAGCACTGCGCTTTTAAATACTTTGATTGATCAACTCTCAGCAAAAAAATCGGGAAATAATCATGCCTAATTCAGCGCCTTTATGGACCAAAAATTTTATTTTAGTGAGTGCTATCAACTTTCAATTGGTCCTTACATTTTATCTGTTGGTAGTGGTCATTGTTGGCTATGCTGTAGCTGAGTTAGGTGCGAGTACTGCTCAAGCAGGTTTAGTCTCTGGGCTGTTTATTGTCGGCACTTTGGTTGGACGTTTATTGGTTGGACAGTTTCTGGAACGGTTTGGACGTAAGTTTAGCTTGCTCGTTGGCTTAACTGGATTTTTACTGTTTTCTTGCCTGTACTTTATTCGTTTTGACATTGGCATGTTGCTTTTCGTGCGTTTTATGCATGGCTTCATGATGGGGATTGCATCTTCAGTATTAGGAACTATCATCGCACAAATACTGCCAGCAACACGCCGTGGCGAAGGTATTGGTTATTACAGCATGAGCAGTACTTTAGGTACGGCCATTGGTCCCTTTCTTGCGATTTGGATGATGCTGAACATTGGTTACCACGCCATTTTTATGGTTTCAAGTGTAATCGCACTGAGCTGTCTCGTCGTTGCGCTGTGTATTCAAGTACCCAATATAACGCCTACTCACATCTCTAAAATAAGTGAGCTTCAAGCAAGCAGTGGACAAAAAAGTCTTATTTCACGTTTTGTTGAGCCCAAAGCCCTTCCTATTTCCTTTGTGATGCTTTTAGCCTCTATCTGTTATTCAGGGGTACTGTCATTTATTCACTTTTATGCCAATGAAATTAATTTAGTCGAAGCCGCATCTTTCTTCTTTTTAATGTATGCCATTGCCATTTTAATTTCACGTCCGATTACCGGGCCAATGATGGATCGCAAAGGTGCAAATGTGATTATGTATCCTGCATTTATAATTATGGGGAGCGCATTATTGATATTAAGCTTCACTCATAGCGCATGGATGTTATTACTTTGTGCCGCCTTGCTTGGCTTTGGTTATGGCAATATTCAATCTATTTGCCAAACAATTGCGGTGAAAAGCTGTAGTATTGAACGCATAGGATTTGCTACCTCAACATTCTTTATTTTCTTGGATGCTGGTTTAGGCTTTGGACCATATTTTCTTGGAAAATTACTCGAACACTTAGGCTATTCACAACTGTATCTTTATAGTGCTTATGCTGCCTTTGCATGTATTGTGGTTTACTATTTCGTTTATGGTCGACATCAGCACACTAAACCACTGATCGCTTAACCACACTATGACACTTTGATTTTTAAATATTGCGGACATAAGCAAAGCACTAACCTTTTTACATAAAAAATCCCCCAGCTCATGGGGGATTTTTTAAAACGACATTGTGTGCTTGTTCAAAATTGATTTATTGAAACACTTTGAAGCGTGTTGCATCATCAATATAGCCTTTATCTTTGGCTTCACCTTCCACAGAACCAAATACCAATTGTGCACGTAATTTCCAATTGCTAGGAATACCCCATTCTGCATGAACTTGTTCATCTACAATTGGGTTGTAATGCTGCAAAGATGCACCTAAACCTTCTGTATGTAAGGCTGTCCATACCGCAAATTGTGCAATGGCAGTTGAATGTTCCGCCCAAATTGGGAAGTTTTCTGCATAAGATGGAAACTGTGTTTGTAAACCTTGTACGGTCTCTACATCTTCAAAAAATAAAACTGTGCCTACGCCTGCAGCAAAAGTTGCCATTTTTGCTGTTGTTTTTGCTGCACTTTCTTCGTCTTTTGCATAGGCTTTTAATGCGTCTGCAACAAAGCCCCAAAATTTTTCATGTTGTGCATTCAATAGAATCACTGCACGTGAGGACTGTGAATTAAATGAAGATGGGCTTTGCTTGATAGTGTTTTGAATCAAATCAGTTAAATATTCAGGTGTTTGCACTACATTTTTGCCAATTGCATAGATAGTACGACGTTTTGTAATTAGATCTAAAAACTGATTTGACATCTATTTTTTCCTTTTGAACATATTTAAACGTTAAGCAAGCCAATATTCATTAAATGTCATGAAAGGCTCAGCTCAACTGCGCATTGTTGGTCTTAACATTATGCAAAAACAATTCCATTTACCATTAAAATTTGGCAAATTTTTAACCAGTTGTTAAAATTTATATGCACGTTTTCTAATAATTAAATACATAAATCTGATATACGCATAAAAAAAGCCCCTCCATTATTGAGGGGCTTTTTAAAATTCGTAAAATCACTTCAGTACATATCAATGCAAAATACAATGTTTAGAAATTTGCTTGTAATACTTTCGCTGAAACTTTATTTTTCCACAGATCACGCAGTGTTGGAAGGTAGAATTTTTCGCCTAGCTCTACAAGTTCTGCATCAATCAAACCGTGTACTTCATGCATAAACAAGTAATCAAGTTCAACTGTCGACAACATGGGTTGTGATTTAGAAAAATCTTTGCGCTTTTGCTGTGCTTGCTTCACAAGATTGTCTGCATATTTACGGTCTTTGTATTGAGCTATCGCATTTAAACGTAATTCAATAACACCCCAACCACTCAACAATAATTTAAAGGTTTCAAAGTCAGCAGTTGTCGACTCCCAAGACATTTCTTCCAAGTTTTCATTTTCAGGTAATACTGGCAGCATAAGCTCCATAACACTTGGAAAAATTTTCTTGAAATTTAAAACAAATTTAACAGGATGCTCACCAGGATAATCCTTAAATTGAACTTTCTTTTGGACATCTGTTAAATAAATATCAAACATTAAAATTTTCCGCTGGTAAATTACTGTTTTTCAAAAGATAAAAAAATGCCTATCAAAATTTTATCAAAACTTTAGAAAAACTGAGTTTTTGAGTGTTGAGTATTTTAGCAATTATGACACATCATTCAATGTAATTTGAGTTGTGAAAGATCAAGATAGATTCTTTGTTCTAAATTTATCCTTTTATGTATGAAAAAACCGCCCGAAGGCGGTCTAATTTACTTAAGCAATCTGTATCGCTCATGCGGAAGTGTTTTGAGTTCAAACATGTGGTCGTAATCATAGTTTGGCATGGTGAATCCGCATTTTTTACTCACGTCTGATATAGCATTACTCATAGAGAACATATTGTCGTTAAGCATAGTCACCAGTAATGGATTGAGTTTGGCCAATGCTGGACTATGTGTGTTCCACCATGCTTGAAAGAAACGAGCATGTACGCACAGCGTTTCTAGGGATTGTTTTTCATCTATATAGATACTCCCTTTTGACTTAACATCTAGTGTTTCTAGGTAATTCACTGCATCTTGGAAATGAATGGCCAGCAGGTCGCTATAACGTGTGATGCGGAAGTGTTTATTGTGACGTGACCACATTTCTGCATGAAGTCTGCGTTCGCCTTGGGCACGTCGGTCGACGATTTCTTTTAGCTCTACCTGTTGTTCTGCGTTAATTTTTACTCGAGTGTCGATTTGCTGTTGCAGTGATTCTTTGTCCAATACGTCGAGTACCCATTTGCGGAATTCTTTAGCAACTGGTGTGCGGGCAAATACTGCTATTAAATGAGCTCCACGTAAAGAAAATATCCGTAACGTCAAATTGACGTTAGAGGGGTTTTCAATAACTCTAGTCATTTTAGATGTAAATTCATCAGCTTTACGATTAAAGATTTGAGTTACTTTATCTAGTCGTGAATATCCAAGCATTCTAGCTAGTTCAGATGATGTTATCCAAATTTGATCATCATTTTGATTAACTGGATTAAAATTCATGTCATTAAATGATAGACTGTTCATGTCTAATCTCCTTGCAGGGTTTAGATAGAAAGCCCCTCCTTCCGCCAAGTTGTAGGGGCTTTTTTTTGTTTTGAACTTCTTAATCTTCCACACCCTCAATCTGAGGTTATGGAATATTTGGTTCATATTTAAACCAAAATTAAACCATTGTGGTTCACATGTCAATCTGTTAAATTACTTTCTATCGACAAATGGAGCTCATACAATGACTGAAGATGCACAGCTAAAAATACGGCTATCGCAAGAATTGAAATCTATTCTAGAAGAAAGATCTAAATCAAATAATAGAACAATGAATGGTGAGATCGTTAACATCTTGGAGCAAGCATTATTAAATACCAAATCAGACTCTGGCCGTTCTATTTATTTCCAAGACATGAATTGTATTGAAGACTATCCAAAAGAACCTCTTCATGAACGGACTGCACGTGTTGAAAGAATGATTTCAGATGTTTTTTATAGAAATCCTCAGTATCAACTAATCAATATTGAAACTTTGAATGATGGGAAAAAGATACGTTACTGGTATTCTATTCCTAGAAGTGAAAGTTTTAGGGATTAATAAAAGTACCTAGAATTTATTCTTAATAAGCCTATGCTAATAATAGTATTCCCAAAAATTAACTTTAAAGAGATAAAATGCTTACATCTTCAAATAAATTTATAAATGTAGATTTTATAAATGTAGCCCCGTACAAAGGATTAGGGTTTTTATTCGATTTTATTACTCAATTTGAAAATGCATGTTCATGGATTGAAAATGAATTTAAATTAAAAATTGATGGCCGTATAAGAGATTATAAAAAAGTCTTAAATAGTTATGAAAGAAAAGTACGTGGTCGTTTTTGTGATGATTTATACTTCTTCATTCATACTGTTTCTGAAGTAAATAAAATTATTAAAATTCATAATTATTTAAAAGATCAAAATTCAAAAAATTTTAAATCTACACTTTATAAATCAATATATGGTAATACATATTTTTTTGATACAGAAAACACTTATAAAAACGATGCTTCAAGAAACTTTGTATTTGAACTATCTACAGCTTCTTTTTATGAAAAAATTGGGTATAAAGTAGATCTTTCAAATAATACCGACATCCTTATACATAAAGATAAAATAGCAATAGAATGTAAAAAAATTCACTCCAAAGATCAAGTTTTAACTAGAGTAACTGAAGCACTTAAGCAAATAAATAATTTTAAAAAAGAAAAACCTGAATATAATGGTGTGATTCATATTGATATTACAAATTGTTTCGAAATAAAATTTCAGAAATTAATATCTGATAAATCACAAAATTTACATAAAATCCTATTAGATGTTCCAAATAAAGAAGACATGATTGGAATCATTGAAAATCATTTAAAAAACCAAAGAAAATCATTTATAGATGAAATAACTCCTAAAATAAGAAAAACCATTGAAGGCCACAATGTTTTACTAATAATTCATCACGACAATAATAGTTTTGACATAAGCCTTATGAATGAGAGAGTTATAATTTATGAATGTGGTTATCTAATTTATAATAATGAAATGATAGAAGCATCAAAGAATCTGGAAAAACTGAAAAATGACATGTTAAGTTCATATAAAATAGACACTACTGATCACTAAAGTTGCAATATAACCTCAACTAATAAAAAGCACCCTAAGGGAGACTGTAAATAAAACTGTGTAAACGCTTAGACTATCCCTCAACGCTGTTAGGGGCAACACAGGTGTTTACCATGAAAGATGAAGCAATGCTGGCATTAGCCAAAGAATTTGCCAAGAACTTAAAG
>NZ_JACAXE010000029.1:0-49164 GCF_013391565.1 Acinetobacter sp. SwsAc6
ATTTCTATCATTTAATCTTAATTCTATTAGATTAATGATAATACTATCATTTAATTATTGCATTAAGTCTAATGATAGATATTGTATGCGATTTGGCTCGCTATCATTCAGGTATAGTCTTTTGATAGACTGCTTGTTTGCGGAATGTTCCGATTTGAACCACGCAGATTCAAATCCCAAGTGCAACACATTTGTAGTCAGTTGAAAAAGTTAGGTGTATTCATAGAATCATTAGACTTTTTCAACTCGCAATTGGAAAGCACACAATGAAGAAATACACCCAACTCTCTCAAGATGAAAGATACGAAATTTATGCTACTTTGAAAAGTAAAAGTTCAATCGCCTCCCTTGCTCGGGAGTTAGGACGTTCACGATCAACCATCTACCGTGAATTAAAAAGAAATACTGGACAACGTGGATATAGAGCTCAACAGGCAGCTAAATTTGCAAGTCAAAGACGGTATCGTCCTTCATCATCAATGACAGCATTTGCCTTCGCTTATATTGATTATTTGATTGGTTTGGACTGGTCACCAGAACAAATTTCAGGTGCTTTAACACAACGCGGTTGGCTGGATGTACCTTCACATGAGTGGATTTACCAGTACATTTATCAAGATAAATCAAAAGGCGGTAAACTTCATCTACACTTAAGGCATCAGAAGAAATATCGAAAACGCGGTTACAAAAACACGGATCGTAGGGGTCAAATCATTGATAAAACAAGTATTCACTGCCGAGACCAGGTCATTGATCAACGACAACGTTTAGGAGATTTCGAAGGTGACACGGTGATTGGTAAACATCATAAAGGTGCTTTATTGACTCTCGTTGATCGAAAGAGCCTGTATGTACATATTGTTCATTTAGGGCCAACGAGAGCATCCTCTCAAACGATTACTTGTGCATTAGATCGTTTACAAATGAGCCATGCTTATAGTGTAACATTTGATAATGGCAAAGAATTTTCCGAACACAAAAGAATTACTGATGTTGGCATAGAGACGTATTTTGCTGATCCTTACAAGTCTATTCAACGAGCAAGGAATGAAAATACGAATGGTTTAATCCGTCAATATCTGCCAAAATCATCATCGTTTGATGACGTGTCAAACGAACAAATAGAGCAGATAGAATTTGCACTCAACCATCGTCCTAGAAAAACACTAGGTTGGTATACACCGAGTGAAGTTATGGCTGGTTTTTATACTGTTGCACTTGCCGCTTGAATCCGCCTTTTATTATTCGAAGTTTATCCTAATAGTAAATACACTTTTAGAATTCCTATTTTCATACTGAATGGTTCCATGATGAGCATTAATAATTGCATTAACAACAGCTAGCCCTAAACCAGTTCCGCCAAATGCTTTATTTCTTGAGTCTTCTATCCTGAAAAAAGGTTTAAATAGTTCTTCTTGATATTCCATAGAAATACCTGGCCCGTCATCTTGTATCATTAATGTCCATATATGTCGTTGAACAAATGATGTAATACTTAGTAAGCCTGGATTGGCATAGCGTATAGCATTATCTACTAAAGCAATTAATACCTGTTCCATTCGGCGACTATCACAATACACTATGTCATCTGATACTTCAGAGTGAATAGTAATTTTAGCTTCCTCTAATTTCTCACTAAACATTAAAATAATTTTTGATACGCTTTTTTGGAAATTGGTTGGCTCTATATTTAACTTAAGCTGTTGATTCTCAATTAAACTTAATACTCTCAGATCCTCAACCAAATACGATAACCCTTCAGTCTGGTTTAGTAGACTTTTCATTAGAGCGGGACTAGGCTCAAATACATTATCGACAATACCCTGTAGTCGGCCTTGAAGAATTGTAACTGGAGTACGTAATTCATGTGCTATCGCTGCATTCCACACATGAGCATTTTTTATTGAAACTTCAAGTTTATGGGCCATATCATTAAAATTATCTATAAGCTCTGAAATTTCAGCATTTACATATTTATTGTTTTCAACTCTTGCTGTTAAATCCCCTTGACTAATTTTTTGAGTTGCTACGGCTATAGATTCAATTGGTCTAACAAATCGTTGAGAAAGCCGTATTCCTAAAAAAATAGATAAGAAAAATCCTATAATTAATACTATTAGTAACCAAACTAAGTCTAATAAATGAAGATAAGGCCAGTTCTGCCCAAGTTTTTCCCATGTAACTAATTTCGCTTCAATGGCAATGGCATAAATTAAATAACCAAAAGTTAAAGTAAAAAAAGTAATACTAAAATTCAAAATACTGAATGTAATAATTAGCTGTTTACTAATTTTAATTTTAATTTTACTTTTACTTTTCATTTAAATTATCCAAACGATAGCCTACGCCTCGTACATTAATAAGCATATGATTTAAGCCATGTTCTTCAAGTTTTTTTCTTAATTTACTCACATGACTATCAACAGTTCTTTCTAAAGCATTACCATCTGGCATGCAATAACTCATCAACTCTCCTCTAGTAAACACCTTATGTGGTTGTGCTATCATGAGCATTAAAATTTTATACTCTGTTAAAGTTAAGTTCAGCTTTGGTGATGATGAACTTAAATTAATAAATACACTATGAGTATCCGTTTGAATTTCAATATTTTTATAATGCAAATTCTTATTTTTTGCTTGCTGGTTTTGTTGGCTGCGTCTTAATACAGCATATACTCTTGCTACGACTTCATTAGGATTAAAAGGTTTTACCACAAAATCATCAGCGCCCATTCGGAGTGCCATAACTTTATCAATATCTTGATCAAGTGCGGTTAACATGATGACTGGGGTATCATTAGTTTGTCGAATTTTTTTAAGAACATCCCATCCATTTATTTCTGGTAATTTAATATCTAACAATAATAAATCAATAGGTTGAGACGAATGGAGCTCTATAGCTTGTCTACCGTTCATAGCACGTATGACACGCATCCCTTCTTTTTTTAGATACTGTTCAATAATATCACCAATATCATATTCATCCTCAACAACAAGAATTAGTTTGTCACGGCAATCAAATGAGAATGAACTATCAAACATAAAATAATCCTTTACTAAGAACTTATTTATTTTATCGATATTTTTTTTATTCTCCACACTTTTTCCATAGTTTATCAACGATAAATACACAAATATTAAAAATAATGTAAATATCTAAAACTGTATGAGTTTTTCCATATGAAGAAGCCTCTGTTACTTCCACTTTTTTTATCTATTGGCCTTATCTTACAAGGCTGTGGCTCTGAAGAAGCAGCTCAGACTGAAACACCTTCGGCAAAAGTAAGTGTATTAAATGTTCAACCACAAACAGTAAACTTCAGTGAAAATCTTCCAGCTCGTGTACATGCATTCCGAGTAGCAGAAATTCGCCCTCAGGTTGGTGGAATAATTCAAAAAGTACTATTCAAACAAGGCAGTGAAGTAAAAGCTGGGCAACCCTTATACAAGATTAATTCAGAAGTCTTTCAAGCTGATGTTGCAACAAATCAAGCTGCATTGAAAAAAGCGGAATCAGAAGTTAGTCGATTAAAGACCCAACTTGAGCGTTATCAAGAGTTGTTACCTAGTAATGCTATTAGTAAACAAGAATTTAGTAATGCACAGGCCCAATATCATCAAGCTCTAGCTGATGTTTCACAAATGAAAGCCAGCCTGACACGCCAAAATATTAATTTACAATATGCAACCGTGAGAGCACCTATTTCAGGACGTATTGGTCAGTCTTTTGTCACTGAAGGTGCATTAGTTGGGCAAGGAGATGCTAATGCTTTAGCAGTGGTTCAGCAAATTGACAAAGTATATGTGGATGTAAAACAATCTATTACAGCTTATGAAAAACTACAAGCTGCTTTACAAGCAGGTAAATTATCCGCAAATGCTGATCACAACGTCCAAATTTTAAATAATCAAGATCAACCTTATAACGTTACCGCAAGACTATTATTTGAAGATATTAATGTTGACCCTGAAACTGGCGACGTAACTATGCGTATTGAAGTTGACAATAAAAATCGTCAGCTTTTACCAGGGATGTACGTTCGAGTGAAGATGAGTCGTTCTTCCGTTCCTAATGCCTTACTAATTCCAGAACAAGCGATTCAATATGACAACAGTGGACATTCACAAGTTTATATTGTGAATAGCAAAGGAATGGCTGAGTTACGCAAAATCGAATTAGGTCAACAACATGATCAATTTTACACAGTCAATCAAGGCTTAAATTCAGGTGACCGTATTGTTGTCGAGGGTATTGACCGGATCCAGCCAAATCAAAAACTTGAAATCACTACATGGAAAGTATCAGGACCTAAAAATACGTTTCCAAACGCAGAAGTCAAAGCCTCTACAACAAAAGGAGGTGAATGATTATGTCTCAATTCTTCATCCGCCGCCCTATATTTGCATGGGTGATTGCGATTTTTATTATTCTCTTTGGATTACTCAGTATTCCTAAATTACCTATTGCCCGTTTTCCAAGTGTTGCTCCACCACAAGTGGTTATTACAGCCGTTTATCCTGGTGCAACGCCAAAAGCAATTAACGATAGCGTAGTAACGTTAATTGAACGGGAAATGTCAGGCGTAAAAAACTTACTTTATTATAGTGCAACAACAGATACATCAGGTTTAGCACAAATTACTGCGACCTTTAAGCCTGGTACAGATGTAGATATGGCTCAGGTAAATGTACAAAATAAGATTAAAACTGTTGAAGCCCGCCTGCCGCAGACTGTACGCCAACAAGGTTTGTTAGTCGAAGCATCTTCTTCAGGCTTTTTAATGTTGGTCAGTCTGAGTTCACCTAATGGACAACATTCTGAAGTCGATTTAAGTGATTATTTAGTTAGGAATGCTGTTGAAGAATTAAAACGTGTTGAAGGCGTAGGTAAAGTTCAATCGTTTGGTTCAGAAAAGGCTATGAGAATATGGGTTGATCCAAATAAATTGGTGTCCTATGGCTTATCTATTAGTGATGTAAATAATGCTATACGTAGTAATAATGTTGAAATTGCACCCGGTCGATTAGGTGATGTACCCGCTGAAAAAGGACAACTCATTAGTATTCCCCTATCAGCACAGGGCCAACTTAAAAATATTGATGAGTTCAAGAATATAAGTTTAAAAAGTAAAGTAAGTGGTAGTTCAATAAAACTATCAGATGTTGCTAAAGTTGAAATGGGTTCACAAGCCTATAGTTTTGCTATTTTGAAAAATGGTAAACCTGCTACTGCAGCAGCAATCCAGCTCAGCCCTGGTGCTAATGCAGTAAAAACCGCTGATGGTGTTAAAGCTAAGGTTGAGGAACTAAAACAGAATTTACCAGAAGGTATGCAACTAGATATACCTTATGACACCGCTCCATTTGTCAAAATCTCAATTGAAAAGGTAATTCATACATTACTTGAAGCCATGGTTCTGGTTTTTATCGTGATGTATATATTTTTACATAATGTTCGATATACATTAATTCCAGCGATTGTAGCACCTATTGCTTTACTTGGTACATTTACAGTGATGTTATTGATGGGCTATTCCATCAACGTACTAACTATGTTTGGTATGGTGCTTGCCATCGGAATTATTGTCGATGATGCCATTGTCGTCGTAGAAAATGTTGAACGAATCATGGCAACAGAAGGCCTCTCACCTAAAGAGGCTACCTCTAAAGCCATGAAAGAAATTACTAGTCCTATTATTGGGATAACACTAGTACTTGCAGCCGTATTTTTACCTATGGCATTTGCAAGCGGCTCTGTAGGGATCATCTATCGTCAATTTACAGTGACGATGTCTGTATCCATTTTATTTTCCGCTTTGCTAGCTTTAGTGTTAACTCCCGCACTTTGTGCCACCATTTTAAAACCGATCAATGGTCATCATCAAAAGAAAGGGTTCTTTGCATGGTTTGACCGTAGTTTTGATAAAGTGACTAAAAAATATGAAGTCATTTTGCTCAAAATCGTTAAACACACTATTCCAATGATGATTGCCTTTGTTGTCATTACGGTTGTTACTTTTGCTGGTATGAAATATTGGCCTACAGCATTTATGCCAGAAGAAGACCAAGGTTGGTTTTTAACAACATTCCAACTTCCATCAGATGCAACACGTGAAAGAACCCAGAATATTGTGAAAGAGTTTGAAGGACATCTAAATCAAAAACCTGATGTGCAAAACAATATTTCCGTTCTTGGCTGGGGTTTTGGCGGTTCTGGACAAAACGTTGGGGTTTCATTCTCAACACTAAAAGATTTTGAAGAAAGAAAAATGCCTGCCTCTGAATATGTCAATTCACTTAACGCAGCTATGGCAAAAAGCAATGAAGGTAGCGTTATGTCTATATTGCCTCCGCCAATTGACGAGTTGGGTACATATTCAGGTTTTAGTCTACGGTTACAAGACAAAGCCAACTTAGGTATGCCTGCTCTTATAGCAGCTAAAGAGCAGCTGATTGAAATGGCTTCTAAAAATCCAAAGCTCTATATGGTTTGGGCTGAAGGTTTACCTGAAGGCAATCGTGTGAGCTTGAAAATCGATCGTGAAAAGCTTAATGCTCTTGGTGTTAATTTTGCTGATGTATCAGACATTATTTCAACCTCTATGGGGTCAATGTATATCAATGATTTCCCGAACCAAGGTCGTATGCAACAAGTGATTGTTCAAGTCGATGCAAAATCACGTATGCAGTTGGAAGATATTCTTAATCTCAAAGTAACAGGTTCAAGTGGCCAATTGGTTTCGTTATCAGAAGTTGTGACACCACAATGGAATAAAGCACCACAACAATATAATCGCTATAACGGACGTCCATCTTTAAGTATTGCCGGTATTCCAAACTTTGGGACATCATCTGGTGATGCCATGCGTGAAATGGAGCAAATGATGGCCAAACTTCCTAAAGGAATTGGCTATGAATGGACTGGTATCTCTCTACAAGAAAAACAATCAGAATCACAGATGGCATTTTTATTGGGCCTATCTATGCTGGTGATCTTTCTTGTACTCGCTGCCCTTTATGAAAGTTGGTCGATTCCACTATCAGTTATCTTAGTTATTCCATTGGGTATTTTTGGTGCTGTGATTGCAATTATGACGAGAGGCATGATGAATGATGTGTTCTTCAAGATTGGACTCATCACAATCATTGGTTTATCGGCCAAGAACGCTATTTTGATTGTTGAATTTGCCAAGATGCTTAAAGAAGAAGGTATGACTTTAGTTGAAGCTACCGTTCAGGCTGCAAAACTTCGTTTACGTCCAATTCTCATGACATCTCTTGCCTTTACATGTGGTGTTGTTCCTTTAGTCATCGCATCAGGAGCGAGCTCTGAAACACAACATGCATTAGGTACTGGGGTATTTGGCGGCATGATTTCAGCAACAATTCTCGCAATTTTCTTTGTTCCAGTATTTTTCATCTTCGTACTGGGAGCAGTTGAAAAACTCATTTCTTCAAAGAAAAAAACGACCCCTTAAGTTAAAAGAGCCAAAAGAAACATAAATGTTTCTTTTGGCTCTTCTTCGATATTACTGCTTTTACTATTTGGAGAAAATCATGCTTAAAATGCCAGTTCATTTAACACGAGGATTACTTGTTTCTTCCCTTTCCATTGCATTAACTGCTTGTATCAATATGCAGGCATCACAACCTGTACAGAAGTCGAATATTCCACAAAATTTTTCACAAACATCTACGGGAACATCGATTGCGGAAAATGGTTATAAAACTTTCTTTTCTGATCCTAAGTTACTACAAGTAATTGAAATTTCAATCGACAATAATCGTGATTTACGTACTGCCGCCTTAAATATTCAACGTGCCCAACAACAATATCAAATTAGCAAAAATGATCAGCTGCCCACAATTGGAGCAACTGGTAGTGCAGTTCGACAAGTCGAATCCTCTATTAATCCTAATAACCCATATTCGACTTTTCAAGTTGGCTTGGGTGTAACCGCTTATGAATTAGATTTCTGGGGACGAGTCCAAAGTTTAAAAGATGCCGCTTTAAATAATTACTTTGCGACACAAAGTGCTAGAGATGCTACTCAAATTAGTTTAATAAGCCAAGTCACCCAAGCATGGTTAAATTATGCTTTTGCAAAAGATAATTTAAATCTTGCGGAGCAGACATTAAAAGCACAAATTGATTCGTACAATCTCAATAAAAAGCGTTTTGATGTAGGTATTGATAGCGAGGTTCCATTACGACAAGCTCAAATTTCTGTCGAAACAGCACGAAATGATGTGGCTAACTATAAAACTCAAATGGTACAAGCACACAACTTACTGAATCTTTTAGCTGGACAAACTATTCCACAAGATTTACTTCCAAATCAAAGAATTAAAAGTATTACAAAGGAAACAGCTTTCACAACTGGCCTGCCCAGTAATTTACTTAATAATCGTCCTGATTTAAAAGCAGCTGAATTTCAACTTAGAGCAGCGGGTGCAAATATCGGTGCAGCAAAAGCACGACTATTCCCAACAATTAGCTTGTCTGGATCCGCAGGTTATGCTTCAACAGAGTTAAATGATTTATTTAAATCTGGAGGTTTTTCTTGGTCAGTTGGTCCAAGTATTGACCTTCCTATTTTTGATTGGGGAACCCGTAAAGCTAATATTAAAATCTCTCAGACAGAACAGCAAATTGCACTTGCTAACTATGAGAAATCGATACAGTCAGCTTTTCGTGAAGTTAATGATGCACTTGCCGCTCATGCACATATCGAAGATCGTTTAGCAGCCCAGCGTCGTTTGGTCATTGCAACAGATGCAACATATAAACTATCCAGTGCTCGTTTTAGAGCAGGTATTGATAGTTATTTAACGGTATTAGATTCGCAACGCTCTTCTTATGCAGCACAACAAGGACTACTTATCCTCGAACAAATAAAACTAAATAATCAAATCGAACTTTATAAGTCGTTAGGTGGAGGAATTGCGAGTTGAAAAAGTCTAATGATTCTATGAATACACCTAACTTTTTCAACTGACTACAAATGTGTTGCACTTGGGATTTGAATCTGCGAGATAAAAAAACAGCCATCTGTTGACAAGGTTTTTACAGGAAAACTTGGCAACAGATATAAATAAACCCAAAGAGCATATTATCACTCAAGATGGTAAGGCTGTTTAGCATCAAATAATTGTGAATAGACCATCTATGTAGGTTTAATAATGAAAGCTTCCAATCTTGATCCGAAACGCTGGTGGATATTGCTCGCTGTCGTGCTTGCATTTCTGCCGATTGTGATTGATATGACTGTACTGCATGTTGCGGTTCCCTCATTAACCCAATCGCTGAGTGCCACAAGCAACCAAGTCTTATGGATTATTGATATTTATCCATTACTTATGGCTGGACTTTTAGTTCCGATGGGAACTTTGGCTGATCGTGTCGGCAATCGTAAGATTCTGCTGATTGGCTTGGTTATATTTGGAATTGCCTCAGTCCTTGCGGCATTTTCCCAAACGGCTTCTATGCTGATTGCCGCACGTGCTTTATTAGCATTAGGCGGTGCCATGATTATGCCCTGTGTATTGGGTATTATTCGCAGAACCTTCGAAGACAGTCGCGAACGTGCCATTGCGCTGGGTATTTGGGGCACAATCGGATCAGCCGGTGCCGCCATTGGACCGCTCATTGGTGGGGGATTGTTAGAATATTTCTGGTGGGGTTCAGTTTTCCTGATTAACGTCCCAATCATGCTGGTTGTCGCACCAATGTGCTATTTCTTATTGTCCCGAAAAGAAGCTATAACCCCTGGACATTGGGCATTTGGTCAAGCGCTATTGCTGATTGTCGGTTTGATTTCGTTTGTATATGCACTAAAAGCAGGCTTAGGCGGTAAACAGTCGTTGTTGATTGTCTTGCCTTTGGTCGTTTTATCTATCGGCTTATTAACCATATTTGTACGCAAACAGCTGAATTCTCCTCAGCCGATGCTAGATCTTTCGCTATTTTCACGTCCTGCTATTTTAGCCGGCATTATTATGGCAATGGTTGCTGCAGGCGCTTTGGCAGGGGTTGAGTTAACTTTGGCAATGGAGCTGCAATATGTCATTCGTTTAACACCGCTGCAAGCCGGTCTTTTTATGGTTCCGATTATGGTTGCGGCCGCTATTGGCGGGCCTATTGCTGGTTTTTTATCCAATAAATTTGGACTCCGTCTGGTTGCGACCATGTCATTAATATTGGCAGCAATTGCGTTGGTCAGTTTGAGTTATTCAGATTTTCATCATCCGGGAATCATCGTTCCCTTTATTTTAGCTTCGATTGGATTAACACTGAGTATTGGTTTAACAGCTTCATCCATTGCGATCATGGGCTCAGTACCTGCAGAAAAGGGCGGTGCGGCAGGTTCACTTGAAAGTACAGGTTATGAACTGGGTACAGGACTAGGTATTACTTTATTTGGTGTTTTCATGGCCTATATATTTGGCAGTCATCTTCAAGTGCCGTCAGATTTAACTGCTGTTTTAGCAGAAAAAGCCAGACTATCGATTGGTGATACCTATTTAGTAGCGAGCCAATTACCTACAGAGCAAGGAGTTGCATTGATTAATGCAGGTAAAATAGCCTTCAGTTCAGCTCATGTGAATTTATTATCAACAGCAGGTATTATCATCGGCATACTCTCCATTGTGGTATTTTTTATGCTAGCTAAATATCGAGATGAGAATTCATTGTGATGAAATTTATTTGAGGATCATCAAACAGAATTGTTAAGTTCAGACATCAAGTTATCTTATATTTATCGCTTAAATGAAGCCTATTGATCTGAACTTAACACATTATAAATGAGTTGATGTCTTACGATTCAGTTGAATAGTAAAACAGCTGCCACCTAAGTTTTTGGATTTAGAATAATAAATATGACCTTGATGTGCTTCAATAATTGCATCAATCACTGCCAAGCCTAATCCAGTACCGCCATCTAGACGTGATCTAGAGTCTTCCAGACGATAGAAGGGTTTGAACAGGTGTTTAAGATGCGATTCATCAATACCTGGACCTTCATCTTCAAACGTCAATACCCAATGTTCTACTGTGGTTACAGATATAATATTTATGGCACTGTTGCAAATAGAGATTTGAGTCGATGATGTTCCCTTTAAAAAGTACTTAGAGACCGAAAACCCTGTTGATTAGACACACTTCACCCTGAGGCTGACCATAATAAAATGACGATGCTTGTCCTTTACGTAGTGCACGCATGACTTCAATACCTTTAATTGTGGCATAAGCTGTCTTCATAGATTTGAATCCTAATGTGGCCCTGATGATCCGCTTTAGCTTGCCATGATCACATTCAATCACGTTATTTTTATACTTAATCTGCCTGTGCTCAAGGTCTGGTGGACATTTACCTTCCCGTTTTAACCGTGATAAAGCACGTCCATATGTGGGTGCTTTATCCGTGTTGATCACTTGTGGAATTTGCCACTTCTTCACATTATTTAAAATTTTTCCAAGAAAACAATATGCTGATTTGGTATTACGTCTAGAAGAAAGATAAAAATCAATGGTATCGCCACGTTGATCGACTGCACGATACAGATAAGACCATCGTCCATTCACTTTTACATAGGTTTCATCAATATGCCACGAGCTCAGATCTGTAGGATTACGCCAATACCAGCGTAAACGTTTTTCTATTTCAGGAGCATAACGTTGAACCCAACGGTAAATAGTCGTGTGATCAACATTCACACCCCGTTCGGCCAGCATTTCCTGCAGTTCACGATAGCTAATGCCATATTTACAATACCAGCGCACAGCCCAAAGAATGATTTCGCCCTGAAAATGCCGACCATGGAAAGGATTCATATGCTGCACCTTTAGCTAAAACAGTCTTCAGCTTACCATTCGTGGTTATTTGCAACAGTGCCAAAATACCGACCGGCCGAAATTTCAGGAAATGTTGAACTATCTCCGGGAAGGGGACAGGGTTGTTGTACATTCCATGGATCGTTTTGCACGAAGCCTAAAAGATTTGGTTACCGAAGTAGATAAACTGGTTAAAGGAGGGATCGCCATCCAGTTTGTAAAAGAAAATATTACTTTTACGGCCCAATCCACCCCGATGGATAATTTGATGCTGCAACTGATGGGGGCTTTTGCACAGTTTGAACGTGAGATTATTCTGGAGCGACAAAAGGAAGGAATTAAACTCGCCTCTGCTCAAGGGAAGTATAAAGGCCGGGTACACAAATTGAAACCTGATCAGGCCGAAGCTTTACGACAAGCATGGAAGGAAGGGAAGTACTCTTCAAAAATGGCATTAGGCCAAGCATTTGGAATTAGTCGCCAGGCGGTATATCGGTATTTAAAAGCAGGTGAGTAACTCAATTTGAATTGGCGACTATATTTAGTTGAGATTATGAAAGCCTTAGAACGTGATAAATCAATAAAAAATCCTATTAGAAATTGAATGGGATTTTACAAAGTATTATGTTGCTGATTTTTAAAATATAAATAAAATGTATTTTATATAGGCTGCATTGGGCTAATTTTAGGACAGCTTAAATAGAAACTATTTTTCATAAAATATAGAAATAACTTAAAAGAAATTCCTAAAGTTATAACGGCACTGTTGCAAATAGGGATCTGAGTCGATGATGTTCCCTTTAAAAAGTGCTTAGAGACCGAAAACTCTATTCACCAGATACACTTCACCCTGAGGCTGACCATAATAAAATGATGAAGCTTGTCCTTTACGTAGTGCACGCATGACTTCAATACCTTTAATTGTGGCATAAGCCGTTTTCATAGATTTGAATCCTAAGGTGGCCCTGATAATCCGCTTTAGCTTGCCATGATCACATTCGATCACGTTATTTTTGTACTTAACCTGCCTGTGCTCAAGGTCTGGTGGACATTTTCCTTCCCGTTTTAACCGTGATAAAGCACCTCCATATGTGGGTGCTTTATCCGTATTGATCACTTGTGGAATTTGCCACTTCTTCACATTATTTAAAATTTTTCCAAGAAAACAATATGCTGATTTGGTATTACGTCTAGAAGAAAGGTAAAAATCAATGGTAAAGCCACGTTGATCGACTGCACGATACAGATAAAACCATCTTCCATTCACTTTTACATAAGTTTCATCAATATGCCATGTGCCGAGATGTGTAGGATTACGCCAATACCAGCGTAAGCGTTTTTCTATTTCAGGAGCATAACGTTGAACCCAACGGTAAATAGTAGTGTGATTAACATTTACACCGGGTTCGGAAAGCATTTCCTGAAGTTCACGATAGCTGATGCCATATTTACAATACCAGCGTACAGCCCAAAGAATGATTTCGCCCTGAAAATGCCGACCATGGAAGGGATTCATACACTGAACCTTTAGCTAAAAAACTATTTAGCTTATCATCAATGGCTATTTGCAACAGTGCCGTGAAAGGTCGTTCACAACTTCCGGACATGGTTGAAGATGCAATGAAGGGGGAAATTCAACTTGAGCCTTTTGTGACCCATACCATGGGCTTGGACAACATTAATGAAGCTTTTGACCTCATGCACGAAGGTAAATCGATTCGTACAGTAATTCATTACGAATAATCATATTGATTAGTACAGTACTTATAAATGAAGTACTGTACTAACAATGAGTTATATTTTTTAGCTTAATTATAACTATAAGTAAGCTATGAGCCAATTATAACTACTGGCTTGATCGTTATGCCAGTTTTTGAATCTTCAAATGCTTGATTAATATCATTAAAATTATAAAATTTTACAAGCTTGTCGAAAGGAAATTTTCCTTCTTTATAATATTCAATGATTTTAGGAATATGTACTTGAGGAGTAGAGTCACCTTGTATCGTACCTACAATCGTTTTACCTTCCATCAAAATATCATTTGTAAAGTTTAAAGTTACATCTCCTCCCATACCGACAATCGAGATTTTTCCTGCTACTCTCAATGAATCTATTCCATTTTTAATGACAACAGGAACACCGGTCGTTTCAATTGCATAATGAACACCGCCATCTGTAATTTTTTTCACTTCTTCTACTACATTTAAACTTTGACTATTTAGAGCATGAGTAGCTCCAAGTTCTTTCGCTAACTCAAGACGATTTTCATGTATATCAATAACGATAATATTTTTTAGCCCTAAAAGATTAGCGGCCATCACTGCACTTAATCCAACTGCACCTGCTCCATAAATGGCAATAGAGCTTCCAGGTTCGGGTTTCAAGCTGTTCATCACCGTACCACTACCAGTTTGAATACCACATCCTAAAGGACCTAGTAATCTCAGATCTACATCATGATCCACTTTGACTATATTATTTATATTTGCTACAGCATAGGTGGCAAAAGACGACTGTCCAAAAAAGGTAGAGTAATTTTGACCATCCTTATGCAGTCGATAGGTTTGATCTTGTAGTTTTCCACCAAAATTAAGTTCAACAGTACGTATACATAAATTGTGGTGCCCTGTAAGACACTGGGAGCAAGAGTTACAGTATGAATAAGATAGGACGATATGATCACCCACTTTTAAATGAGTAACGTTTGAACCAACTCTTTCAATAATTCCTGAGCCTTCGTGTCCTAATACTGCTGGGAAAGGAGTTCCATTTCCTTTTATTGATTCTGCATCAGTATGACAAATACCAGATGCAACTATTTTTATTAGAACTTCATCTTCTTTAGGTTCTTCAATTTCGATTTCTTCAATAACTAATGGATAATTTTTTTCTTTCGCAAGTGCAGCTTTGATTTTCATACATTTTTCCTTAAATGTAAGTGTTATCTAGCTTTTCGCTAGATAACCTATAAATTAATATGGTCTAGATCTTCATTTAATAAGTCGAATAGAGTGGGGTTCTAGATATGATTTCAATGTTTCATTGATGTCTAATTCACGACCAATACCACTTTGCTTGATTCCACCAAATGGCATGCCGAGTTGTAAAGAGTCAAAACTATGACTATTAATAAATGTACTACCCGCCTCTATCTTTTGTGCAATATCATAGGCAAGCTCAATATTGTCAGACCAAACAGATGAACATAGACCTTGCTCATTATCATTTGCATATTCAATCGCTTGTTCTACAGTTTCATAACCGATCAGTGGAATAATGGGTCCGAATTGTTCCTGCTGAACAATCTCTAATGAGTTATCTAGGGTTTTCACGACGTGCGGTAGAACGTAGTATCCATTGTCCCATTGTTCTGGATTCAGTTTTTGACCTAACTCACGTACTTCACATTGATCCGAGGCTTTAGCATTTTCAATAAATTTCTGTACGATAGCCCACTGCTTTTTATTGTTGAGTGGGCCAAAATTGGCAGCTGAATTTAAGCCATGGCCAACTTTATATTTATCCACTTCTTCACAGAAAAGATCGAAATATTGATCAAGCTTATCTTTCGGCACATATATACGTTTAACTGCAAAACAAATTTGCCCACTACGTGTAAATACACCCTTTAATAATTTTGGTAGGATAGATTGGAAATCGATATCTTCTAAAATAATTGCCGCATCATTTCCACCTAATTCTAAAGTGACATCTTTAATTGTTTGCGCTGCACTTGCCATTACGGCTGCACCGGTGGCTGTGCCACCAGTAAATGCAACTTTACGAACTAGAGGGTGACTCGTTAAAATATTTCCTACATCTGCATCGCCATGTACGACGTTAATCACGCCTTTTGGAAATACGGCTGCTATTTTGGCAAGCAATTGAGTTAAAGCCAATGCTGAGAATGGAGAAGGCTTCAATACCACAGTATTACCTGCAAGTAATAAAGGACCTAACTTCATCATTGTTAATACAATAGGCATATTCCAAGGCACAATTGCAGAGATGACACCCTTAGGTCTTTTATGAATTCGTATCCAGCCTGTTTCTTCTGAAATTTCTTTAGGTATCAAAAGATCATCTGGAGCCTGAGCATACATACTCATTACGCCTGAACCCAAATAAAAATCAGTTTCTGCTTCCCAAAGCATGCCACCATGTTCAGAAATAAGCAGTTCTTTTAGTTCATCTTTTTTTTGAAAAATGAGATCGGCAGCCTGTTTTAAACAGTTTTGACGTTCAGCAATACTACTGTCTTTCCAGCTAAGAAAAGCTTGATGTGCAATATTAATAGCATTTTCGACATCATTTAAACTGGTATTACTAATAGAACCAATTTGATGGGTAAAATTCAGTTCATCGCACTTTGCCGGGAAATGCAGCACGGATCTTGAGGAAGAAGTAGTCCGTGTCGCGGTATCCATAGGCCATCCGCTTAATGACTTTGATCCGGTTGTTCATGCCCTCCAGCACGCTGGTGTTCAGCCGGTGGAGGGCACTGGAAACGATACCCTCCATATATGGCTCCAGCTTCTTGGCAAATCGTACCAAAGCATCAATTCCGCTACCGAGGGCCATGCCGGCCCATTCCCGCCAGGCGCTTCTGGCCGTCGTCTCGCTTTCCGCAAACCATAGCGTCTTAAGTTGGTCCTTGAGCACGTACACCGTAGTCAAGAACGCATTGGCGGCCAGGAGTTCGTCCAGCTTGACCGCCTGCTCGGGCTCAAGGTTGTCAGCATTGCGTAACAGTATCCAACGGCTGCTTTTGATCACCTTGCGGGCGACCTTGTCATCTCGCAGTTGATTGGCCTGATCAACTCGCACTCTATCCATCACTTCGCGGCCATACTTAGCCACCACATGGAACAGGTCGTAGACCACCACCGCGTTGGGGCACTGGGCCTTCACTTCAAGATCGAAGGCTGAGTTCATGTCCATGGCCACTGCCTCGATCTGGTTCCGGGCATCGCCTAACCACTCGAAGAACGGCCGGATCGCCTCACGCGAGCGGCCCTCGCCAATCCACACCACTTGCTGGGTGTCGGCACAGGCGACCACCGTGGCGTAGCGATGACCCTTGTGCAAGGCGAATTCGTCCATCATCAGGCGGCGCAATCGACTTCGATCTGGCTCGTGCAAATCACGTTTGAGCCGCTCCATGTCAATAGTCTTGACTGTATGCCAATGCAAGCCCAAAAGATTGGCAACATGACTGACGGGCAGCATCTGTACTAATTTCTCAATCCAGTTGCGCAATGATTGCGTAATACGGGAGCGCGGTGGTAGCCAATCGATCCGCTCTCTGGTTGGACCGCATTGTGGACAACGCAGCCGCCGCACAGGTACATCCAACTCGACGCGATACTGCATAATTGGTGACTCGCGAACTCGGCGCCAATTGATGTCATGTACCAGGAAACAAGGGCAATCGCATCGGCTACAAATTGGCGTATGCTCCTCGTCGTGTGTAAGACGGATCAGCAAAGTCTGTTCATCTAGAAGCCCATGAGACGCTGGCGAAAAGCCCTTCCAGAACAGGCTCCAAACATCAGCGCTAGTCATGATCATGGACCGATTGCGCGCTATCGGTGCCTTGTAGCGCCAAGGCATCATGTTCTTCTTGGCTGAGATGGCGTCTGTTGGGATTGATGCAGGACAGACAAAGCACTGCTGTTGCGAGGATGAGGCAATAAGCGATGATCGGCCAGGTGGTACCAGTCGATAAAAGCGTAATAATGAGTGTCCCGATAATCCCTAACAGTAGTCCACCCAAACAGAAGTAGACTGCTGTAGCGGTCCCAGCGATATGATCGAAACCTCGAAGAGCGGCATTGGGTGCCACCGATACCGCAGTGGCGATACCAACACCCACGAGCCACATCGGGGCGATGAAGCCAAGCACCGAGACCGGTGCCAATGTCTCGCCAACAGCGAGCAACAGCGCTCCCGCCATCAGACACCCCATTCCCACTCGTAAGGTCTTCAGGCTTCCCCACCGGGGAATCAGTCGTCCCATGATTCGCGCTGTAGCCATCATAGCGATGGCCACTGTAGCAAATAGCAAGCTGAAGCTAAGTTGCGATAACCCTTGCCTCCCCATCATTAGCCAGGGGGCGGTCGAGAAAAAGACGAAAAAGCTGCCCATCCCCGCGCTGTAACAGAGCGTGTACAGCCAGAAGTTCAGGTGTTTCACAGGAGTCAATAGCTGCGACCACTGTAGGTCTGCCGTCCGGTGCCGCCGAGTCTCTGGCCAGAGTCGCCAGGCTGCGATAACAGCGCCTATCATTGCCATCCCTAGCAAGCCGAAGATTGCGCGCCATCCGAGCCACGCGTCGACCAGCGCTCCTAGCAGTGGGCCTATCGCAGGAACCATCGCAAGCATAGAGCCGAGCAAGCCATAGATGACGTTGCTTTCCTCACGGCCCGAATAGATGTCGCGTACCGTCGCGAAAGTGGAAACGAGACATGCCGAAGCGCCGCAGGCCTGAAGAACGCGGAAGCTCAGAAAAAGTTCTGGCGATGAAACTACGGTGAGGCCGAATGAAGCCGCAATATAGGCAATCCCGCCACCAAGTAAAACGGGGCGGCGACCCAGCCGATCCGACAGTGGGCCGAAGAGAAGCTGTCCGGCTCCAAGCAAAACCAGGTATGCCGTCAACGTCAGCTGGATCGTCCCTGCACCGGACCCAAGTGCATCCGCCATGAAAGGCACCACGGGCAGGTACATATCCATGCCCAGTGACGCCAGCAAATCGAATGGTGATAACAGCAATAGCGTGGCGGGAAGAGAATACCGCCAAGAAAAATCTTTTGAGCGCACGAAGCCATCTCCTTAAGTTAAGAATTTGGCGGCGCTCTTGCAGAGCAACTAGGTTCTTGAGAACGCCGCAACAACCGAAAACGAAGGTTGCTGCGGCTTACTTGTCTGCTTTCTTGGTAGCGCTCATGTGCGGGTTATCTCATGGATGAGTCCATATCGTAACAATCTTCACGCTAAAGTGCAAAGAACCTAAAATTCCCTGGATCATATACAGGCTGAGTCTGGGTGGCAATGGGTAAAAAACGCCATTTATAAATCCTGAAATGTGAACTAGTGACATGTATTTCTCCTTGAAAGCACCCAGATTCATTCTGTAGTGTAAGAATAGATTCTCAGTATTTGAAAATTCAAAATAATGCATCCTTTATTTTGAATTTAGATAATATGAACTATATTTAAGAAGAAAAAATAGGCTAAAATGAGAGTTTAAGTTTCATAAAATGAAAGAATGAAAATTAGAGATAAAGTGAATGATCTAGAATTTTTTTTAAAAATTGTAGAGGCAGGTTCACTTACACGTGCTGCAGTCTTGTTGGAAAGCTCATTGCCATCAATGAGCCGTCGTCTATCTCAAATCGAACAGAGATTCGGCGTTAAGTTAATTGATCGAAATTCTCGACGTTTCAAGTTAACTGAAAAAGGGGAATATTTTTTAGAAAATACCCAGCATATTTTGTCCTTACTTGAAAAAATGGAAAATAACTTACAAGGTGAACAGGACTTTTTGACTGGACGATTACGAATTGGTTCACTCAATCAATTCGGGAAACAGCATTTAGCTGGTTGGATTGCAGAGTTTGCAAAACAATATCCTCATTTAAACATTGAATTATTATTGTCTGATTCAAAAGTAGATTTAATGGAACAGGAACTCGATTTCTCCTTTCAGATTGAAGTCCCTCTAGAGATTGATTACTGTTCTGTCCCGCTTATACAAGGTAAAAAAATTTATTGCGCATCTCCTGAATATTTTAAAAAGTTTGGAATACCCGATAATCCGTATAGTTTGGCGGATCATCACTGTCTCTGTTTGATCAGAAATCGGCATACATTTAGTGAGTGGCCGTTTATGGAGAATGGTAAAAATACAATAGTAAAAGTCTCACCTCAATTGTCTAGTAGTAGTAGTGAAATAGTTCATCAATGGGTATTAGCAGGCCAGGGCATTGCTTATAAATTGAATTGGGACATTCAAGCTGATTTATCATCAGGAAAAATAGTTGAATGTTTGACAGAGTTTAATCCACTGCATAGAAACTTATATATGGTTTATCGAGAAAATAATTCTACACAGCTAAAATACAAGTATTTCATTGATTTTATTAAAAATAAATTTTTAATATTAAGAAATAGTGTTTTGTGAAATTGATTAATCCAAAATTCTGATTCAGTTAAATCACCATCCTTATGAATCAGATATTTAATATCTTTTAATTAGATCATGTCCTTATAAATAATAAGTATCAAAAATTTAGATAGTTCAAGTTAAAAAATATAAATTGGATAAATTCTGAAAAATCGCTAATGATGGAAATCTAAGCAGTTTAGTAAGGAATGCTAAAAATGGACAAAAAGATTAAAGTTGCGGTGATTGGTGGTGGGATTGCAGGATTAGCACTTACTACACAATTGGTGAAAAATCAAAATTTAGATGTGCATCTTTATGAAGCAGCCCCGCAATTTTCTGAAATTGGTGCAGGAATTTCTTTTGGTGCAAATGCTGTAAAAGCAATTCACTTATTAGGCTTGGCGAACGAATATGAAAGTATCGCAGACAAAGTAAAAGCCCCTTTTACCGATATCTGGTTTCAATGGCGTAATGGTTATACCGATGAATACTTATCAGCTTCTATAGCTCCGAATGTGGGGCAATCTTCTGTACATCGCGCAGATTTTTTGGATACGCTGATTCCTTTGGTTCCGCATAAAAATGTGCATTTTAACAAACGAGTACAAGAAATTAAGGCTACAGATCATCAGGTTTCGATTCAATTTATAGATGGTCAGCGTGTTGAATGTGATTATCTGATTGGATGTGATGGTATCCATTCTGTAGTTCGTAACCATGTACTTGATTCTCACCAGCTGAAACGTGTAAGTCCGGAATTTTCTGGAACTTGGGCTTATCGTGGAATCATTAAATTTGAGGACTTTAAACAAGCCATTAAAGAGCTTGGTAATGATCCAGAACTAGCTGAAGTGCCTCAAATGTTGTTAGGTAAAGATAAACATATTTTAACCTTCCCAATTCGTCAGGGCGAAGAAATTAATATTGTTGCCTTTAAATCAGACCGTACCCAAACGACATTACCTGAAAATACGCCTTGGACTAAATCCGTTTCTAAACAAGAAATGTTAGATGACTTTGCGGATTGGAGTGAGAGTTGTCAGGCATTATTGAATCTGATTGAACAGCCGACGATTTGGGCATTACATGAAACACCACCTTTAACCACCTATAAAAATAAAACCCAAAATGTCATTGTGATTGGTGATGCAGCACATGCCATGTTACCGCATCAGGGTGCCGGCGCAGGGCAGGGCTTGGAAGACGCACTGATCTTGGCTAACTTATTGGCCAATCCACAGCTCACAGCAGAAAATATTAAATTGGTATCAAAAATTTATGAAGATATCCGTTTAGATCGCGCAGTTAAAGTTCAACATACCTCCCATGAGTCGGGGGAAATTTATGAACTTTATTCACCCGATTATCCAAGCTTTGAAGAAGTAGGCGCACATTTAGCACATCGATTTGATTGGTTATGGCAACACTCGCTTGAAAAGGATATTGAAGATGCTAACACAGCATTACAGCTGGACATTCAGCAGCATTTAAAACTGGTAGGTTGAAATTAGAAGTCAAATCGAAAAAGCAAAGGACGCTAAGTTTCTCACATGATGAGAGAAGCATGATTCACCAACAAATAAACATACTTAAGGAGCAATAGTATGAACCGTCAGGAAATTGACACTTTAGTTAAAAAAATGAATGTGGACACTGCAATAGGTCCAGTGGATGATCGCGTTCAACAAGTTGTGGTACGTTTAGTATCTGATCTATTCCAGGCGATTGAAGATCTTGACCTGACCCAGAGTGAAGTATGGAAAGGTCTTGAATATCTTACCGATGCTGGACAAGCTAATGAATTAGGATTATTGGCTGCAGGTCTTGGTCTTGAACATTTTCTAGACTTACGTGCGGATGAAGCTGATATTAAAGCAGGTATTACGAAAGGAACACCACGTACCATTGAAGGACCACTGTATGTCGCTGGTGCACCAGAATCTGTCGGCTTCGCTCGCATGGATGATGGTTCAGAATCTGATAAGGTCGACTTACTTTTTATTGAAGGTACTGTAACCGATACAGATGGTAATATTATTGAAGGTGCCAAAGTGGAAGTCTGGCATGCCAATAGCTTGGGTAACTACTCCTTTTTCGATAAATCACAATCTGATTTTAATCTTCGTCGTACTATTTTTACCGATCAAGATGGTCATTATACTGCTCAAACGACTATGCCGGTCGGTTATGGCTGTCCTCCCGAGGGTACTACACAGGCTTTACTCAACAAATTAGGCCGTCACGGTAATCGTCCTTCTCATGTTCATTACTTTGTTTCAGCACCAGGTTACCGAAAGCTCACGACTCAGTTCAATATTGAGGGTGATAAGTACTTATGGGATGACTTCGCGTTTGCAACACGTGAAGGTCTAGTGGCAACCGCGGTGGATGTAACTAATAAAGCTGAAATAGAACGCCGGAATGTAGATAAACCATTTAAACATATTCAATTTAATGTTGAGTTGGTGAAAGAACATGAATGTACTCCATCTTCTGATGTTGAACGTCGACGGGCTAGCGCATAATTTTTTAGGATGGATAGGTTGATCCTCTCCATCCTATAGACGTTTTACAAACTTCATGTAAAGACAAACTTAGAATTAATCCGAATTAGCATAAAAGATTTGTTAATCGTAACAATATACCGATAAGGAAATTATGGATCTGCGAAAGTACAGAAAATAAATACAGTGAGCATAGATATCTACTCGTTCTCACTTCAGTTATTACGTAGTGAATTATTAAAGTCTGTCAAATAAAATATTGCAATCTATATGACCAGGGAGGTCTGTAATGCAAAGTATTAATGCAAATGAAGTCATGGATCATGCTCCATTAAAAGCAATTCATTGGCGAGTGATTTTACTGAGCGCACTCATCATTATCTTCGATGGATATGATTTGGTTATTTATGGTGTGGCGCTGCCAAAGCTCATGGTGGAATGGCAAATTGATTCCATTACTGCAGGATTCCTGGGTAGTATCGCCTTATTTGGAATGATGTTTGGTGCGATAATTTTTGGTAGTCTGAGCGATAAATTAGAAGCTTACGGATTTAGCCGAAAAAAATTAATTATCTTATGTGTTTGTTTATTTAGTAGTTTCACACTTTTATGTGGCTATGCTTCGAATCCGCAAAGTTTTGGAATTTTCCGCTTTATTGCTGGCCTTGGTTTAGGTGGAGTAATGCCCAATGTTATTGCACTTATGACTGAATATGCCCCTAAAAAATTACGTGCTACGTTAGTCTCTTTAATGTTTAGTGGCTATGCAGTAGGAGGCATGTGTTCTGCCTTGTTAGGTATGTGGCTGGTTCCACAATATGGTTGGAAAATCATGTTTATTTTAGGAGGATTACCACTTCTATTATTACCTATGATTTGGTTACTACTCCCTGAATCGATTGATTATTTGGTACGCCGCAAAAAAACTGAACAAGCAATTCATATTCTCAAGCAAATTGACAGTAATATTACTTATACTACCCAAACGAGCATTAGCCTGCATCAAGCTAATCAAACTTCCTCTAAAACCCCAGTAAAAGATCTATTTACAGAAAATCGTGGTCCAATCACTCTTTTATTCTGGGGAAGTGTATTTATGGCCTTAGTTTTGGTATACGCCTTAGGAAACTGGTTGCCAAAACTGATGGTTGAAGCAGGTTATGATTTATCGACGAGCTTGTTTTTCCTTTTTGCTCTAAATATTGGGGGGATGTTAGGTGCAATTGGTGGTGGTTATTTCGCTGACCGTTTTAATCTAGCCAAAGTGTTATGTACACTCTTTATGAGTGGCGCTATTGCCTTATTTCTCCTCAGTTACAGTCTACCGACTTTTGTTCTTTATATTTGTATTGCAATTGCGGGAGCGGCTTCAATTGGTGGACAAATTTTATTACTGGCTTATATGTCTCAATTTTATTCATCTAATATACGTGCAACGGGTTTAGGCATGGCCTTAGGAATTGGACGTTTAGGAGCTATCCTAGGGCCAATTTTATGTGGCTGGTTACTGAGTTTAAGTTTACCGATCAAATATAATTTTATTGCTCTTGCAATTCCTTGTATCATTGCTGTTATCAGTGTATCGATGATCCACTTCCGCTTAAAGAAAACAAGATTGAAACGCACTGTAGTACAAGTCTAAAAGTGAATCAGGGAGGGGAATCCTCCCTAATATCATCGAGATATTCAAATTGATTGATCTAAGCCTTATTAAAGTTTTTATTATTGTTTATGAGACTAAAAATATCAGTCATGCTGCTGAGCGATTGAATTTAAGTCAGCCCTCTGTGACCTATAATCTAAATCGTTTACGTAAATTTCTAAATGATCCTTTATTTGAACGTGATAAGTTTGGAGTTAAGCCAACTAAACTAGCACAAAGCTTATATCCTAGCTTTAGCAAATCAATAGAAGAAATTGAAGTAGCAATTACTGCCTCTCAAAATTTCAATCCTAAAACTTCCACTCGAATATTTCGACTGGGTTTATCGGATTTGGGAGAAATATGTTTGCTACCATCTTTAATTCAGTATCTTTCAAAAGAAGCACCTTTTATTAAGATTGAAATCGAAGAAATCAGATCAAGTAAAGTTGAAGAATGGCTTGTTGATGGTTCTTTAGATGTTGCCGTGTTTAATAGTAGCTATACCGTTATGCCTAGAATTGAATCACGTAATGTATTTGAAGAGCGGTATATGTGTATAGCGCATAAACAACATCCCCGTATACAACAGCAGCCCAGTTTAAAACAATATTTACGGGAGAAACATGCTGCTATTAAATCTTCTACAGGGCATATTGAAATTGATCAAAGACTGAAAGAGTTAGGTTTAAAAAGAGAAATTATGCTAGAGCTACCACATTTTAGTGTCTTACAAGATGTAGTGAGCAGTTCTGAATTGTTGGTTACTTTACCCTCACGTGCTGCAAAAGTGTATGAACGAAACAGTGAGGTAAATGTTTTTGAATTACCCTTTGCCGTAAAACCCTTTAACGTCAGTGTTAATTGGTATAACCATCGAGATGATTTAGAAGCTCGAACTTGGTTTATCCAAACTTTACAAAATATTTTTAAGCTTCTTTAAACTCAAATATTGAATTATATAGGATAGTAGTCTTATATATTCTGAAAGAAATACTCGATAACCAAATACCTCTTTGAGGTTATTATTTGTTATGTGTTTCTTACTATAAATATATAAATTAATCTTAATAATTCAGCAAGACTATGATAAATAAAAGTCTTGCTGAAAATTATTTTTTAATTTCTAACCCAATTCATTTCTAATATTATTTGCAACAGTGCCTGAAGGACACATAAGTTGTCATAAAAAAGACAATTCGAGTAGAAGTGGGCTTTTCATAAAGTATTATGCTATTGATCTTAAAAGATTTGCATAGAGTATATTATGTTAGTTTTAGTTAGCTAATATTCTCCCTGCTTTAAACAGGGAAAATATGAAAAACTATACTTCGGATTTGTCTGACTCATGGAGAGATTATCCCTATTTCACTAATCAATTTTATTAATTAATTTTCGTGACCATCTACGCAAACTATCCCAAATACCTTTATTCTCAGGCGGTTTTCTAAAGGTAGCTTCTTTTTCATTATTATTTACTTCACTCTCTGGTTGAGCCATAGATTGATAATAATGAGTCTTAGCTAATTTATCCCTCTTTCTTTCTGCTGTGATTCGATCTTCGCTCCAACTACCAGCTTCAATTACTACATTTTGTTTAATAATGTAGTGTGAACGACATGCAGAATTCCAATTCCCAACAGATGGCGTCAGTGAAACACTTTCGCCATCAAAAATCATTTTCCAGTCGGTTGGTGATAATGGAGTAACAACCCGTTCTCCACAGCCGCAACAGCAGCTATGCACTGCTGTTGCATATTCCATTGAGATATATAAAACGCCTGTATCGATTTCACGTGGGATATTACGGATAAAATGGTTTGTTAGCTTTTTAATTTTCAGCATGTCAGATCCCCATTCAGTAACATATTTCCATCCGTAGTGTAGGTAGAGTGATGTTCATTCTCCAAATCTCTATAAAAGCCTCTCAATTTTTTCCATTTAATTACAGCTAAAGCCGCATTTAATGAGTTTAAATCAGCGACTTGTATATTAGATGCATAAAGATCATTCTCACCAACACTAGCAAATGAAATACGTCCTGAATGGATATGTTCGCGTTTATCAGGAGTACTACTTGTCACTCTCAAAATGCCACCAAGACTACCATTTACGAACTCTATTCCCATTCCAACATCAATAAAAGGTATATCAAGTAACTCCAATTTCTGAATGATCGCTTTCTTATCTTCACCAGCATCAATACAAATAAACGCAAACGAAGTTCCATTTAATAATTCAAGATTGGTAGAGTTCAAGCTAACTGGATTCGCAACAATATTACGATGCATTCGGTCGTAAATATTTTTGAAATAATTGACCTTCAGTGGCGCATTTCGCAGCTCATGTAATAAGGGAGCACCAGGAGCACGAAAAGCGTTATGCTGTAAAAACTCATCCGCATCAAACAGACGTATCTCATGTGCGGGAGTTTTGCAAACTAAATCAATAATATAACTTCCAGTCCCCCCAGTTCCAATTATTGAAACAACCTCGCTTTCTAGCTTTTCTGAAAGTTTGCCTATCCCGGCACGATCAGAAGCTGTATCAATATAATTAAAAATGCTTTCAATTTCAGTTTCATCAGGAGCACGAAATATCTTTGGACTCATACCTGGCTGTAATACCGCTGCTGGACCAGACAAAATCGTCGCGTAGGTAGACATTTTAGCAAAGTAATCTGGGTATCCTTCTGGACCTGGTTTACTTGAAAAGCTATGTTCAGCAGTAATACCATGACCAAAATCCATGTGCTGAGTTACATGGCGAATTTCATCTATAGGCATTCCATTAGCTTTACAAGGATATTCCCCATCCCAATGCATGACATGACACCCAGGTTTACGTGTATTATCACCGGCAAGATCCAATGATGTTACAAGGGTACCTTTGCGAACGCATTTTTGTGCATTTACATAAGGTACCTCTTTCATAACAAGGAAGCCGGCAATAATTTGCACATGATAGCCAGCTTCACGAAGCTGGCGTAAATCATCATTAAGATTGAATAGTTTTTGTGACATTGAAAATCGTCCCCTGATGTTTAACTTCAATAACCCCACCCTCCGCAAGCTCACCAGCATTTGGTCTAGATGCTGCATGACGATAAGTCATAGAGTAGATAATATTTGATCCGATTGGGTCATTAGGAAATGCCAGTTGGACAACCTGTTCAAATGTGACTTGCTTATTAGGTACTGATTCATCAAGAGAATTAATAGTGATGGTGTAACCCTGAACTGGTCGTTTAGCTGTAATAAAATGCTCTATACCAGGAGCTGTAAGATCCAGCAATTCATCAGGTTCAATAAGGCGATCAGTACCACCTCGCACCTCCAAAAATACGGCTTGATCTGGACTAATACCTGACAATACATACAAGTTGTTGGCCTCAATAGCTGACCTGCCCCATTTAAGCTGACGACCATCAAGTGTTAGTTTGAATTCCCGATCCGTACGAAAAGCAATAAACCGTTCAACTTCTCGCCCACGCAAGTCAAAAGTTTCATTTAATCGAATATCTTCAAATTCACCAGATGGTAATATCGCATAAAGAGTTACCTCATCCCGATCATCAAGCCCTACTACAGATAATATCTGCCGCCCTGTAGGCACTGGATCAGAAACAAAAGCCTGTTGGAAATTCACATTGTCTATTCCAACACTAATGCGATATCCATTTGCAGCTTTTAACGGACGGTTCTCACGAACCGCTTCGCCAACATCATCAAAATCATCCTGAATAGGATTCATATAAACACCTCTTAAAGTTTTGACCAGAAGGAATTTTCTGGCTACATCTCTTTAATCGGACCGACAAAGCATCGTCGGTAATTTTTTTATAATTTATTTTAAAAATTTTTCTTTATGATACCGGTCGGGACTCTACCGCAAATAAATAGCGCAGGACAATTAGGGCAGCTAAATGCTGAATCTGCTATTTTAAAATCACCACCACGGATACGAATGAAAATTTCTCGTAATTTGTCTTCAAAATTGTTTAGGGCTTTTGGTTTAAAGTCGAGAGGGTAAACCTTATTATCGGCTAAATAGACCAATTCTGCAGATGAATCAGGAAAAGTACTCTTTGCAGCAAGGGAAAATGCTGCATATTTTATATTTTTTGGGTCTGAACTAGGTGCATGACCAGTAAAGATACAGCGTAACGTACGCACATCATCTCGTAGCAGCATTTCATCAACATGAATTGTTATCTTTACACCTGCAACATTCAAAACTAATTTATCAAAAACTTCAACAATTGCTCCATTTCTGGACTGGATAAAAAAATTGAGCATCATCTCAGCGATATTACGATAATCACTTACGTATCCATGCTCATGTAAACCAAACTTTTCAAAAGTAGCCTCCAACATAGGTTTCCAATTTATTGAAGGATCATTATCTAAGCCAATTAATGCTTGAAATACATCGCGTACTGCTTCATGCATTTGCATGAATGCAGTTTCTTGTCTACGACCACCAATGCATAAAAGATGAGTATATAGAAACCGTCTAGGGCACCTATCATATAAATCTAAAGCATTAGCACTGAAACTTACATCTCCCTGAAATTCCACTACTAATGGGATACTTTCCGGCGCTATTGGTAATTGTAATACTGGGAGAGTTTTTATGTGCGAAACAGGGCCAATCCTTTCCAAAAAACCAGAAAGTGGACGTTGGATTTTTTTCTGACCTTTAGTCCTTGCACCATAAAAAAATAGTCTTTCTCGTGCACGTGACATTGCTACGTAAAAAAGACATTCTTGCTCATTGTCGTGAGCTTCTCTGGCTACATCATTAGATGAACCTTTACCACCAGCAACCATACCCTCAGGTGGTGGACATTTTGTCCGTCTATATGAGCCAGGTAGTGTATCTTTATTAACCCCACTTAAATGAACAACAGGAAACTCAAGACCTTTTGAACTATGAATCGTCATCAATTTGACTGCATCAATATTTTGGGCCGCTGTCGGAAGCTGACTGAGATCACGATCATCGTTAAGCTTAAGTAAACGACGTATTCGCATTATCATTTTTACTATGGGAAAGGCACTACCTTTAAGTTGTTGCCGAGCAAAATTCATAAACTGCCAAATAGCAATTCCTTCAGCTTTCCCTCCAACAGACTCTGATGTTGCAATTTCAGCTATCATTCGTGTGCGATCGAAAAGCACAGTCGCTAAAACATTCCAAGGGTGTGAGTGATTACTAAAACCCTGTAGTACATTTTTTAATTTTTCAAGTGAAGATAATCCCTCTGGGGATAAAGCTAACAATGATATGTCGCAGTCACAAAGTTCTCTTTCGCTTGTGCGTAGATGCTCTAGAATTTGAGTGACATCTTCCATTGGCATCTTAAATTCTGTACAACATGCAATACGAATCAATCCGGAAGCGCGTTTATCTGTCAAAATAGAGACCAATGCTATAAGGTCTTTAATTTCTGGTCGCTCAAATAAGCTACCCAGAAATAATACCGGAATTCCCAATCGTTCCAGATCCCGCCCTAATTCTGAGAGCTTGTCATTTCCCCGACACAAAACTGCTTGATCTCGATACTTAAAACCAAGATCACACATTTTATTAATTGATTCAGCTAAAGCGGAACTTACCAGGTCACCACTTTCTACTGTTCGTATTTCCGGAAGAAAACCTGATGCAGGGCGATTTGCAGTAAGAGCACTGTGTGTACCGCCTGTTTTCATATCTGATGCAAAGCTTGAAAATGATGTCACGATCTCTGAAGCAGAGCGGTAATTAATTTTCAGTGATTGACCTACACTCCCGGGAAAATCATCCACGCAAAAACGCGATATATTAAATGACGAGGCTCCACGAAACCGATAAATTGACTGCTTTGCATCACCAACGACCCAAAGATTATCACCATATGGTTTGAGAGCCTTTAATAACCTGATACTGCTCCTATTAACATCCTGATATTCATCCACCAATACATGCAGATAATCATGCTGCAACTGTTGACGTAACTCTGCATTAGCCTCCAGCAGTTGTACTGGTAGCATCACTAAATCACCAAAATCTAAACAATTTTCTTGTTTCTTTATCTTTTCATAAGCTTCGTATACTACAGCAACTTCTAATGCTCGTTCAGCAGTTTCACGTTCTTCTGCACTACTGGCCTTTGCTAGCATATTCTCTGCAAGAATTCGGTACTGTAATGCATCTATCACCTCATCCTTTGCCCGGGAAATAGCATTCAAAATATCGACAATATTTTGAGAAGGATCGTACAAATCACGATAATGATTTAAATTAAGACGTAAGAACTCCTCTTCCAGAAGTTCTACAGCCTCTGAACGATCCATTAAGCGGGGTTCCGCTGGTAAATCACATAAATCATGAAATCGACGAAGCAGATCAAGGCCAAACCCATGAAAAGTCCCTATCCAAAGAGCCGCTGCCTCATGGGGCTGCTTTCGTGCGATACGTTCTGATATTTCCGCAGCTGCTTTATTCGAGAAGGTTAATAACAATATCCGTCGAGGATCAACCTCTTCATTCAGCAAACTTTCAACTCTTGCTATGAGAGTTCGAGTCTTACCTGTACCTGGACCAGCCTGAAGTAAAAAAGCAGAACCTCTATGATTTACTGCATCATTCTGCTTTTCATTGAGAGGCATCTCTGGATCAATTTCTTGTGGTTTATTTTCAACCATAGGCAACAGCATTGCATCAAGCATTTGCTGTGCAACAACCTCAAAAGGTGCTCCGAGCTTACTAGCGATATCACTACAAGTCATATGGCATTCAAGATGCATTTTTTTAACAACTGAACGCGGAAGCAAGAATTCTCGGGCGAAAAGATCCATCTGAACTTCACGTCGTTGTCGATGGTTATAATCCACAACGCGACTTATTCCTGATAGTTCAGATTCTGCTGTACGGCTAGGGTCAATACTAATAACATATTCATCTTGTGTATCATCTCCTAGCTCAACATGACCAATTTCATGCGCTACAAGAAATGCCTGTTCAAAAGATGAACCAAAATCCTCATGTGTAATTAATCTATATGTGCTATCAAAGAACGCCCGTGCGCCATTTAATTCATCGGAACATTGTAAACACTTCTCTACGTCAATATCTCGAAACGCAGCTTCAGCAACAGCAAAAGCATAAGAGTTCCAAGGATCTAGCCCTCTGCCTACAGCCTCATGATGTAGTTTGTCAGCGCGCTGGCGAGCGATCTCGATAGCATCCATATCATTCGTCTCTATTTATTATCTCTTGAATTCGTTCTTCTGGAATAAGTGCATCATGAAGAATCTTTTCGAAAGATACCTTGCTTGGCGCAGTTGGTTTTACATTAGATTTATAACTTCGGCTATGTTGTGCTTGTGGTGGTAGTGCAAGAAAGGCCTTCAACTGAGCAGTCGTTACCTGTAGAACTATCGCAAGCCTATTAATAAAATGTAATGGAACAGATGACAGTTCAACTCTTCTTACTCCAAAAGCCATTAAAACTTGTTTGGGAAGATTTAATAACTTTGCTGCATTTGAGAAACGCTGTGGAGGTATATCTATTTGTTCCGATTGCTGGGTAAGCCCCCTACGAAATCGATCCAAAGCAGACTCAATACTTATTTCATCATCTGGGGTAAGTGGTACACAGTCATCAATTTCACGAGACAGCTCGAGTGACAGATCGACTAATTCATTAGAATATTCAGGAAACTCTATGAGATACTTTAGTAAGATATCTTTACTAGAATCAAATTCTACTGAGAAGTCTCTCAGTACATCCTCACGAGAAATATTTTGATCTCTCATTAAAATTTCTCCTTATTTTCTAGTTGTTTACGCAATATTGCAAGCGCAAAATCACGGTGCGTGCGAATAGTTTTATCTGACTTCTTCAACGTTTTAGTGATTGTCATTTCATTGGGATCTTTCGAAATAATGGGTATATCGTGACACCACATTACGACAATACGTTGCTGAAGTGGTGATAAAACATTAATCGCCTCATGTAGACTTCGTCGGTAATATTCTTTGTCAAGTTCATTTGCATCAAAAGGATCATAGGGTTCTAACGCATTTTCAACCTCTGGTAAGATATTTTCATCTTCACCATATAATCCTTGAGTGAGATTATCTTTATTTTGAATTTTATTTTGTGCATCAACTCGGTCTTTAGCTAATGCGCTGTTAAAGTTGACTTCAAAATAATCAAGACGCTCCTCATAACTATCCTGATCCACTAATAGTAAATCGATAAAATCATCACGAACTTTATCGCGGATTTCCATATTACTTAAGGAAGAAGTTCTTCCATCTAGGCTATGAGGTTTAGGAAGATTACGATGTATTCTTTCTAAGAGAGCTAGGAGTAACTTTTCACGAAGCCAAGAATTATCAGTATTTCGAATAAAATAGAGCAATGTTTCACTTGATATAAAACCCTCAATTGATTTTGGCCAAATAATACTTCTGGCAACAATCTCCTCATGACTGATTTTTTCTAGTTCATCAATCTCACATTCAACAATACTACGCCGAGTGTATAAAACACCTTCCCTATTAACCTTTCTTAGAGGTCTAGCCATAAAGCACCCTAACAACCTTAAATCGATAATTTTTTAACAATTATTAGTAATTAATCTTAAAGAACCAAAATATCTTATATAACAATAATATCAGTTAAAAAATTTAAGAGTTGGTAAATCCATAATCAATTCATGTTATTAAATTTCTATTGTTTAAAAACTTTAAAATTCCACTACTTTTCTACATCTATTATCAAAAAAATACCTGTTGTACTCAAGCTTGAAACTACAATATTACTAATTAGAGAGGCACTGTTGCAAATAGGCTGACATGATAAGCTAAATATCTTATTTATTTCGAGATACAGCAGATGAATCCCTTCCACGGTCGGCACTTTCAAGGTGAAATCATTCTTTGGGCTGTTCGTTGGTATTGTAAATATGGCATCAGCTATCGTGAACTTCAAGAAATGCTCGCTGAACGAGGCATAAATGTGGATCACAGTACAATTTATCGTTGGGTTCAGCGTTATGCTCCAGAAATGGAAAAACGGTTACGCTGGTATTGGCGTAATCCTACAGATTTACATTCATGGCATATGGATGAGACTTATATCAAAGTGAAGGGGCGATGGACTTACCTGTATCGTGCAGTTGATCAACGGGGTCATACGATTGACTTTTACCTTTCCGCTAGACGGAACAGTAAATCAGCCTATAGTTTTCTAGGAAAGATCTTCAATACGGTGAAAAAATGGCAAATTCCACGGGTCATCAATACAGATAAAGCAGCGACCTATGGCCATGCTTTATCACGATTAAAGCGAGAAGGAAAATGTCCAGTAGATATTGAGCACAGGCAGATTAAGTATAAAAATAATGTCATTGAATGTGATCATGGTAAGTTAAAGCGAATCATCAGGGCCACATTAGGATTCAAATCTATGAAGACTGCTTATGCCACAATTAAAGGTATTGAAGTCATGCGTGCACTACGTAAAGGACAAGCATCGTCATTTTATTATGGTCAGCCTCAGGGTGAAGTGTGTCTAATCAACAGGGTTTTCGGTCTCTAAGCACTTTTTAAAGGGAACATCATCGACTCAAATCTCTATTTGCAACAGTGCCTAAAAATACCGACCGACCGAAATTTCAAGAAATGTTGAACTATGTCCGGGAAGGGGATAGGGTGATTGTACATTCCATGGATCGTTTTGCACGAAGTCTAAAAGATTTGGTCACTGAAGTAGATAAACTGGTCAAAAGAGGGATCGCCATCCAGTTTGTAAAAGAGAATATTACTTTTACTGCCCAATCCACGCCGATGGATAATTTGATGCTGCAACTGATGGGTGCTTTTGCTCAATTCGAGCGGGAAATTATCTTAGAACGTCAGAAAGAAGGGATTAAGATCGCAGCAGCTCAGGGCAAATATAAAGGTCGTGTCCATAAATTGAATCCAGATCAAGCTAAAGCATTACTGCAAGCCTGGAAAGAAGGGAAGTATTCATCAAAAGTTGATCTGGCAAAAGCGTTTGGTATCAGTAGACAGGCTGTCTATCGGTATTTAAAACAAATTAATTAGTCACTAGATGGACTGAAAGGTGCCTACAAAATCAGTGGCTATTCAGATATTACAATTAGCTACCAAAAAAGTAGAGATGGTCTGCATCTACTCGTGGACTCTACTGGCTTGAAGTTTCTAGGTGAAGGTGAATGGAAATGCAAGAAACATGGATCTGAATATCGTCGCCAATGGCGTAAGCTCCATATTGCTATAGAAGCTGAAACCCTTCAAATACGTGCAGTACAACTCACGACAAATAATGTCAGCGATTCACAAGTGCTCGAAGATTTACTTTCTCAAGTTCCCTTGGATGAACGAATTGATTCAGTCTATACAGATGGTGCTTATGACACAAAGCACTGCCGACAAGTCATTTTAAATCGTGATGCACATGCGGTCATTCCACCCAGGAAGAATGCAAAGCCTTGGAAAGATCAGCAAGTCAGGTCTATAGAACGAAATGAGTTATTGAAAACAGTCAAACTGCTAGGAAGGTCACTTTGGAAAAAGTGGTCTGGTTATCATCGTCGAAGTTTGGTGGAAACCAAGATGCATTGCATCAAATTATTAGGCGATAAATTAACAGCAAGGAGTTTTCCTAGTCAGGTGAATGAGATTCATGCACGCGTAGCCGTCTTGAACAAATTCACAGAATTGGGGCGCCCTCACACCCAAGTTGTCACTTGAATTTGGCTCAATTAGGATCGCTCTATCTTTCAAACCTTTATGCAACAAAGCCAGTCCCTATGTTAATTTGAAGAATGCCTCAATCTGACGGCTGCGAACCGCCAGGGACAGGCGCAATGTCAGATTCTGTCGCGGCCTTGGCGCGTGCCTGGAAGCGTTCATAGCAATCCAGCCCGCAGAAATGTTCGACGTATTCCGCGCCTTCCGGGGTGAAGGCGGCATCGAGCGGAATTTCTTTGCAGCATACGCAGCAGGTGGTGCAACTGGCAGTGTTCGGGGCGTTTGCGTTCATGGTGGTACTCCTCCAGATTGGTAGCGAAGCTCAAAGCTGCCCACTCTCGGCTGGCTGGGAAGCGGTCATGATCTTCCCTTGAAGGCCCGCAGCAGCCGCGTCACAGACAGGACAAACAAGCCGGTCAGCGTGAGGGCTGCAATACCCCAGTGCTCCCCGATGAACGCGCCGGCCGTCGTGCCGGCTAGCACAATGGCGAGAATCGGCAAATGGCAGGGACAGGTGAGCACGGCCAGCGCGCCCCACAAGTAGCCGGTGATCGGTTTGTGCGTCTCAGACGGCAAGTGCTCTGGGCTGTTCATGGCAGACTCTCCGCGTGCTGTGCCGGTTCGGTTGGCATGGCGGCCAGTTGCATTTCGAGGCTGGCCAGGGCCTCGCGCCGACGCTCGACGAGTTGCCGCAACACGGCAAGCTGCGCAGACGCACCGTCACCGTCCGCAGCATCCAGCGCCCGGCACAGCCGCGCCAGCACATCCAGGCCGATGCCCGCTTCGAAGGCGGCCCGCACGAAGCGTAGCCGTTGCAAGGCGGCATCGTTGAACAGGCCGTAGCCGCCTGGGGTGCACGCCACCGGCCGCAGCAATCCACGCAGCAGGTAGTCGCGCACGATATGCACACTCACGCCCGCGTCATGTGCTAAGCGGGAAACTGTATAAGCGCTCACTGAACACCTCCTTTTCCTCACCCTGCGCAGCACAGGACAGTTACGTCCCGCTAGGCGATGACAGCTGTCGAGCAAGCTCTTGCCCAAGGCGAAAGGCCTCTTCGACGCCCACAACTTCGGCACCCTCATGCTGCGCGACCCAATCGTCAGCGGCAGCGGCGCTGGCAAAAAAGTGGACGTGGCAGCAGAAGGAGCAGCGAATGTCGGATGACGCATTTGGTCGCACCAGTGACACAACTGCGCTCGCCGGTTCGAGCCGGTGCAGCCCATCTGGCGCCACCGTAAGCGATACCTCTTCACCCGTTGTAGGGCAGCGCGAGGAGACGTACGCGCTCCTGCCGAGCAAAGCCGGGAATATTAATACGTCTAGGGCGCACCACGTGTAGAGACGTTGGCCGTCAATCTCAAAGGTATGCGGGGTTTCGCGCAGCGTAAGGCCATAGCCGACAATATTGCCGTCGTCGTCATACTCGGTGCTGGGGACCTGATCGAGTGCTGCCGCGACTCTGTCGGCCGGCCAGTCGAGCACGGTCGCGAGCGTTTTCCGCGAGACGGGACTTCCCTTGGCAATCTCGCGAAGAAGCGGAAGCAAGAGTTCAGTGGGATGTAGTCGGTTGATAACCGAGAAACGCTCCGCGATTTCTTTGACGAAGGTTGATGTTTCCATAGTTGTTTGGCTCCTTGGGGTTTGGTGATTTGATTCCGATTACCCGGCGCAGCAGGAAAGCTGCTTCACGTCCTTGCTGAAGGTCTGCGCCGCGAGCTTCAACCCCTCGACCATCGTCAGGTAAGGGAACAACTGGTCGGCCAGTTCCTGCACCGTCATGCGGTTGCGAATGGCGAGAACAGCCGTCTGGATCAGTTCGCCCGCTTCCGGGGCAACCGCCTGCACGCCGATGAGCCGTCCGCTACCTTCCTCAATGACCAGCTTGATGAAGCCGCGTGTGTCGAAGTTGGCAAGCGCACGCGGCACGTTGTCGAGCGTCAGCGTGCGGCTGTCGGTTTCGATGCCATCGTGGTGCGCTTCCGCCTCGCTGTAGCCCACGGTCGCCACTTGCGGGTCGGTGAACACCACGGCCGGCATCGCGGTCAGATTGATGGCGGCGTCGCCGCCGGTCATGTTAATGGCCGCACGAGTGCCGGCCGCTGCCGCCACATAGACGAACTGCGGCTGGTCGGTGCAGTCGCCGGCCGCGTAGATGTTCGGGCTACTGGTGCGCATGCCCTTGTCGATGACGATGGCCCCCTGCGCATTGACGGCTACCCCCGCCGCTTCCAATGCCAGGCTGCGCGTGTTCGGTGTCCGGCCGGTGGCGACCAGCAGCTTGTCGGCGCGCACTTCGCCCTGTCCAGTGGTCAGCACGAATTCGCCGTCCACATGGGCGACTTGGCTGGCTTGCGTATGTTCCAGTACCTTGATTCCTTCGGCACGGAAGGCGGCTGTGACGGCCTCGCCGATGGCAGGGTCTTCGCGGAAGAACAGCGTGCTGCGCGCAAGGATCGTGACCTGGCTACCCAGCCGGGCGAAGGCTTGCGCCAGTTCCAGCGCCACCACCGACGAGCCGATGACGGCCAGGCGTTCGGGAATGGTGTCGCTGACCAAGGCCTCGGTCGAAGTCCAGTAGGGTGACTCTTTCAGGCCCGGAATCGGCGGCATGGCCGGACTGGCACCCGTGGCGACCAGGCAGCGGTCGAACATCACGACGCGCTCACCACCCTCGTTCAAACTAACGATAAGGCTCTGGTCGTCCTTGAAACGCGCTTCACCGTGCAGAACGGTGATGGCTGAATTGCCGTCCAGGATGCCTTCGTACTTGGCATGACGGAGTTCTTCGACACGGGCCTGCTGCTGGGCCAGCAGCCGCTCGCGCAAGATCGTCGGCGGTGTGGGTGGCATGCCGCCGTCGAATGGGCTTTCCCGGCGCAGATGGGCGATGTGGGCGGCGCGGATCATGATCTTGGACGGCACACAACCGACGTTGACGCAGGTGCCGCCGATGGTGCCGCGCTCAATCAGCGTGACCTGCGCGCCTTGCTCGACGGCCTTCAGTGCTGCCGCCATCGCGGCTCCACCGCTGCCGATCACGGCGACTTGCAACGGGCGCTCGCCGCCGCTGCCCTTGTCGGCCGGCGGGGCATCGGCGAGCATCGCTTTGTAGCCCAGGCCAGCCACGGCGGCGGTCAGTGCGTCCGGCGCTGTGCCTGGATCAAGGGCGAGCTGGGCCGCGCCCTTGGCATAGGACACTATGGCAGATTGGACGCCGGGTACTTTTTCCAGCGCTTCCTTGACGTGCGCCGCGCACGAGTCGCAGGTCATGCCGGTGATTTTTAGATGGGTCATGTATTTTTCCTTTTCTGTGGTGGCTACGGCTGTTGCCGTCAGCCACGTTGTTCTGGCAATTCACAGCTGTCCGGCCCGCAGCGGCGATGTGCTGGCGAGATGAAATCCCAGACCGATACCCCAACCATCAAGGCCAGGCCGACATAGAGCAGTCCACCGCTCTGCCAGCCGTAAGCCCGCATTAAAAACACCGCTGCCAGCACCAAGATCGGGCCTATCGTGCCGAGCGCCGTGCGTCGCCACTGTCGATGATTGAGCCAAGCGATAGCATTGGCGAGTAACGCGATGCCGGCGAACATCGGCAGCAGGATGCCAATGAATAGCCCCTCGTACTGGCTCAAGAAGCCCAGTCCGATGGCCGCGCCAAAGCTGGCGATGGCAGGAAAACAGGCGGCGCAGCCCATCGCGGAAACGACGCTGCCGAGCGCGCCGGTTTTGCCAGCGATGCGCGTGATGAGTCCCATGTGTCGCTCCCGAGTTCGGTTAACGGATCAGCGTTTGAGGCTGGACGGATAGCCCGCGTCCTCGGTCGCCTTGGTCAACTTCTGGACGTTGGTCTTGGCATCGTCGAAGGTGACGACGGCCTGGCGCTTGTCGAAACTTACGTCGGTCTTGCTCACGCCCTCAACCTTGGAAAGCGCGTGCTTGACAGTGATCGGGCAAGAGGCGCAGGTCATGCCAGGCACGGACAGCGTGACGGTCTGAGTGGCGGCGAACACGGGGGCAACGAAAGCGGCGAGAGCGAGGGAGGCAAACAGCTTTTTCATGATGAACTCCTGATTAGTAGAAAAATGGCATGACGTAGGGAAAACCAAGCGCGACCAAGACCAACACGGCGACGAACCAGAAAATGAGCTTGTAGGTGGTGCGCACTTGCGGAATCGCGCACACCTCGCCCGGCTTGCAGGCTGCGGTCGGTCGGACGATGCGCCGCCAGGCAAAGAACAGTGCAACCAGCGCCGCGCCGATGAAGATCGGCCGATACGGCTCCAATACCGTCAGGTTGCCGATCCATGCCCCGCTGAACCCCAAGGCGATCAAAACCAGCGGCCCCAGGCAGCAGGCCGACGCAAGAATGGCGGCCAGCCCACCGGCGAAGAGCGCGCCGCGCCCGTTTTGTGGTTCAGACATACGCTTGTCCTTTCAAATTTGGTTTGGATAGCTTAAGCTTACTTCCGTAGTTATGTACGGAGTCAAGCGATATGCAAATTAATTTTGAGAATCTGACCATTGGCGTTTTTGCCAAGGCGGCCGGGGTCAATGTGGAGACCATCCGGTTCTACCAGCGCAAGGGCCTGCTGCCGGAGCCAGACAAGCCCTATGGCAGCATTCGCCGCTATGGCGAGGCGGATGTAACACGAGTGCGGTTCGTGAAATCGGCCCAGCGGCTGGGCTTTAGCCTGGACGAAATCGCCGAGCTACTGCGGCTGGAGGATGGCACCCATTGCGAGGAAGCCAGCGGTCTGGCCGAGCACAAGCTCAAGGATGTGCGCGAGAAGATGGCCGACTTGGCACGCATGGAGGCCGTGCTGTCTGAACTGATGTGCGCCTGCCATGCGCGGAAAGGGAACGTTTCCTGCCCGCTGATTGCGTCACTGCAAGACGGAACGAAGCTCGCTGCATCGGCGCGGGGGAGTCACGGGGTGACTACGCCTTAGCGTGCTTTATTTTCCGAATTCTGAGACGACCCCTAGATGCCTGGTCAAGACTGCATACTTGCAGTTTTGACCAAGCATCGGAATATAATTTTAAGCAATAAAAACAATATTATGTAGCAACTTCACAAAAAGATAATAATCAGCAGGTTACAGTGAGAAACCTAGATTAACTCGGCATCCTATTGTGAAAATCAATAGCAAAATCTGATTCAGATCGTGGTTCGGTATTGTAGAATTTGAAGCCTAAACATTTAACTTCCTTATAACCATGCTCTTTAACTTCATTTAAGAACTCAACATAGTTTTGTGAATCATCTTGATCTGCATCAAAAACAATTTGGCTTTCATCATCCAAACTAATCAATACTTCCTCTTTCCAAGTATCCTTTTCAAGCAAATGACCACCTTTAGGCTCAATTAAGCATTGATAGTACATTTCACTATTTTCAGCATCATTAATGATCAGCATGTAGTCAGGGCTGAATCTACGACCATCTTTAGGGCTAAACAACCAATAATCGAGTTCATTCCGTATCAGGTAAATCTCTGCACCCTTGTAGCGTGATTTAAGCTCGTCAATTTGAGTTGCAACAAACTTAACAAAGCGTTTTTCTTCACTTGTGCCATAGTTTTCACTGTAGGCGTACCAATCGGCAGTTTCAACATCAAACTGTAGATCGGGGTTGTCATGGCTTGACTGTGGTTTTGCACGTTCATCAGGTGCATGATCACTCGTTTCACCATCTGAATCTTGGATAGGGAACGAAACCAAGTAGATGTTCTTTTCTTGCTGAAAGATAGAGGATAGTGATTTAGGTCTAAAAATATGACTTCCTGTAATCAGAGGTGGATCAGGAAATTTGAACAACACCTATAAGTGATATTTTGCTCCCCAAATGATGTTATAAACATCAATATATGGAGTATTTTATGGCACGTAGACCAAGAAGAAATCATTCAAATGATTTTAAAGCTAAGGTAGCACTTGCTGCGATTAAAGCAGAAAAAACACTTGCTGAATTGAGTGCTGAGTTTGATGTTCATCAAAACCAAATTATTGACTGGAAAAATCAATTGATCTCAGCTTCCTCGCAAGCTTTCGATCAATCAAAAGCTCCAACAGAACCACCCATCGATCTAAAAAAACTACATGCAAAAATCGGTGAGCAGGCATTAGAAATTGATTTTTTAGAAGGTGTGTTGAAGAAACTGGGCCGCTTCAACCACAAAAGTTAATCGATGACTCACTTCAGATTTCAGTATCTAAGCAAGCTCAGCTGCTGAAAGTCTCCCGTGGTTGTTATTACTATCGCCCAAAACCTGTGAGTGCATCAGATCTGAAGCTGATGCGGTGTATGGATGAGTTACATATGCAATACCCTTTTGCAGGTAGCCGTATGATGCGTGATTTGTTGAATCGTCAAGGACATCATATAGGACGACGTCATACACGTACTTTAATGAAGAAAATGGGCATTAATGCGTTATATTGCAAACCAAATTTAAGCCAGGCTAATCAAGCTCACCGCAAATATCCATATCTGCTCAAAGGATTGGCTATTCAGCGCAGTAATCAAGTGTGGTCTACGGATATAACGTATATCCCTATGGCAAAAGGCTTTGTTTATTTATGTGCTGTGATTGATTGGCATAGCCGCAAGGTACTTGCGCATAGAGTATCGATTAGTATGGAGGTTACATTTTGCATAGAAACATTAAATGAAGCTATTGAAAAATATGGTCGACCTGAAATATTTAATACAGACCAAGGCAGTCAGTTTACCAGTGATGCATTTATTGATGTATTGAAATCAAATGGCATTCAAATCAGTATGGATGGTAAAGGTCGATGGGTTGATAATGTGATGGTTGAACGATTATGGCGGAGCGTTAAATATGAAGAGGTGTATCTCAAAGCCTACAGCAATGTTTTGGATGCGAAGAAGCAATTAAACGCATATTTTGAATTTTATAATTTGAAACGACCTCATTCGAGTCTGGACAAAATGACTCCAGATGAGTTTTACTATGACCAGCTACCACAACAAAATAAGGTAGCTTAACTAGAGCAGAGTATCACTTATAAATAAGCTTTTAGTTGTTCAAACATGTGGGACCACCTCTTTTTTGATCGATCATCGAACTCATCATCTGTATTTGTAATAATTAAACTAAAACTATGATTCTGAATTGATTTTTTAATAGAGTTGGTTGTTAGTAGCATAAGCTCACCAATTCTAAGACCATAGTTGAGCATGAGATGTATGATCAGAAAGTTTCTGAGTTGTACATTTTTAGATCTAAAAGGATTTAATTCATTGTATTTATTAGAGTTACTTGGTGAAATGACTGAATACAATCCTTTAATCATTTCCTGATTCATGCTCTTAAAATTATGATTTATCTCACTTTTAATTGTCTTATTGGCTTTTGAAAAATTATTTATAATTTTTTTCTTTATTGTCATATATTTATTCAAGTTTTCTTTAATTTTTTGAATTTCCTTCAACGTAAGTTGTGGCTGTGATTGCATGCTTAAGTATTCATTAATCAAGAAGTTGTAAAACTTTAAGAAGGATCTAACTCTATGACCAATTGTTGTGTAATTAATATGTTCTGAATTGCTTAGCCGTATAAGATTACTTTCAAGTTTTTTATTATTTTCTAAGTAAACAATGAAATTATCAATTTCACATTGAATGATCTCAAAATTATAGGATGTCGAATAGAACGACTCACAAAAGGACGTGGCAAACTTTTCAAACCAAAATTCATACCAAAATTTTATTGCGATTAAATCTGCATGCTGCGTAGAGATACTTTGAAATCTAAGAAATTTCATGGTGTACAGCATAGGGTACATACATGGACAGAATGAATCTAAATCAAATAAAAGAATAATTTGATTTTCGTTTGAGACTTTCTTTTCTAAATGAATTGTTTTTAAAGCAAACATAGTAAAGTTTATGAATTATTCTTAAGGTCAACATATCATATTTTATGATTGAAATAGAAATTAGTTAAGTTATTGAATCTTAGTTCAAGAAAGAAAAATATGAAGTTATTGTTAGGTGTATCGGAATTGTCATAATTAAAATTCTCAAAGGAGTAGAAAAGGCACTACCCCACAATTTTTTTCTCTCAAAATGTCATTCACTGTCATTTTTTAGTGGCAAGTACCAGGTGCAATTCTTTTTACGGTGTATTACACCGTAGATGTTTTGAGTGAGCTTAGCTGGCACCGTAAAAGTTTTGATCGACAAAATATCCAAAGTCAACTGGACTGTTAATCCATTTGCTAAACAAAACGTGAAACAGCAAATTATTGTAGTCTATATATTTTTCATAATTGTTCACGATACCTAAGTTCAGCAAGTTTTTTTCAAACTCAATGCGTTCAATGGGTTCTGATTTCACAAATGCATGGATGGATGCTTTGATTGTGGGAGGAAAATAAAGTGTCATCCTAACTACAGGACCCTGCAACGTAGCAATTCCTGCAAAAATCCATTTAAAACAATGACTTATTTCAATTCTGCCATCTGCAAGCGTTTTGTGGGGATGGAGGCCGGAATCATTAAAGTATCATCCTAATTTTCGCTCAACCTTGGAAAATGCTGAGAATCGTAAAAATAAAGTTTCATCCTTTCCGCTACTAGTTCAAGGCTTTCTTCCGGCCGCCGGCAACAACGCTGCTTGGCTGAGGCGATCCACTTGCGCTACCGCTCACTGATCAGATCGAACTTGAACTCGACGAGCAGCCAACCATCAGGCCGAGCGTGATCGCCAAAAAAAACGGATCATGCGAAATCCTTCGTTGAGTTTGGCGCGGGTTTTAGCAAATCAGCTGGCCCGCGATCCGGTTGAGAGTGATCCGAAGCGGTCCTTGACGACCGGCACAAATCGGCCGATTCTGTTGAAAAAGTAGCTTTAGCGGCAGCCTGCCGATCAGGTGTGCCTGCTGTCGAAGTGGCTGCAAGCCACTTCAAGTTGCCTTCCGGCGTTTCACTGAGCGTCCTTGCTCAGGTTTAAGGGTTAATTTGAGGGTTTCTGCTCGTAGCAGGCATACCTATCCCGTCAGCGGTGGCCCTTGAGGCAAAAGCTTGGCCATGCGGCGCAGGTTCTGCACCATCGCAGCCAAGGTGAATTCGTCAGTGGCACCCGTTAGGCCACGCAGTCGTAAACGGTCGAGTTTCATGATCCGTTTGAGGTGGGCGAAAAGCATCTCCACCTTCTTTCGTTCGCAGCGAGAGACGAGGTACTCCGGTGTCTTGGCGATGCGTCGAGCCACGTCGCGGGCAGCCTCATGGATGCTGCGGACGATCTTCCGATTCGGCGTGTTGGGGCAGCATTTCGCTTTCAACGGGCAGGTGGCGCAGTCGGTTTGGCTGGAGCGGTAAATGACGGTTTTGGCCTTAGTTACCCGCGACCTTTGCTGGGTGAAGGCGCGCCATTCACTGCGTAGCGGTTTGCCGGCTGGGCAGCGATATTCATTGGCGTCCTGACTCCAGTGAAAGTCGTTACTGGAGAGGCTGTCGTCCTTGCGCTCGGTCTTGTCCCACACCGGCACATGCGGTTCGATGTCCTTTTCTTCGACCATCCAGGCCAGCATCGGGGCGGTGCCATAAGCGGTATCGCCGATAAGGCGTTCCGGTGTGAGATCGAACTGCGCCTCGACACGCTCGACCATCGTCCTAGTCGAATCGACTTCGGCGGTACGGTGCGCCGGGGTAGCTTCCACGTCCATGATCACACCGTGCTCAGTGTCGATCAGGTAATTCGTGGAGTAGGCAAAAAAGGCCGGGCCACCTGGCGCTGCTGTCCAACGGGACTGAGGATCAGTGAGCGAAATTTTCTTGGGAAGAGCCTCAGCCAGCGCCTCTTCATCAAGGGCTTCGAGGTACTCGCGCACTGCGCGGCTGCTGAGCTTTGGATCGTTCCAATCGACCTCATCTCCCGCCACCCCACGTTGCCGGCTGGCATCCGCCTTAATGATGCTGGCGTCGACGGCGAAACCTTCACCCTTGACTAGGCCGGCTGCCATGCAGCGCCGCAGCACCTCATTGAATAACCAGCGGAATAGATCGCTGTCACGAAAACGCCCATGGCGATTCTTCGAGAAGGTCGAGTGATTGGGGACTTCGTCTTCCAGACCCAACCGGCAGAACCAGCGATAGGCCAGGTTCAGGTGCACCTCTTCGCACAATCGCCGCTCGGAACGAATGCCATAGCAAGTAGCCGACGACCAGCATGCGCACCATCAACTCCGGGTCAATCGAGGGACGCCCGATGGGGCTATAGAAATCTGCCAGGTAGGCACGTAGATCACTGAGATCCAAGCACTGGTCGATGCTGCGCAGGAGATGTTGGGCCGGGACGTGATCTTCCAGATTGAACGAGTAGAACAGGCGCTGCTGTCCTCCCGGTAACTGTCCCATCATGCTGTTCGCCCCCACGCTCGCTGACAAAGCAATTTTGCCAACGGCATGGGGAGGCCGCTACTTTTTCAACAGAATCGGCCGCACACAGCCATTCGGCTCAACAGAACCCTGCCTTTACCCCACCAAACTCCGGAAACTCGCCCGGTAGTCCGTCGGCTTGAGATGCACATGTTGGCTGAGGTCGCCGGGTAGCGTGAACAGGCGCGGACCGTCCCGAAACTGGAACACGCGATACAGATGGAATTGATCGCCCGCCTCCTTGGAGAATTCGAGTTCGTTGTGGCTGACCAAGAAAGACGAGCCTACCCCGCCATTGGTGGTTTTCACCTCGATGAAGCGCTCATGGGCGTCCTCTTCGAACGACAGGATGTCGAACCCCGCACCGTCTCCCTGGGTGTCGGACACCCAATCCAGCCGCTGAAAAAGCTCTGGGTGGCCGAGCTCGGTCAGGCGTTGCTGTTCGTAGCCAATCACCCACTGCTCCCCTGCCCGGCCCAGCTTGCGGTTGGCTTCATCGCGAGCGGCATAATCGAACTTTCGCGGTAGGCGTTGCCGTAGAGATGCCGGGGTACGCACAAGCACTTCACGGGCGGGTGGTTCTACCAAAGCCGCTCGGTAGGTTTTGTCACCCGGAAGTTTTACCTCCTCCAGGGCATCGACAAGAGCGCCGACCGTCTGCTGATGTTCCAGAACGTAGGCGTGTACGGATTTACGCAGCAGCAGTTGGCTGTTGCCGCGTGGCTTGTAGCCGTTGATATAGGGCAGGCCCAGGGCATCGAGTACGGCGCTAATGTTCTGGTGCTTGAGCTCGACTGAAGACTTGCTGCGACCGTTCAGCAGTTGGCGCAGTGCCTGGTTGTGCTCGGACTTGTTGTACGGCTCCCCAGCCGCCTCGGCACGCAGCATGTCGAAATAGTCTTCGACCGTGGCCAGGACCTCTTCTTCGGACCAGTCTTCGCCGATGCGAATGATGCGAAACCCGAGCCGCGTCAGCGCCGGAACGACGGTCGCCTCGCCACCGGAGAAGCTGTCAGCAGTGAGCGGGCCCTGCTCGGGAAATTGCTTGCCGAAGGCCACACCGGCGATGGCCTTGGAATCGCAATCGGTGCCGGTCTTCGGATCACGTACCAGGAAGTCGCGGGACTTGCCGTAGCCGTGGCGCGCCAGGAATTTCGTGCGGCCCAGTTGCACGAACTCATCGATGGCAGCCTGCACGGCGGCGGGGCTTCGAAGCTGGGAGAGTTGAGACACAGGGTCCTTCCTTACTGTCATGGTGTGCCGGGAACCGCCGAGCCACGAGATTATGAGTAGCCCCTGAACAGAAACGTCACGATAAAAGCCGTGAACGCCACCAGGCCCATTAAATCCCTTGCGTATTTGCAGCCCGTGCTGTCCAAACCTGTACCAGGTCCGATCAACACGCTCCAACCATTGAGGTACGAAAACACCGCCTGACCGAACAAAAAATGCGTGATAGCCGCCGCAGCCATGACGCCGGAATCGTCAGACAGGCTGTAGCTGTTGACCATTGCCCTGTACGCCTGCATCTGAAATGGCTATTGCCCTGATGGGAGCCGGCTTTTCAGCCACCGACACCAGCGATGCCGTCAATATTCTTTACCCGATAACCATGACCGTACAAGCTAACAAGGCCTGGCAAGCCAGCGGACTTAAAAAGTCTTTTTTTCTACCATCCCACAAAAAAGTTCGTGGTGGAGAAAAGATAAGCTATGCAAGGCTTTAGGAGACGTGGTTTTTCAGGATGACGAAGAACGATTCGGCGCTAGGTGCAACATAGGTGCATCGCACGAGCGCTAGGAACGGCGAAAAAAGGCGGACGTGGCGAAATCGGTAGACGCAGCAGACTTTAAAATTGGAGTGCCCGCGGGGAAATCCGCGGAGTAGAACCGCTCAAAGTCGGGGAACGCTAACGGGCAATACCCTAAGCCAATCCCGAGCCAAGCCCCTTCGGGGGAAGGTGTAGAGACTGGACGGGCGGCGCCTAAAGCCTTCGGGCAATGGCGAAGGGACAGTCCAGACCACGAACGTCATCAGACGGCGGCGAAAGTCGAGGTGGTACGAAAATCTGCTTCTCTGTGAGAGTACGGGTTCGAGTCCCGTCGTCCGCACCACAAAGCCAAACATCCCTGCGATGATCGACCTCTGGGCGTTTGGTCGTGAGCCCGCCACCCTCGCGCTACGCTTTGCGCAGGCGTCGAAGGCGATCAGGTGCGCCCATCGATTCCGTCGAGCACCATCGCTGCGAGTTCATCGCTGGTGTGTGCACCACTATCGAGAACACGGGTTGTGCATGGAAGCCGTTCCCTTGCGGCCAAGCATCGGGCGACATTCGCTAATCGCCACTCTCGAATCTCCGCATTTCGATTCGGGTCAGGATGCATGGTCTGGTTCGCGATCCGGTGACGCAATAGGTCCTCGTTGAGCGTCAGAAAGATGTGCAGCAGCTGATCGTCGATCCGCCTTACCCCGTCGAGTATCTCAGTCAGATAGTCCGGGTGCACGAGCGTCATTGGGATGATGATGTCCTGCGAGTAATTCCTTCGAATCTCCCTGACCGCCGCGATCGTAAGTCCCCTCCACAAGGGGAGATCCTGATAGTCTCCGCTCGCTGGCATGGGGACCGTTTCTTTCACCACGAACCCGATTTCCTCGGGGTCAAAGATCAGCGATTTGGAACGCCGATCGCGCAGCCGCTTAGCGAGCGTCGTCTTTCCGGCGCCGAAAGGTCCGTTGATCCAGATTATCATTGTCGACGGCCTCTAACCTGAAGGCTCGCAAGAGCGCTCGACGGCCTCGTGCGGAGGCACGATCGGAGTGGTTCCGAAATGCTTCTCAAGATAGGTGACGCCGAACGTCACGATGTCCTGCGCGTCGAACAGGTAGCACTGAGCAAAGCCCACGACACCTTCTCGATGGCGACCGAGCTTCACGTAAGCATTTGCTATAGTTTCAACCGCATCCGGCTTTCCTTCGATAGCAAAGCAATCGAGAATGCCGTTTGAATCGTAATCCGATGCCGTTTTCCAGGCGACTTCACCGTCTCTTCCAAGCATCGGCATCTCATACGTCACCCACCGTTTGTTGGGGATATCGGCAACCGCCTCGGCGTAGTGCAATGCGGTAACGGAGTTTAGCGGCGCACCCAACAGCAGGGCCTTCCCGCCAAGGCGAACGAACCGCTCGACGGGCGATCCTTCCCCCAAGGCGTGACCGAGTTCGTGAGGCTCCGTCAGCGTTTCAGCCAGCGGACCAACCGCGACCATCGATGCATCGGGGTGCGCGCTGCGCCGCGCGCCGGGGGCTTGAACCAGAAATTGATTCAGCAGGCCGAACCCACGGTAAGTCCCGGCTGTTGCGGGATCGAACGGCAGCCAGGTACGGCGGGCTTCGTCATCCAGCCGAGCGCCATTCAGAGTCTCCTCGTAGGGTGATCGGTCCCACGACGCGTATCCCATCACAGTGCCAGTCGGCCCAACCGCGGAGCGTAACGCGGCAACGACCGTCTCCGCTCCTCCTTCGACCGGACCAATCGCTTTAAGTGAGGCATGCACCATCAAGAGGTCACCGGTTTGGACTCCGAGTTTTTGAAGCGCCTCCGTTATTGCCTTCCGCGTATGCATCGCGATATCTCCTCTAAACTGCAAAACACTATACCTATCGAGATATCACTCTACTATACCTATCGAGATATAGAGGTGGTCCCACTTGTTTGAACAACTAAAAGCGTATTTATAAGTGATATTCCGCTCTAGTTAAGCCACCTTGTTTTGTTGGGGTAGCTGATCATAGTAAAACTCATTTGGTGTCATTTTGTCTAG
>NZ_JACAXE010000003.1:0-217424 GCF_013391565.1 Acinetobacter sp. SwsAc6
CTTCCCGAACTCAGAAGTGAAACCTCTTAGCGCTGATGGTAGTGTGGGGTTACCCATGTGAGAGTAAGTCATCGCCAGCTCATTATTCGAAACACCCCCTGACTAGTGCAGGGGGTGTTTTTTTATGCATAAAAAATATTTTAAATAAGGCTAAAGCTTATTTAGAAACAGGTTTGAATTCGTGACTTTCAATAAAAAAGAATAAATAGGATAAAAAATAAGCGTATTTAGCATAAATCATTAAAAAATATAAGATCAAAATTGCTCAAATTTTCCATTCTAAGCATAAATAACTGTACCTATAGGTGCAGTTATTTGTCTATTTTTTAGACTTTTGTCGTGTGTCTCGTCAAATATCGCTGTGCTCAAATAATGCTCTTGTATTGGGCTGAGCTAAATCTGTAAAACAATAAAAGCTTCCCGATGTGATCACTACAACAATGATATGTAATCTCACAGGAGGTGAGCTATGGCAACGAATGCAATAAATGTGAATCAAGTGATTGATCAGGCTAAATTTACACCTTTTCATTTTAAGGTGGTGTTTTGGTGTCTATTGATTATTTTATTTGATGGCTATGACTTAGCCATTAATGGTGTGGCACTTCCTCTACTGATGCAACAATGGTCATTAACGGCTGTGCAGGCAGGGATGTTGGCCAGTACTGCTTTAGCGGGCATGATGTTTGGCGCCATGCTGTTTGGTACCTTGGCCGACAAAATAGGCCGTAAAAAAGTCATTATGATTTGTGTGGTACTGTTTAGTGGCTTTACCTTTGCTGGCGGTTTTGCATCAAATCCGACCGAATTTGGTCTACTACGTTTTTTAGCGGGCTTAGGAATTGGTGGTGTATTGCCTAATTTAGTAGCCTTAACTTCGGAATATGCGCCACAACGTTTACGTGCGACCTTAGTAACAACCATGTTTAGTGGTTATGCTGTGGGTGGTGTGATGGCTGCTTTATTTGGCGCATGGTTTACCCCAAGCTACGGCTGGCAAATCATGTTCTTTATTGCTGGTGTACCGCTGTTGTTTTTACCTTTTGTTTGGAAGTTCTTGCCTGAATCATTAACCTTTTTGGTGAAAGCACAAAAAGATCAGCAAGCATGCCAAATTTTACAGCGTTTAGATGCTGAGGTTGATTTACCAAAACAGGTGAAACTCGTTCTGAGCGAAGCAAAAGTGTCAGAGCCTGCTTTTGTTAGCAGCTTGTTTAAACAAGGGCGTTCAAGCAATACTTTGCTGTTCTGGTTAGCTTTTTTTATGTGTTTATTAACACTGTATGCTTTAGGCAGTTGGTTACCAAAGCTGATGATGGCTGCGGGCTATTCGATGAGCAGTAGCTTAATGTTCTTATTAGCCATGAATATAGGCGCAGTCATTGGTACTGTTGGCGGTGGTATTTTGGCTGATAAGTTTCATATGAAACCCGTGATTATTAGCTTATGTTTGGCAGGCGCAGTTGCATTATCTTTATTAGGATTTAAGTCTCCACAGCCCGTTATTTATTTATTGGTGGCTGTTGCTGGTGCATCTGCAATTGGTTCACAAATCTTGCTGTATAGCTATGTAGCACAGTTTTATCCAGTGACTGTACGCTCAACAGGTATTGGCTGGGCTTCTGCTGTGGGCCGTACAGGTGCGATTGTGGGCCCAATTTTAATTGGTATGCTGTTGGGTATGGAATTGCCTCACCAAATCAACTTTATGGCAGTAGGTTTACCCGTCATTATTGTTGCGATTGCTGTGGCATTCATTAGCACTAAAACGTCGAAGGAAGAAGTGGATGCAGAAGTCAAATTGCAGAAACGTTTGAGCAGTGTGAAAGCCTAGTTGAATTTTGGCTTAAAGTATCTCTAAAAAAGCCTTCATCTTTGATGAAGGCTTTTTCTTTGGCGATGTAAAAATAATCAAATTTGAATTAAAAGTATTTAAATGGTTTAAAAATCACTCAAGAAAATGAATTTAAGTCACTGAAAATGTGATTGATTAGACTAATGTTGAATTTTTATGGTGGTATAAATTATGTGAATATTAGGCAAAACTACTTTAGTAAATGGCTTCAGCTTTGTTCTAAAAAACAAAATTTTAAACTGAAGGGCGCTAGTTAAAGTGCAATGCAAATAAAGATTTACAGGAGGTGAGTAATGTCAAAAGCAGTGAATGTGAATGATATTATTGATCACGCAAAATTTTCCAAATTCCATTTTAAAGTTTTAGCTTGGTGTTTGCTTATTATCTTATTTGATGGCTATGATCTAGCGATTAATGGTGTTGTTTTACCCTTGCTTATGGAAGAGTGGGGCTTAAGTGCAATGCAGGCAGGTATGCTTGCGAGTACAGCACTTGCAGGGATGATGTTTGGTGCCATGCTATTTGGTTCCTTGGCCGATAAAATTGGCCGTAAAAAAGTCATTATGATCTGTATTGTTTTATTCAGTGGTTTAACCTTTGCTGGTGGCTTTGCTTCAAACCCGACAGAATTTGCTATTTTGCGTTTCTTGGCGGGTTTAGGCATTGGTGGTGTAATGCCTAACCTTGTGGCTTTAACCTCTGAATACGCCCCACAGAAGATGCGTAGCACCTTGGTTACAGGTATGTTTAGTGGCTATGCGGTCGGTGGTGTTATGGCTGCTTTATTGGGTGCATGGTTTACCCCAAGTTTTGGCTGGGAAATCATGTTCTTTATTGCTGGCATTCCGCTGTTTTTACTGCCTGTTATTTGGAAATTTTTACCAGAATCTTTAACGTTTATTGTGCAAAAGAACCGTCAAGCCGAAGCTCGTACTATTGTGCGTCAATTGGCTCCACAAGTATCTGTGCAAGAAACAACAACTTTTGAATTGCATCAAGTTGATACGCCTGAATCTGCAAGCGTGATGAGTTTGTTCCGTCGTGGCCGTGCAACAAATACAATTTTGTTCTGGATCGCGTTTTTCACTTGCTTACTCACCATGTATGCATTGAGCAGTTGGTTACCAAAATTGATGATGGCGGCAGGCTATTCGATGGATAACAGCCTCATGTTTATGATGGTTATGAACGTTGGTGCAGTTGTTGGAATCGTGGGCGGTGGTATTTTGGCGGACCGTTTCCATTTGAAACCAGTATTGATGTGCTTGGGTCTAATGGGTGCGATTGTGATGAGCTTAATGGGCTTCCAGTCTAACCAGTTCTTGCTTTACATTTTGGTGTTCTTGGCTGGTGCGGCGTCTATTGGTTCGCAAATGTTGCTATACAGCTATGTAGCGCAGTTCTATCCATTGGCAGTACGTTCGACGGGTATTGGCTGGGCATCTGCGATTGGCCGTATGGGTGCAATTATTGGTCCTATCCTCATTGGTGGCTTATTAGGGATGAGCCTTCCTGCACACTTTAACTTTATTGCAGTGGGTTTACCTGTATTGATCTGTGCGATTGCAGTTGCATTGATTATGCAAGATACAGATTCTGACAAGATTGAAGTGGCGCAGCCAGCAAAAGCTTAAGCAGATTTAAAATGAATAAGCCTCCGTATGGGGGCTTTTTTATATTTATTAAAATAAATATACTAAAAAAAAATTAAATTAGTAAATTATGAAATCACGCTCAAGATTGATGCTAGAAAAATCGATAGCAGCTATACTGTCAGCTATCGAGATTTATAACAAACCAGATTTTAAATACAGAGAAGAAACTTTTTCTGTCTTGTGTATAAATTCTTGGGAGTTATTATTAAAAGCCCAAGTACTGCATCTTTCTAGCAATAAATTAAGTTCAATATATAAGACTGAATTAAAAACTTTGAAAAGTGGTAATAAATCAACATCTAAAAGCATTAAAAAAAATAGAAGTGGTAACGCGATGTCTATTAATTTGTTTGAAGCATACAATGTTATTACAAATGATTTTGGATTAAAAATAAATAAAGTAGTCTATGAAAATTTATTAGCTCTTACTGAAATTAGAGATAACTCTATTCACTTTATTAATGATGATTTTACTATTGCAATCAAAATACAAGAATTAGGTACAGCGGCATTACAAAACTATCTGCATTTAGTAAATGAGTGGTTTGGTAATGTTTTAGCAAAATATAATTTTTATCTTATGCCTATCTCATTTTTTAGAGATTTTCAGAATGCGTCAGGAACGATATTAAATAATAGTGAGAAAAATGTGCTCGACTATATAAAGAAAAGTGAACAAAAATATGATGATAATGATTTTAGTGATTACAATCTAACATTAAGAATTGATCTTAAATTTCAAAAAGTTAAAAGTACATCGGGCTTACCAGTTATCATTACAAATGATCCTGCTGCTACGGTAGTACAGTTATCCGAAGAAGATATTAGCGATAAATATCCTTGGAATTATGATGTTCTCAGCACAAGATGTATAAAGAGGTATGTAGAGTTTAAAGTTAATAAGAAATACCATGATTTAAGGAAACAATTTGAGTCTGATCAAAGATATGCGTATCAAAGACTTCTTGATCCTTCAAATCCTAATAGCAGTAAAAAAACTTTTTACAATGCAAATATATTTAAAGAATTTGATAAATACTATGAAAAGAAATGATCATAATTTACATAAATTGTGGTGCGAGAGTTATGTTAGTCTGTTCATAATCCTATAAAGTTGAAGGTCTAGGAATGCAATTTAATTCTATCTCCCCAATCCCTGAAGACGATGACGAACTGCACCTACCAGAATTAGTGTATTGGGCATCTTTAGGTGATGTAGCAGAAGTTGAAAAACGTTTAGCCAATGGTGTAGATGTAAACCAAGCAGATGAAGAAGGCTACAGCGCACTACAAGCAGCTGCAGAAAACGGCTATTTGGATGTGGTTCAGTTCTTGGTCAGCAAAGGTGCGGATGTACAGCATAAAGCGCCTTATACGGCTTTAGAGCTTGCAGAAATGGCAGAGCAGACAGAAATCGTAAACTACCTAAAAAGCCTATAAAAAATCACGATCGCGCAGATACGAAAAAGCCCCATCTTCCTGATAGGGCTTTTCGATATTTCGTAAGTTTAGATATGACTCCTGTCGTATCTCACGTCCTGGTGTACAAACCTTTTATTCTTGTTGTTAAGTTTGGAAACTTCCTGTTTCCTGATAACTATAGATTATGCTGAATGAGCACTATTGCCTAGAGGCAGAATTCTGCAAGCGATGTAAGCTGTAGCGTACACGAACGGATGAAGAATCATCACTGAGGCCATGTCGCTAAGCTGCATAATGGTCATCTGCATTAAACACATTGGCCTGAATCTGAATGAGCTTACGGTTACCTTGTTCGCCATTCATACGCCAGTGTGCAATTTTCACATTATCAACCAGTGCAACATCACCTTTATGCCATTCTAATAACAAAGCATCCTTATACATGGCATTGAAGAACTGTTGTTTTTCTTCATCCGTCCATTCAATTTTGTCGCCTTGTTGGTTGTAAATTTCCCATGTGAGTTGCATGCCATCTGCTGTGGAATCAATTTCAATCTCTCCACGGTTATCAAAGCAGTTTTGTGCGGCTTGATGTGCAAAAGGATTGGTATTGTTGGCAAATGCCCACGGTTGTAAGGCCAGTTTTTTGGTATCTGGATGGTGAATCACTAAAGGTGAGCGCTGTAGGGTCAGTTTGGCTTTTTTGTCCTTACGCATTTCAATGCTAAACGGACTCTTTTGTAATAACAGCCGATCCAATACACTCAGTTTGCGTGCAGAGACATAAGAAAAATGATTCCAAGCACCAAGGTATTTTTCTTGTAAGGTTTTTGGGAGTTTATTCCAAATCAGTTCTAAATTATTAAAGCCAGTTTCGGCCAAATAAGTCGAAGGCTCCTGACAAAAAAGAGCGATATAACGTGAACGCTCTGAACGTACACCCCCTTCAACATGCGGGCCTTGTACTGAATTTTCGACGGGGCCAAGTTGTACCGTATTACGGTCGATATAGCGACGATAATCGCCAGCACCTAAAATGCTTTCACTGTATTTACGCATCCATGACGCTGCCCAGCCTGGCATATTGGGATTAAATGCATTCCAAGGTTGAAGTTGAAAATATTGCTCAATCAGCATTTGAAACTGTTCAGGTTGCTCAATTTGATAGCCTCGAAAGACTAAAATGCCGTAATCATGCAGTTGTTGCATCAGTTCATTACGGTGTGAGCCAATATACTGTGCCAAGGCCATACTGGAGTTATTTTCAGTTGTTGCTGAAAATACTTTGGTGTATTCGTTTAAAAAGTGCTGCTGAGGCTGCATAGCTGATTCTCTCATTTCATTTTTTTTATAGTTGCTGCCTGATCCTTTGGCAGTTCTTATACGCGAGCAAATCATAGCGCAAGTTGCGTAAAGAATATGCAAATTATATGTAGAGTTTTACTGAAACGCTTTAACTTTTGTGAAGCAGTTTTATATTTACGACCAAATGCAAGGCGAGAGGATGGTGGTTGAAAATTTAGCTACCCGAAATGAAAAAAGCCTCAACATTGCTGTTGAGGCTTTTCTAATCTATTACTCGGGCTATTGCCTGATTCTTATTGCTGTGTCTATTTTTTCTTTTATGTTATGCGCTTAAGCATATTTTTTATGTTGAGCAGTCCTGCTGTATTGTTTTTGCTTTTATTCTCTTCCAAACTTCCTGTTTGGTATGAACTTAATATAATTGTGTTTCCTTAGGTAAAGAAGACGCTAAATTCTGCATCTCGTGTAAGTCATAGCGTACAAAGCCACAAAATCTTGAGACAAGTCAGTTAAATGGATACAGCATAAAATCAGAGCCAGGGCAAAATGCAAAATATGTATGCCTTGATGAGGAAGATAAAAAAAGCCCCAACATCCTGTCGGGGCTTTTTTTGATTCGTTGCAAAGGTATGTTTCCTTTCATACCATTCAGCATCCTGCTGTTGTGACATTTTTTTATTTTTCTTATCAGACATCCTGTCTGGCTATGAACTTAATATAGTTTGAAAGATGAAACTGAGATAGCTGTTAATTTCTGCAAATGGTGTAGGAAAATGCTTACAGCGATATCGCAAAGAAATGTTCATAATGTTTGGCTGATAACAAGAGCAAAGAATAAGTTTTATGCCGATCATTCAAATTGATATTCGTACCCAGTATAACGACGTGCAAGAACAAGCATTATTAAATACGGTTTTGGATGCCGTACAGCAAAGTTTTCAGCTTCCTCAAACAGATCGTAATATTCGCTTGTGTGTACATGCGCCACATCGTTTTCAAGTGTTTGATGGTTTAGCACAGCCCGTGCTGTTTACACAGATTAGTATTGATTGTTTTGCTGGACGCTCTTTAACGGCAAAGCGTCGTTTGTATCAAAGTTTAGTACAGAATTTAATCACATTCGGTATTCCTGCTGACCATATTTTAATTTTGCTTCGAGAAAGCCCATTACAGAATTGGGGGATTCGTGGTGGTCAAGCAGCATGTGATATTGATTTGGGTTTTCAATTGGATGTGTAAAGTCGTTGAACGTAAAGTTGAATGACACTGCATAGAACGAAAAAAGCCTCAACATCCTGTTGAGGCTTTTTCGGATTCATTCTAGCGGTATAACTCCTGTCGTACCGTACGCTTCCTGCGTCTGTCCTGCTTATCATTATTGTTTTAGGCTTTGGAGACTTCCTGTCTCTCTATGAATCCAATATTAGACTGGCTGCGAATAAGTGAAAAGTGGTCAATTTCCGCAGTTGTTGTAAGCAAAAGCTTACAAGGTGGTTTATGCGTTGACGTATTGCACCAATTTATCAAAAGCTGCTTTCAGTGCTTTGTCATCAAACTCATTGCCTTCAAATGTTTCTGCGCGGTTGCGAGCAAAAATATCACGGATTTCAACCACGGCATTGGTGTCTACCAGTCCAAGCTGCGTTGCTACCTGACGGATTTGATCAATTGAACGTGAACCGTTGCTCCCACCATAGCTGACGTAGGCAGCTGGTTTTGCATTCCATTCTTTGCCTAAATAATCTAAGGCATTTTTGAGTGCTGGACTGTAGCCGTGGTTGTATTCGGGGCTAATGAAAATAAATGCATCGCCTTTGGCAATTTGTGCAGCCCATTCTTGTTGTTTGGGCTGATCATAAATACCCGTCATAGGCGGGTTGGCACCAGCAAAAAATGGCAGATCCCATGCTTTTAGATCAACAATTTCGGTTTGAACCGTGCTGAATTCATAACTGTTGATTTGTGATTGGATCCATGCTGCAACTTTAATTGCTGTACGGCCTTCACGTACGCTACCCACAATAATTTGAATATTCATAAGTTTCTCAAGTGCTATTTTCTGTTTAAATTAATCTATGGTGATTGGGCTGTATAGTATTGATCTGTAAATAATAAAAAAGCACCCGAAGGTGCTTTTTATGACTTGCGTCACTTACATAATTTTAATGCCTTGCTGGCCAGCAGGCGTTACTTTAAAAATTTCTACTTCAAAAGTAATGTTTTTACCTGCCAATGGGTGGTTAAAGTCGACTTCTGTAATGTCTTCACCCACTGTTTTTACCACGCCGTATAGGCTTTGTTTGGCTTTGTCTTCAAACTCGATCATGTGACCTTCAGTTGGACGCTGTTCAAATTTTACAGTGTCAAACTTTTGTACATTTTCAGGGTTCCAAGGGCCAAACGCATCCTCTGGTGGCAAGCTTACAGTGCGGCGGTCGCCAGCACGTAAACCAAATAATGCTTTTTCAAAACCAGGTAATAAACTGCCATCACCCATCACTAAGCTCACAGGTTCAGCACGGCTACGGGTGTTATCAATTTCTACGCCATTTTCAATCGCGACAGAAAAGTGAAGATCGACTTTAGAGCCGTTTTCAATACGAATTTCTTCGTTAGGATGAATCAAATCAGTCATTTTTTTGCGCTTCCGCACGTTGAATACGCTGCTTCTCAAGGAAGAAGGTATCAATCAACAATAAGATGGTACCCAGCGTAATGGCACTATCTGCAAGATTAAATGCAGGGAAGTGGCTGTTGTTGTAATACACATGAATGAAGTCGACCACATAACCTAAAGATACGCGGTCGATTAAATTACCAATTGCGCCACCTAAAATAAGGGCAATCGCAATGGGTAAAATTTTCACGGTTTTTGGCATACGCATCAGCCAAAATACAAAAATAACAGACACTAAACCTGCAAGTGAGGTAAAGAAGTAACGTTGCCATCCACCGGCATCGGACAAGAAACTAAAAGCAGCGCCATAGTTATGTAGTAATGTCCAATTTAAAAAGGGTAGGACTGGGACAGGGTCTGCATAATTCAGACTCGTGCTGGCAATCCATTTGGTCCATTGATCCAAAAGAATGGCAACAATGGATAAGCCTACCCACACTAAATTGTGTGGATAGAATTGAAATAAACCCTTTTTTTGTTGTGGATTAGGCATATTTTCTCTCTTCGCCTTGACCTGTAGGAAGGTTAATAATACAACGAGAACAAAGACCTGGATGTTCGTGATGTGTATTCACATCTGGTAGAACATGCCAGCAACGCGCGCATTTTTCACCGTCAGCTGCTGATACGTTTACACGTAAACCTTCAAGGTCAGATTCGTTGCCTTGCGCTGCATCAAATGCATTTACAACCACTTGAGATGTGATGAGGACAAAACGTAGCTCATCACCTAGACGGTCAAGTACAGTTTTGAGTTCTTCAGATGCCCAAAGCTCTACTTTGGCAGATAAGTTAGAACCTACTGCTTTTGCATTACGTGCTGCTTCAATGTGTTTATTTACTGCAGATTTTACAGCAATGAGCGTTTGCCATTCTGCTTCAGAAACAAGGTTAGCGGCTGATGCAGTTGGAATGTCATACCATTCAGCAGTGAAGACATATTTCTCAGATTGCTCTGGAATTAAAGGCCATGCTTCTTGCGCGGTAAAGCTTAAGATTGGTGACATCCAGCGAACAAATGCTTGTACCAAGTGATACAACGCAGTTTGTGCAGAATGACGTGCTGCAGAGTCTGCTTTAGTGGTGTATTGACGGTCTTTGATGATGTCTAAGTAGAAACCACCCAAGTCGTTAATACAGAAGTTGGTCAACGCATTCGTTACGATATGGAAGTTCATATCTTCGTATGCTTGTTGAATGGTTTTTTGAACATCGCTTGCACGTTGCAAGATGTATTGATCAAGCGCGATCAATTGATCTACAGGCAATGCATCCGTCGATGGTTTGAAACCATTCAAGTTGGCAAGCAAGAAACGTAAAGTGTTACGAATACGACGGTAACCATCAGATGCACGGCTAAAGATTTCTTTACCCGCAGTCATTTCATAACGGTAATCTGCAGATGCGATCCAGAAACGTAGACCATCAGCACCCATATCTTTAATGATGTCTTGTGGTGTGATCACGTTACCGATTGATTTTGACATCTTACGGCCTTTCTCATCGACCACGAAACCGTGCGTCAATAAGCCTTTGTAAGGTGCGCGTTCATTGATTGCAATCGATGTTAACAATGAAGATTGGAACCAACCGCGGTGTTGATCTGAGCCTTCAAGGTATAAGTCTGCTGGATCTTGCAGTTCTTCACGTTCACGAAGCACTGCAAAGTGTGTTGTTCCAGAGTCGAACCATACATCTAAAGTGTCACGTACAGCATTGTACTGCTCTGCATCTGCACCGATAAATTCTGCTGCGTCACGGTTATACCAACCATCAATCCCTTCTTGCTCGATCAGTTTTGCAACTTCTTCAATCAATTCAGGTGTGCGTGGGTGTAATTCGTTAGTATCTTTGTGTACGAAGAATGGAATTGGCACGCCCCATGTACGTTGACGTGAGATACACCAGTCTGGACGACCTTCGATCATCGCTTCAATACGGTTTTTACCCCAATCCGGTACAAAGCCAATGTCATTTTCAATCGCATTGAGTGCTTTGGCACGTAAACCTTGTGCATCCATGCTAATGAACCATTGTGGTGTCGCACGGAAGATAATTGGAGTTTTGTGGCGCCAGCAATGCGGGTAGCTATGCTTAATCACCACATGCGCCCAAAGCTTAGTCGCTTCAGTTAAAGCAGCAATAATTTTTGGATTGGCTTTATAGATGTGCTCACCAGCAAACAGTGGAGATGTTGGTAAATACACACCATTACCGCCAACTGGATTTTCAACTTTTAAGTTGTACTGTAAGCCAACTTTATAGTCGTCTACACCATGGCCGGGTGCTGTATGTACTGCACCTGTACCGCTACCGTCTGTGACGTGCTCGCCCAAGATGACTGGGACTTGGCGTTCAGCAATTAACGGATGTTGTAGTACTAAGTTTTCAAGTTTAGCGCCAACAAATTCAGCAATCACTTCAAATGCTGTAAAGCCATAACGCTGTGTTGCAGACTCAACCAATGATTTTGCAAGAATGAAGTTTTGTGGTGCTTTGTCTTCGCCAGTTGCTTTCACCAATTGGTATTCAAGCTCAGCATGCAGTGCAACCGCTTGGTTGGCAGGCATGGTCCAAGGCGTAGTGGTCCAAATCACGATGTCTGTACGATCCGCGATTTGTACGCCTAAACGTGCCGATAAATCTGCTAAATCAACAACAGTAAAGCCTACGTCAATTGCATCCGATTTTTTATCTTCGTATTCAACTTCAGCTTCAGCCAAAGATGAACCACAGTCCAAACACCAGTTGACAGGTTTAAGACCCGGCTCAATATGACCCGCTTTGGCAATGGCGCCAAGTGAACGCACAATGTCGGCTTCTTGTTTGAAGTTCATGGTGAGGTAAGGGTTGTCCCAATCACCAAACACGCCCATACGCACAAAGTCTTTCTTTTGCAGTTCAACTTGTGTGTATGCATATTCACGGCAGGCTTTACGGAAAGTAGAGGCGTCTACTTTCACGCCAACTTTACCCACTTTTTCTTCTACTTTGAGTTCAATTGGAAGGCCGTGGCAGTCCCAACCTGGTACGTATGGTGCATCAAAGCCATCCATCACACGGCTTTTGATGATGATGTCTTTTAAAACCTTGTTAACGGCATGACCCAAATGAATTTGACCATTTGCGTATGGAGGGCCGTCATGAAGCACATATTTTTTCTTGCCAATACGCGATGCACGAATCTGCTGATAAATGTCATCGGCATACCACTCTTCTAACCATTTCGCTTCACGTACTGCGAGATTTGCTTTCATTGCAAATTCAGTACCTGGGAGGTTTAGCGTGGCTTTGTAATCCACTGCATTTTCAGGAGTTTGCTTATCGCTCATGCAAGTTGTCATCCAATTTCATCCGTCTAGGACGGACACGTTTTATCAATAAAAATTAAGTCGAATTAGAATGGAAATGTTGGGGTATTTTGTCGAAACTCAAGGAGTTTTTCGACATCATCATCAATTCCAGCTTTTAGGGCTTCAAGCGACGGATAGTCCTTTTCACCATGTAAATAGTTGAGGAACGTTACCCGCATTAACAGGCCATACAGATTAGCAGAAACATTCGGAAAATGTACTTCTAAACGCCACTCTGGATGAACATGTTTAATGGCAGGACGTGTACCGACATGACCCGCACCGAATAGGGCAGTGGGTTCATAGCCCGCAATGCCAAGTTGCTCAGGGTTGTCCTGTTGCACTTTGGCACGTAGGGACTCAGTTTCACACAGAACTTCTACACCATAAATGCCATTTAGGCAGGGTTTATGACGGTTGAGCCTTACGTTAATGGTCGGAAAATTAATGGTACGACCAATTTGATCGCCGTATTGCACACGACCGGTGATGCTATAAGGACGACCGAGTAATTTTGCTGCATGGGCTAAGTCACCAGCTTGCAGAGTTTGCCGAACGAGGGTTGAACTAACACGTTCACCATTGACTTCAACATTTTGTAAATCGGTCACATGAAAACCGCGTTGGCGTAAAAATTCACTATTGCCTTGACGGTTTTTACCGAAGTGATGATCTTCACCTAAGACTAAACTTTGCGTATTGAGTTTGTATTTTAAAATGTCGCAAAAAGCGTCAGCGCTGAGGTTGCGGAAGTCATTATCAAATTTTGCCACCACAATATAGTCTACGCCGAGCGCTGTTAAATATTCGACTTTTTCACGTAGCGAAGAAATGCGGGGTGGTGCTTCATAAGATTTAAAGAATTCAAGCGGTTGTGGCTCAAAAATCATCACTGCAGTTTTTAAATTTTGTTGTTCTGCAATCTCTTTAAGTTGGCTGAGCATCGCCTGATGACCCAAATGTACCCCATCAAAATTGCCGATCGTTAAGGCCGTTTGAGGAAATTCTAAGTTGGGCGCTAAAGCATTCAGACGGAGCAGCTGCATGGGCGAATCAAATCGTTGAAAATGTTTGTGGGCTATATATTGCCATATTCTTCAGCATTCGTCTTGTTGTTGTGTTTTTACGCAAAAGAAATCCGCAGTTTAAGTTCGTATATAGAAAAAATTGATTCATTTAATAAATATTAATCAATTTTTCTTATTTGTTGGGTTGGTTAAGATAAGACCAGCTTCTAGATGAGGACAACAATATGCAAAACACGGTGCTTTTACAGACACGGCTTGAGACGATGATCCGTCAGTTCACTCCGAACTGGTTTACGGTGTGTATGGGGACGGGCGTGGTTGCACTGATTGTATCAGAGTTCCCTATCTTTCAAGCATTCACATGGTCATTCGGCGCGATGCTTTGGCATTTGAATATGCTGCTCTTTGTGTTGTTTAGTGCTTTATATGTGTTGCGTTGGCTGTATTACCCTGTCGAAGCCAAACAAATTTTTAAGCATCCCATGATGTGTTTGTTTTTGGGAGCTATCCCGATGGCGCTGGCGACCATTTTAAATGGCTTTTTAAAATATGGTCAGCCAATTTATGGCGAAAGCGCCTTGGTTTGGGCCGAGCTACTTTGGTATGTCGATGTGGTCTTGGCTGTAGCAATTGCTTGGCTGGTCCCTTTTGTGATGTACCAACGACAACAACACGAACTCAAAAGCATGACTGCAGTTTGGCTACTGCCGATTGTGGCCTGTGAGGTTGCAGCCACAAGTGGAGGCTTATTACTGGGTCATCTTGTTGTGACGGAGCATGCTGTTGGTATCTTGCTAGCCAGTTATGTGCTGTTGGGAATGTCTGTACTGCCAGCTTTTGCGATTTTAACTATCCTCATGCTCCGTTTGGCGCTACATCAGTTACCTGCCAAAGAATTAGCCATTAGTAATTGGTTGGCTTTGGGGCCAATTGGTACAGGTGCTTTTGCTCTGTTGGTACTGGGTGCTCAGGCGCCTAGCGTATTGGCCAGTATTGGACTCGCACATGTAGGGCAGATCCTACATGGTGCAGGTATTGTGGGTAGTTTAATATTATTGGGCTTTGGCTTGTGGTGGTTAGGCTTAGCGATATTGACCACATTACATCACAGGCGTGTGTTGCCTTTTAATTTAGGTTGGTGGGCCTTAACCTTTCCGTTGGGGGTGTATAGCTTTGCGATCTTAAATCTAGCTGCGCAACTACAGATGGCATGGATTTATGGCTTTGCTTATGGTTTGAGTGCGGCTTTGCTTGTGCTGTGGTTATGGGTGGCTGGCAAAACTGCACACGGTTTTTATCACGGGCATTTATTTTTTTCACCGTGTTTAAAAAGCTATTTGGAGGCAAAGCAACAGTGCGCTGAAAAAGCCGTGTAATGGGGGAGGCTTGATTGAGTGCGTATGCAGACCCGTGGTGAGCATGTTCATGGATGACAGCATACGCTGAGGATTGCTCGATAAACAAGGTGACTCACCATACTGCATATACGGGATACATCACATTGCACAGTTTGCCACTTGACCATACTGATACGATTTATCTGTACGATGCTATTTTGCAAAAAAATTAAACTGTTAGAATATGCCCCTGAGATGGGCATATTCTGTGCACTCAATCAATTAAAACAACACGCAATAAAAATTAAATAGATAAAAATTCTATATGGAAATCAGGATTTTAAAATGTGCGAAAAAACTCAATTTTGGGATCAGGCCAAGGGTTTATTGGAAGAGTGGTACGTTGCTTGTACTGCGAAAGAATTAAAAAAAGATCAACCTTTACAAACCACCATTTACGGTAAAAATTTTGTGGTGTTTCGTCAAAAGAATGGGCAGGCAGCCGTTCTACTCGATCAATGTGTACATCGTGGTGTTCCTCTTTCCGCAGGCAAAATGACCAATGGTTGTGTGACTTGTCCTTATCATGGCTGGTCTTATCAAGGCGATGGTCAGGTGGCGCATATTCCCAGTGTGAATGGCAAATTTTTTCCAGAGAAAGCTCATGCATTTAAACAGCGGAGTTATGACGTCTGTGAGCAAGATGGATTGATCTGGGTCTATTTAGGCGATAAAGCGCCTGAAGCACGCCCTGAAGTATTTAAACTGCCTTTTTATGATGCACCAGGTTGGCAAAGTTATTATATGGTGGGCAAATATGATGGTGAGATGGGCACTGTCGCACAAAACATTATGGATGTTACCCACACGATATTTGTGCACGAAGGCTGGTTTCGCTCTGAGTCGGGCAAAGCGGTAGATGCCACGATTGAGGTGAGTCCACGTAAGGTGGTGGTGGAATATCATGACCATGAGGCAGATGTAGGCATGATGCCGTGGCTGACCAATCCACATGGTGCACAGCAGGTTCATCGTGATAGCTTTATTGCACCCAATATTACCTTGGTGGAATACCACTGGGGTGAACCTTCAGGCATGGTCTTTAACAGCCTGATTACGCCTGTTGGGCCTTATGAATCACGGGTATATACCTGTGTAAGCTATAAATTTCCAATTCCACGTGTGTTGGCAAAAGCAATTCAACCTGCGGTGAACGTATACACGTGGGTGGTGAATAACCAAGACATTAAAATTTTGGCGGCACGCCGTAAAGGTTTGGAAAGTATGCCGATGACGCATTCACATAGTGTACGTGGTGATATGGCGCATATCGCATTGGAAAAGATTTTAGAATCCTTACGTCATGATCAGTCTTTAACCCCATCTATTTTGGGCAAGCGTCCTATGCAGTTTCAAATTTAAGATAGCAAAGGGGGAAGTGCATTGCTGACCCCAAGCAAGGTGTTTCACACGAAGGTCTTTATGGTTTTGTGCCAATCTATGTTATATCGGTAGCCATGAATATGAGGAATGGCACATGAAACAAGATTTAGCCCTAATGATGGCCTTAGCCAATGAGTCTAAAGGTTTGTTTGAGTCTGCGGGAATTGATGTTCACTATAGTGGCATTGGTAAAGTCAACGCAGCATTTAAAGCCTATGAAGTAATTCAAAAAACAGGTTGCAAAACCTTGCTGAACTTAGGGACGGCTGGGAGCTCCCATTTTGATGCACATGCATTGGTTGAGGTTACACAGTTTGTGCAACGTGATATGGATGTGTCGCCATTGGGCTTTGCAGTAGGGGTTACGCCACTAGATGATGAGTATCCTGCGGGGATTGAGCTGGTACCTTATTTTGATCATCTTGCACAAGGAATTTGCGGTACTGGCGACAGCTTTGAAACTGGGCTACCGAAAGTACCGTGTAATTTAGTGGACATGGAAGGCTACGCAATCGCAAAAGTATGTAAAAAACTGGGCGTTCGCTTAATCTCGGTAAAATATATTACCGATGGTGCAAATGACACAGCACATCTGGATTGGGAAGAAAACTTATTGTTAGGCGCGCAAAAATTATTATCGTTATATCAAAGTTTAAAAGTATAAAAAATAAGGTTGGCGGCCATATCGAGTTATGGCCGAATGCCAATCATTGCCACGAAAGACAATAGAGAGAATTAATTACGAGGTAATACACCATAGAGCATCATGTGCACCGTGTGTTGGATCACACGTTGGTTCATGCTACGGTTACGCAAGGTTTTGCCTGTCACCATTTCAATTTGCGTAGCAAAGTCAGCATAGTTCTGTGTAACAGCCCAGATATTCAAAATCAAAATTTCAGGATCAATATCCTTTGAAATTTTGCCTTGTTCTTGCCAGTTACTAATCACTTTAGCTTTACGTTTTACCAGCTTCTTTAAAGGTCCTTTGAGGATATCAAGAATATGTGGCGCACCTTGAATCACTTCAAGCGCAAATAAACGAGACGCTTTAGGCTGCGTACGCGATACTTCAATTTTTTGCATCAAATAATTGGTAATCGCTTCAGCAGGTTCTAAATCTGCTTCTAAAGTTTGCAAAGGCGCTAACCATTTTTGTAACACTGTGGTTAACACTTCGACATAAAGCGCTTCTTTATTTTCATAGTAATAGAAAATATTCGATTTATGCATTTCTGCAATTTGCGCGATTTCATCCAGACTGGCCCCATTGAAACCATATAGGGAAAATACGTCCAGTGCAGCGCTAAGCAACTGGTTACGTTTTTGAGTACTCTTTTTTTGTTCCATTAGCATTTTAACAATGAAAAGGGGGATCGGGGATTGTACGGCAAATCAGCAGCCTTGTGCACAACCAAACTTTGTAATTTTATGAATAATGGCGATTTATTTTATAGATCGATGATTAAATTATCCTGACAGCCCCACTAAAATCAAATAAAAAATAGTATGCATAAATAAAAAAATGATTATTTTTATTCATTAATGTTATGGAAGTTGTTGATTTTAAGTTGGGGCACCTATTCATGCACCTTTTAGGTGCTTTATACCGCATATAAATCGACGATTTAATCGATATATATGCCCCACACTCATCACTTGCTACATGATGAGTATGAGACAAATTAAAAATATTTAAGTCGCGAGCACAGCATTGAGCACCTGTTGTTCAAGTGTGCTAAAAGCCAGATTTTTTTGTCGTGGACGGGGCAGATCGACCTGAAATTGTGAGGCAATATGGCCCTTATCGAGCAGAATAATACGATCTGCAAGTTGTACCGCTTCGCTCACATCATGGGTTACCAAGATGGCCGTAAAGCCTTGCTCGGTCCAGAGTTTTTCAATCAGATTTTGCATGTCTAAGCGGGTTAATGCATCTAAAGCGCCGAGTGGCTCATCTAACAGTAAGATTCGCGGTTGGTGAGATAATGCGCGTGCAAGCGCCGTTCTTTGACGCTGTCCACCTGAAAGTTGGGACGGCCATAATGAGGCTTTTTCTTTCAGGCCAACTTTTTCTAGCATGGCTGAGGCATTGGCATGTCGCTCTTTTTCTAAACCGAGCTGTACGTTTTGTTCAATGCTTCGCCAAGGCAAAAGTCGTGGATCTTGGAACATCACACGAATGTCATCGGAGGTAATACCTTCACGAATATGACGCGCAGATTTAAATTTGATTTCACCGTAGCTTGGTTTTTCTAAATCGGCAATTAAGCGAAGTAGGGTACTTTTACCACAGCCACTACGGCCCACAATGGCAAGGAATTCACCGGGCTGAATATGCAGGTCGAGGTCTTCGAGTACTTTTACACTGCCATAGAACTTATGCAGTTGCTCAATGTGAATTTCGGCACCAAGCACAGCATTGGGGTTAATGTCGTTGGTGTGCGTGTTTGAGCTTGATGTATTTGCATTTGAGGTATCTTGGGCATGGCGGCCAATACTTAAATCAGTCATGTCATGTGTCCTTTTTTATTTTTGATAGCCAGCGTGCCAGCGGAGGAGATAACGCTCTAAAGCCACGGCTAAAACGTCAGCTAATTTACCCAGTAGGGCATACAGTAAAATCCCTACCAACACGATATCGGTTTGTAAAAACTCACGTGCGTTCATGGTCATATAACCAATACCTGCTTGTGCAGAAATGGTTTCGGCCACAATTAACAGCACCCACACCAAACCTAAGGAAAAACGCAGTCCGACCAAAATTGAAGGCATTGCACCCGGCAAAATAATGTCTTTATAGAGCTGCCAGCGTGTGAGGCCATAACTTTTGCCCATTTCAATGAGCTGTGGGTCGACAGAACGAATACCATGATAGGTATTAATATAAATAGGGAAAAATACCCCGATCGCCACTAAAAATAGCTTGGCACTTTCATCAATACCAAACCATAAAATCACCAATGGAATGAGTGCAAGCGCTGGAATGTTACGGATCATTTGAATGGTGGTGTCGAGCAAGTTTGAAGCGACTTTAGATGAGCCATTGAGCAGGCCTAGTAATAAGCCCAAACCACCACCGACCAATAAGCCTAAAAGTGCACGGCCCGCACTGACTTGCACGTGTTTCCATAGTTCACCACTTAAAAGCAAGCTCCAAAATGCACTAACAACGGCGCTTGGTGCAGGTAAAATACGGCTTTGTAATAGGCCAGTGACTGAGGCAACTTGCCAAAGCAAAATCAGAACAATAGGAAGAAGCCAAGGCAGCAAACGCTGCCCGAGCTGTGTTCCACGTGAAACCTTCTTTTCTGCGAAGGCTTCAACCGAAACAGATTTAGACATTTTAAGCTGGCTCCTGAATCGGTTTTTTATTTTCATCTGGTGTGTAATTGTTCGCGACAATTTCGCCAAATGGGCCAGTCAAATTGGGTTGAGTTAGCTTTTGTTGGGTTTCGAGTGGCAGTAGCGGGAACACCAATTCTGCAAAACGAATCGATTCTTCTAAATGCGGGTAGCCCGAGAAAATAAAGGTATTAATACCGAGGTCTGCATATTCTTGAATACGTGCAGCCACTGTTTCAGGATCACCGACTAAAGCTGTACCTGCACCGCCACGGACTAGACCTACACCAGCCCAAAGGTTAGGGGATACTTCGAGTTTAGTACGGTCTCCATTGTGCAGTTCAGCCATACGGCGTTGTCCGATTGAATCCATGCTTTTGAATTTGGCTTGCGCGGCTTGAATGGTTGCATCATCAACATATTGGATGAGCTCTTCAGCCGCTTGCCATGCTTCAGCATTGGTTTCACGTACAATTACGTGTAAACGAATACCGTAGTTCAGTTCACGACCTTTGGCCTCTGCGCGGGCTTTGACCACGGCAATTTTCTCTTTCACTGCAGCAGGTGGTTCACCCCAAGTGAGATAGGTGTCGACTTGTGATGCCGCTAACTCAATTGCATCATCTGAAGAGCCACCAAACCAAAGCGGTGGATACGGTTGTTGTACAGGTGGATATAAAAGTTTGGCATCATCTACGCTTAAGCGTTCACCATGGAAGGTATAGCTTTCACCGGTATGTGAGCGGGTTAAAATTTCACGCCAAATGGTGGTGTATTCGTTTGCAGTTTTGTAGCGAGTCGCATGGTCTTCATATACACCATCACCTTTGAGTTCTTGCTCGTCACCACCTGTAACTAAGTTAAGCAATACACGGCCACCCGATAAACGGTCAAATGTTGCTGCCATACGTGCAGCTAAAGCAGGTGTAGTCACCCCAGGGCGAAGTGCAACAAGGAACTTTAATTTTTTGGTTGCATCAATCAAGCTGGTAGCTGTTAACCATGGATCTTCACATGAACGGCCTGTTGGAATCAGTACGCCTTCGTAGCCAAGGTTGTCTACCGCCACCGCAATTTGTTTCATATATGCATGATCAACAACACGAGCACCTTTGCTGGTACCGAGGTAGCGACTGTCACCATGCGTCGGGATAAACCAAAAAATTTTCATATCTGTTCCTTAATTTTGAATGTGCTCGGTCATCCAACAGGCTGCATCTGGTTCTGATTTGGTCGATGTCAGTCCTGCGGGAAATAAAATGAAAGTGAAAAAACTTATTTAATAATGGCAGCGTCAATATTGAGTTTGTTTGGAATGAGCTTTTGCGCATAGAAGGCATCTGCAACACGTTGTTGCTCGCTAATTACTGCAGGGCTAATGGGTTGCACGCCAAAACCCATCCGTGAAATCGAACTTTTTAAAATGTTAAAATCGAGGCTAGTTGGCTTTTCGAGTAACTTGGCGGCTTCATCTTGATGGCTCGCTACCCACTGTGTAGACAGGTTCAATTCTTTCACCACGGCTTGAATCACTTTTGGATTGGCTTCAGCAAATTTACGGTCAGCCAAATAAAACTGATGGTTGCTCACGAGGTTTTCACCTGTGGCCAAAACGCGCGCGCCAATTTGTTGTTCAGCTGCAGCAAAGAACGGATCCCAAATCACCCAAGCATCGACTGCACCTTTTTCAAAGGCTGCACGTGCATCGGAAGGGGGTAAATAAATGACATTGATGTCATTCAGTGTTAAATGATTGGCTTCTAAAACTTTCAACAATAAATAATGAACATTTGAGCCTTTGTTTAAGGCAACGCGTTTGCCTTTTAAGTCAGCAATGCTGTTGATGGCAGAATCTTTAGGCACCAGTAAGGCTTCTGCTTTGGGTGCAGCAGGTTGGTTGGCCACATAGACTAAATTTGAGTTGGCTGCTTGTGCAAAAATTGGCGGGGCTTCACCTGCTTCGCCTAACACAACGCTACCGACATTTAAGCCTTCTAATAGCTGTGGCCCAGCCGGGAATTCCACCCATTTCACCTGAACGCCTTGCGCTTCTAGCGCTTTTTCTAAATTGCCGCGTTCTTTGACAATCGGCAAAATGCCATATTTTTGAAAGCCGATATTTAAAGTAATGGTCTCTTGGGCTTGATCTTTAGAGCAACCCGTCAGCATCATGACAGCAACAGTCGCAGCAGAAAGAGCGAGTGATTTTGTCCAAAATTGAGAAGGGATGATGCGCATGGCAGGTTGCTCCTGAACCTAAAATAAGAACGACATGGAATGCACATACGCTAATGAATTTTCTTTTTCGGAAAAAATAAAAAAACTTAAAGTTCTAATGAAGAAAAAAGATAAATAAAAAACAGCAAACCTTATGCAAATTTATGCTGAATAAAATAATGAGAGATATGCTGTTTAATGATTTTAATTTATTGAAATTTAATACTTATTTTTTAATATACGATCTATGCATAAGTTTATCTCTTTATGCGCATAAGTCCAAAGCATGGACTGCGCAAATTTAGAGATAAACTTAGTCAAAATTGAGCTAAGCAGGGCGCTCTAAACCTACTTAAAGGGTTTTGATACAGACCAAGGAGTTACGCTGGTAGTTGTATAAAGCCTGACGTGCATTCGGGAGATCATCGACACTGGCAGATGCAAAGCCTTGCTCGATAAACCAGTGTGCCGTACGTGTGGTTAAAATAAACAATTGCTCGATTCCCAAAGCTTTGGCTTTTTCTTCTAAATAATGCAGGATTTGACTGCCACGATTCGATTTACGGTAGCTCGGATGTACAGCAACACAGGCAATTTCAGCCGAACGCAATTCGCCTTCAGCGGTAGGAATTGGGTAAAGCGCTGCACAGGCTAAAATCGTACCATCGCGTTCAATTACGGCAAATTGTTCGATTTCATTTTCTAAACGTTCACGCGAGCGATAGACCAAAATCCCTTCTTCTTCTAACGGACGAAGTAGATTAATTAAACCACCGACATCTTGAATATTCGCCGTGCGGACTTCTTCATAATGTGCATCAGTAATCATGGTGCCAGAACCATCACGCGTGAAGAGTTCTTCTAGCATGGCACCATCGGTTGCATACGAAATTAAATGCACCCGATGTACGCCTTGTAGCGAGGCTGTTTTTGCACCATGCAAATGTAAGAAAATGTCGGGATTGGCATCTTGGTATTGTAAAAGGTGTTCTTCTAGTTGGTGTGGTAAGACTTCTCGAATTAATTGGCCATGTTCATCCATGAGGCCTGCTGATTGGCCAAGGAAAATCAATTTATCTGCTTTTAAGCTAATTGCAGTTTTGGTTGCCACTTCTTCCGCCAACAAATTAAATACTTCACCTGTAGTGGAATAGCCCGTTGGCCCAAGCAAGATAATATTTTGACTGAGTAAATGGCGCTGAATGGCATCAGTGTCGATACTACGCACTTCACCAGACAACTGAAAATCAACACCATCCCGAATACCATAAGGCTTTGCAGTAACTAAATTGCCCGATACCACATCAATACGTGCGCCGTACATCGGTGAGTTGGCCAATCCCATCGAGAGCAACGCTTCAATTTGTAAACGAATAGAACCTGATGCATTCATCACTGCGCTTAAAGACTCACGTGTGGTCACGCGACGATGATGATGAAATGGCGTTGTGAGTCCGCTGGCTTTGAGGTTCTGATTAATTTGCGGGCGTGCGCCGTAAACCAAAATTAAACGAATACCTAAAGAATGCAACAGGGCAATGTCATGAATAATGTGTTGAAAATTCGCATGTAAGACGGCTTCACCATCAAACATGATGACAAAGGTTTTGCCACGGTGGGCATTAATATAGGGTGCAGAATGCCGAAACCAATGCACGTATTGTAAAGTTGTGCTTTGAGAAACGTCCATTGAAGTCATGTGCAGGCCTATGCCGAGATTACGGTTTATTGATTCTAATCAAAAAAACCATGGAGAGAAAAGGGAAAGCCTCTGTGCAGACAAAAAACACCCGTATAAGTTGAATTATACAGGTGCGAAAGGGATATTCACCGAGGCTTAGGAATTAGCCAATGATTCGGATGATTCGGTCGTTACGTTCGTTGATGAGTACATAGTCGCCATTCACTTTGTACCATTGTTGGTAGCGCCCAGTGTTGGGTAATTTACGTGCTTCACGGTCACTCACTTTATAGCGTGTTGACTGAAACGCGCGTGGTAAGGTTTGACCACTACGCCATTCACGGCTTGGGTTTACACGTTGTTGATTCCACTGATTGTTGTTATTCCATTGTTGTGGATGTTTGTTGTCCCAACGTGAATCATGGGGTTGAACATGGCTTGGCGGTGGTGGTGGATTACCACGACGGTCATCAAAACGATGATCAGGCGCTGCCATTGCCGATGTTGCGATTAAACCTGAAAGTGCAAGGGTCGCAAAAGAGATCAGTTTTTTCATTTCATTCACCTAAATTGCTGTAATGCTGTTCTGTTTCGATAACTTTAAATTACCGACAAAGTTCAGAGAAAGCGTGAGGGATATAGAGTGGAATTGTGAAATGTATGAAGAAAAATAGCAGATTGCGTGCAGGTGAATGCTCTATCAATTGCTTAAGCTACTGGCAGGCAAAAGTGCTGGCATAAAAAAAGCCCAAACAATGTTGGGCTATGCAGTGTAAGGGGCTAAAGACCTAAAATACGCATAATGCTGTTGGTCTCTGAGTTGACTAAAATGTAGTCATTGTTAATTTTGTACCATTGTTGATTACGATCTGGTCTTGGTAAGTTTTGGTCTCGATAATCGACTTTATAACCATTACCACGATAATGTTGTGGAAGCACATAACCCGCTTGCCATTTATGTTGTTGTAAGCGTTTTACACCACGCTCTTCACGCATACGACGCATCTCCATGCGTTCACCATCATTATCTTCACGGAATTCGCGATTTTTTTTCGCTTGCCCGCGGTTGAAGTCACGTGGCTGATCATAACCATCGCGTTGGTCAAAATGAGGACCAGCAATCGAAATGCTGCTTGCTGTCAAAGCACTGAAAGATATTGCTAATGCAGTCAAAATCTTTTTCATGTTAAGTCCTCATCTAAATGATTCATAATGTATGGGATTACTCTACGCAAAAAATGCAGAGAAACTGTGAAGATAGTGCGATAATTCTTTAAATAAAGCAGAGATAATAAGGATATTATGCGTTAAAAATGCAGATCTATAAATGATCAAATCTGTTTATGGTGACGAAAGTAAATTGTGGATTGAATATAGTGGGATGTTTTTATTCAATCCTATTTTGGCAACTGAGTAAATGAAATCGTATGAGCACATGAAGATTTGCCTTTAGTTCCACTGCTCACTTAGACCAGACAATGAATATACCGCTTCAGCGACTGCTTCCGCTGAACTTGCATGATCCAGTGCCATAATTAGAGTTGTAGACAATTGTAGTTGTTCAATTGAACGAATAATTTCAGTTTTACGTTGTTGATCGGCCATGATCTATCTCCAGAGTGTTGAGACTACAAAATCAATGCAGTCAGCATAGAGAAGATCTGTTTATTTTAAAAACCGAATAAAATTATAAAAATAATTTAAAAATACGATTGATGGCATAAAGTCATCAATTGAGGATTTGTACAGAATGAATGGATATTAAACTGACCCGTTAGCGTAAATCACACAAGGCACACGGGGTTGCCTTGTGATCGTGCGATCTATGGGTGTAAACCTATGACAGGATTTAAAAGCAAAGCCTAATCCGAAATATAGGCTTAGTAAGCAAATTGAAGGTCAGTGTAGTCGGTCAGCGATTTTTGTAAATGTGCTTGTATAAATTCACGTACATCTTGCTCAGTCATTGGAGCACCTTGCTTGGTAATCACGTGTTCAACAGGCGGTTGGCCTTCTGCAGTAATACGATAAACAAAACTTTTTGCAGTCTCATAGCGGTCATTTTGTTTCACAATACATAGCACGTACTGATAACGATGTTCGAAGTTTAAGTCAGTATGTGAAAATACAAACTGCTCAAATAGCTTCACATTTTGGCCATTTTCTAAGGCTTTGAGATCATCCAAAATACTTGGATCAAACTTCATACCATATTTTTCAGAAATCGCTTTGCCATCAATCAATAGATTGAGCATGCCATCTTCGGTTGGTGTTACAGTAATATTGCTAAAGTCAGACATGTCGGACACTCATTGCTTAAAATGTTTGGCATAAGTATCCGCATATTGTCTGGAATTACAAGCCAATGTGGCATGAATGTACTCAGCATAAAAAATGTATGTGCCGAAAAAAAGGAGGCCAAAGCCTCCTTTTATTTAATGCATTGATACCGTTATGCGTTTAGGCATCTTGTGCATCTATACTGGCACCATTGAGGGATAAGCTATCATCGCCCATCAAATATAAATAGGCCGGCATAATTTGCTCGGGTGTCGGTAAGATTTTTGGATCTTCATCTGGATAGGCTTTTGCGCGCATCGCAGTCCGTGTTGCACCGGGATTGATACAGTTGAAGCGAATATTAGGGTGCTGATTTTCTTTGGCAAACAAAGTGCTTACAGCCTCAATGGCAATTTTAGACACAGAATATGCACCCCAGTTTTCACGCGCTTCACGGCCTACACCTGAACTGGCAAACACCACAGAGGCATGTTCTGATTTTTGCAATAGCGGTAATAATTCTTGCGTGAGTACGAAAGGCGCACGTAAGTTTACGGCCATCACATCATCCCACACATCGGCAGGATAATGTGCTAAGGGTGTACGCTCGCCCAAAATGCCTGCATTATGCAAAATACCATCTAAACGGCCAAATTGGCGCTCAAGTGTATCAACCAATAACTCATAATCACGCGGAGAAGCACTCGACAATTGAAGCGGTAAAATTGCAGGTTGTGGTGCGCCCAATCCTTCAATTTCATCGTAAATTACTTCAAGTTTGTTCAGTGTACGGCCATGCAAAACCACTGTTGCGCCATGAAGAGCATAAGTGATTGCAGCTGCACGACCGATACCATCGCCCGCACCTGTAATTAGGATAATGCGATCTTTGAGTAGATCGGGGCGAGGTTGATATTCTGAATATTTCATTGTCTATCTCCTCGTTTTATTGTGTTTTTTCAGTCTTTATTTTGGCTAGGTTTGAGCAGGGTAGATGCTATTTGTACCTATGACGTGCTGACGAATGACATCGTGTAATTCTACAACAGTATTCACTATACAATCTGCATGCCAGGCTGTTAAGTCATCTTTATATTGAAGGGGTAAATAGCCATAGGCTGCTAAAATGGTGTGCATACCTGCACTGCGCCCAGCATCAATATCACGTGGATGGTCGCCCACATAAATACAGTCTTTGGCGTCAATTTGGATCTGATCAGCAGCCAAATACATTGGCTCTGGATCTGGTTTGGTTTTACTCACATCTTCAGGGCAGACCAGCACTGAACAGCGCGCTGTCAAATTCAGTGCTTGCAATAAAGACTCGCTCAGCCAGCGGGGTTTATTGGTCACAATACCCCAAGGAATCTGATGCTGTTCAAGTTCGGCTAACAGCGCTTGCATGCCTGTAAATAAGTCGGTATCGACCGCAATATCGGCGCCGTATCGGTCCAAAAAGTCTTGGCGATGCGCCAAAAAGATCGGATCTTCTACATCGAGTTCAGGATAAACCAATTTAACCATCGCACGTGCGCCTTCCGACACTTGCGTACGGATCAGGTCTGTATCGACGACAGGACAGCCTTTTTCGCGACACATGTCTTGCAAAATACGAATAAAGTCGGCTGCAGTGTCGATCAGTGTCCCATCTAAATCAAACAGTACCGCTTTCATTGTGCGCCTTCATTCACGGTATGAACCATGTAGTTGACGTCTACATTGGGTGCGAGCCAGTAGCGTTTGGTCAGCGGGTTGTAATGTAGCCCGGTCATATTTTTGAGCTTTAAATGAGCGCCACGAATGTCATGTGCTAATTCTGAAGGCTTAATAAATTTGTGATAATCGTGAGTCCCTTTGGCCAGCATACGTAGCACATATTCGGCACCAATAATGGCAAATAAATATGATTTAGGGTTACGGTTAATAGTTGAGAAAAACACATGACCACCTGGCTTAACTAACTTTTTGCAGGCTGCAATAATTGAAGCTGGATCTGGCACATGTTCGAGCATTTCCATACATGTCACCACATCATATTGGCCAGCGTGTTCTTCGGCCAATTGCTCTACGGGTACTTGACGGTACTCGATATTGTCGACGCCTTCTTGTTCTGCGTGTAGGCGTGCAACATTGAGCGGTGCAAGGCCCATATCAATACCCAAGACTTGAGCGCCACGACGTGCCATGCTTTCTGCCAAAATGCCACCGCCACAGCCGACATCAAGAACTTTTTTACCTGCGATGCCACCTGAATGCTCATCAATCCAATTTAAACGGAGTGGATTAATCATGTGTAATGGACGGAATTCAGAGTTCTGGTCCCACCAGATGGCAGCGAATGCTTCAAACTTAGCAATTTCTTGTGGATCAACATTCAACTGCGACATGGGTTCACCTCAGGCAAGGGTTATATTTTAAAATAAAGTCAGAGGCTTATTAGTGTAGCGCTTATTCTAAAAAAAGCGATAAAAGCGCTAAAAAAGTTCACAGAATGGAAACGAAATTTGCATAAATGATTTATAGTGATCGCATAAGCTAATCATAATGAGTTAGAGGACTATAATCTCAATGAAAAAATTCCTTTTCGGCAGTTTGGTCGCTGCTGTTTTTGCCGTTTCTGGTAGCGCGATGGCCGCTGACTTTGTTGCAGGAAAAGACTATACAGTGCTCGCAAACCCTGTACAAGTTGAGGTTCCGGGGAAAATTGAAGTTCGTGAATTCTTTTGGTATGGCTGCCCACACTGTTTTAAACTTGAACCGCACATGCAAACGTGGTTAAAAAACATGCCTAAAGATGTACGTTTTGTACGTACGCCGGCAGCCATGAATCCAGTATGGGAACAAGGTGCGCGCGCATATTATGTTTCGGAAGCACTTGGGGTACGCCAAAAAACACATTTAATGTTGTTCCATGCGATTCATGAAGGCCAAAAACCAATTTTAGAAAAAGCTGCTTTTGCCAAATACTTTACGCAGTTTGGTATTCCAGAAGCTAAATTTAATAGCACTTACGATTCTTTCCCAATCGCATCTAAAATTGCGCAAGCTCAAGATCTTGCAAAACGTTATCAATTGACAGGTGTACCTGCGGTAACGGTGAATGGTAAATACGTCATTCAAGGTGAAGATGGAAAAGTCACTCAAGTGTTAAATTACTTAATTGAAAAAGAACGTTCAGGCAAATAAGCCGACCTTAAATAAAAACCCGCAAGTTGCGGGTTTTTTTTATGCTTAAAGATCGCGTGTTAGACCGATGGCTGATTGCGATCCCAATGCAAAATACCGCGGAAGAGCAGTTGAACTTGAGTAATTGCACTGAGCTTGAGGTGTTCTTGTTGTGCGCCAAGTTCTGCAGCGGCCACAGAGCGTTGTAAGTCCATCCAGTTCATGGCCCAATTAAAGGCTAAGCTCATCAAAATTTGTGACAAGACCTGTAAATCATGCTGTAGATGAATATGATTCAGCGTTTGGGTACGCCCCAAATCTGCGCTTAAATCGGCAGTTAAATATTGAATCTCACGTTGGATGGCATAACGCAAATGTGCAGAACCGCCCCAGCGTTCCGCAATAAAAAAAATCCATGGCTCTGGATGCATTTGAATATGCTGAAACAGTAAATGGATACAGTTTTGGATACGTGTGTCGGGCTGATGTTGAAAGACTTGCCCCATTTGATATTGCATTTGTTTGAGCTGTAAGGCGGTTTGATCCACCAGTTCTAAACCCAGCTCATCCATATCACTAAAGTGCCGATAAAACGCGGTCGGCACTAAGTTGGCGGCTTTGGCAATTTCACGTAGGCTCATACTGCTAAAGGCACGTCCTTGGCCACTTAATGCTAAGGCTGCATCTAAAAGTGCTTGTCGACTTTGTTGTTTACGTTCATCGCGTATCGACATGTTGTGTTCCGAAAATCCTTTGTTTGCAGTCTAGCAAAAATTGTATGCAGCACCTAGAGATGATCTGGCATGGAAAATAGCGCATGGAGAAAGTACGCAAATACGGCTTGAATTCATGCATTTTGTAAAAGGCTGAGTGTGGTGGTCAAACTCGAAGCGGGCTTCTGCTATACTGAAGCGCATTGTAATTTAGTAAAATGAAGGACCCTTTATGCGTATCGACCAGCGAGCATTAGATCAATTACGTGATGTCAAAATTACCCGTAACTACACACGTTATGCCGAAGGTTCGGTATTGGTTGAATTTGGTCATACAAAAGTCTTGTGTACTGCCAGTATTGATCATTCAGTGCCACGTTTCTTAAAAGGTCAAGGTCAAGGTTGGGTAACAGCAGAATATGGTATGTTGCCACGTTCGACACATACACGTTCTGATCGTGAAGCGGCACGTGGTAAACAAAGTGGTCGTACGCAAGAAATTCAACGCTTAATTGGCCGTAGCTTACGTGCCATGGTGGATTTGAAAAAATTGGGTGAAAACACCATTACGATCGACTGTGATGTGATTCAAGCTGATGGTGGTACGCGTACTGCATCAATTACAGGTGCTGCGGTTGCATTGATTGATGCCATGAATGTATTGCTTGAAAAGAAAAAAATTAAGCATGATCCGCTAAAAGGTTTAGTGGCTGCGATTTCAGTGGGTATGTATCAAGACGAAGCTTTGCTTGATCTTTGCTATGAAGAAGACTCAAACTGCCAAACAGATTTAAACGTGGTGATGACGCAAGCAGGTGAATTCATTGAAATTCAAGGCACAGCAGAAGACAAACCATTTACACGTGCGCAGTGTAACGAAATGCTTGAATTGGCTGAAAAAGGCATTCAAGAATTGATTAAAAAGCAACAAGAGGCATTGGGTTGGTAAGACCTGATTGGCCAGACTAAACGCACCTTTGGGTGCGTTTTTTTTCATCTGATTGACATCAAAGCATCATGTTTTGGTCATGCCTATGCGTTATTCCTATGAGGGTATTTACAGATAGGAAATGCAAATGCGTGTTTTTTTTGTCGGGCTCATGATGAGTTCAGTCTTGCTTTTGAGTGCATGTAAAAACGATCAGGCGCAAGGTGATGCGCAAGCACCAACCCCTGAACCCAATTGTAAAATGCATTGTGCACCTTAAGAATAACAACAGGATATAGGTATGAACCGTCGTGATTTTTTAGTTCAGTCGTCTAAAACACTTTTGGGGGCGACTGCTTTAGCGAGCTTGCCACTGAGTATTCAAAAAGCCTTGGCCATAGATGCCAAAGTTGAAACGGGCACCCTACAAGATATTAAGCATGTGATTATTTTGACGCAGGAAAATCGCTCCTTTGATAACTATTTTGGCATGCTCAAAGGTGTGCGTGGATTTGGTGATCGCTTTGCGATTCCTTTAAGCGAAGGGCGAAAAGTTTGGGCACAGTACGATAAAAATAAAACAGTCTATTTCCCTTATCATTTAGACAGCAGGCTAGGCAATGCGCAGCGGGTGAGTGGCACGCCACATTCATGGAAAGATGGCCAAGCGGCTTGGGACTGTGGCCGTATGGGCAATTGGGTGGAGCATAAAAAGCCACAATCGATGGGCTATTTTAAAAAAGCAGAAGTTGAATTTCAGTATGCATTGGCAGATGCGTTTACACTTTGCGATGCTTATCACTGTGCGATGCATGCCGGGACCAACCCCAATCGTCAGTTTATTTGGACAGGAAGCAATGGACCAACAGGGGCTGGAGTCGCCAGCGTAGTCAATGAGTTTGATGAAATTGGTAGCTCGGCAGTTGGCTATGATTGGATGACCTATCCAGAGCGTTTACAGCAAGCAGGGGTGAGCTGGAAAATTTATCAAAATATGCCCGATAATTTTACCGATAATCCCTTGGCAGGCTTTAAGCAATACCGTGCAGCCAATGAACGTTCAGGGCAACCTGTGAGCCATGCATTAGCGGTTTGCCCTGCTTATGATGAAGCCATTGATGCAAAAGAGCCTTTATATAAAGGCATTGCCAATACGATGCCCAATGATGGTGGCTTATTGGGGCAATTTAAGCAGGATTTGTTGCAAAATAAATTACCGCAAGTGAGCTGGATTGTTGCACCCGCCACCTATAGTGAGCATCCTGGTCCATCGAGTCCAGTGCAAGGTGCTTGGTATATTCAGGAGCTTCTGAATGCACTGACCGATCATCCAGAGCTTTGGAGCCAAACTGCACTTTTGGTCAATTTTGATGAAAATGATGGCTTCTTCGATCATGTGCCATCACCTTCAGCACCTTCGCGTGAGATTAATGCACAAGGCGATATTTTAAAAGTACACGGTAAAACGACTTTATCGGATCAAGCACTTTCCTATGAATATTTTAATCATCCTGCTGTGGCAGGTTCGGTCAGCCAACCACGCCCTGAGTTTGTAAATGGGCAAAATAGCAATTTTTGGCATGGGGTGTATGGTCCAGGCGTTCGTGTACCCATGTATGTGATTTCACCTTGGAGTCGTGGCGGATGGGTCAATTCACAAGTATTTGATCATACTTCGATTATTCAATTTTTAGAGCAACGCTTTGGTGTACACGAGCCGAATATTAGCCCTTATCGACGTGCCGTCTGTGGCGATTTAAGTTCAGCTTTTGATTTTAAAACGCCAAATACGCAAGTATTGCCCACTTTAGACGGCAGTCGAACCAAGGCACAGGCCGATATGATTCGTAGCAATCAAGAAAAACTCAGCCAAGTTCAGGTGCCAAGCCAGCAAGCAAAACCGATGCAGGACACGGGGGTACGCCCATCGCGTGCTTTGCCTTATATTCTGCATTGCAGTGCCAAGTTAAATGAGGCGAGCAATCAAGTGAAGTTACTGTTTTCTAATACGGGCACACAGGCGGGTGTTTTCCATGTGTATAACCAGTTAGATTTAAATGCAGTACCACGTCGTTATATGGTTGAAGCGGGTAAGCAATTGGATGATGACTGGATACTACAAGATGGAAAATATGATCTGTGGGTGCTCGGCCCTAATGGTTTTCATCGTAGTTTTAAGGGCGATATTCGAGATAAAAACCAACAGGCAGTTTTGCCTGAAATTCGGGTGTGCATGGAAGAATGTGCAGCGCGCATATTTTTGAAAGTCCGCCAAGATGGCACACAAAGTGCAGAGCTCACGGTAAAAGCCAATGCGTATTTAGATGGTAAAACATGGACTATAAAAACCACTTCAGGCAGTGAAACTGAATTGGTGCTAGACATGAGTAGCGTGCATGGTTGGTATGACTTTAGTGTCAGCCTGGGTGCCTCATCAAGTTTTGAACGTCGTTTTGCAGGACGTGTTGAAACAGGTGAACATGGCTATTCAGACCCATTTATGGGTGCTGTTTAAGTACAAGATTTCCCATAAAAAAGCGCAGTCGATGCTGCGCTTTTTTATACTGTTTTGCCTAGGCATTAAAACGCATAGATAAATCCACAGCGGTGACATCCTTAGTGAGAACGCCCATAGAGATATAATCGACACCTGTGGTTGCAACTTCACGTAAATTCGCAATAGTAATATTACCTGATGCTTCTAATTTGCAACGTCCTGCCACATGCTTCACAGCATCAATCATTTGTTGTTGGCTAAAGTTATCCAGCATCACAATGTCTGCTTTGGCTTCGAGGGCTTGGTTGAGCTCATCCCAAGTTTCAACTTCAACTTCTACAGCTTTGCCTGGTGCAATGCTATGTGCTTTGGCAATGGCTTGTGCAATACCACCCGCCGCCATAATGTGGTTTTCTTTAATTAAAAAGGCATCGAATAACCCTAAACGATGGTTTTGACCGCCACCCACTGCTACGGCATATTTTTGTGCAATACGTAAGCCGGGTAAGGTTTTACGCGTATCCAAAAGTTTGGTGTGTAAGCCTTCAAGTTGTTGCACATACTGCGCGGTTTTGGTGGCAACAGCAGACAAGGTCTGTACAAAGTTTAAGGCAGGGCGTTCTACGGTTAACAAGCTCCGTGCAGAACCGGCTAATTTTAAAAAGGCTTCATTGGCTTCGACACGATCACCGTCATTTTTGAGCCATGTGATTTGTACATTCGGATCATAAGCTTGAATAAGTGCATTGACCCAAGGCTGGCCTGCAAGAATCATGCTTTCACGGCTAATGATGGTTGCGGTTGCTTGTTCTTCCTCAGGGGTGAGTAGCGCGGTAATGTCACCTTCGCCAATATCTTCATGCAGCGCCTGCTGAATATTGATTTGAATAGTTTGTTCAAGCAAGGTTTGAGATATGCTCATAGAAGTTCCGTCTCTTTTTACCCGAGGAAATTTTGCGCGTTATATTAGCATTGTTCATTAAAAAATGAGCGATATTTCCGAAGGGGGATCATCACCTTGAATTGAGATTTTAGATTGAAAGTTTTAGCATGGCTTCAGGTAGTGTGTTGCATACTGCATGACATCAGATGAATTAGGATTGATTTATGCCAAGAGAGGCAAATTTTCGGGTCTGTGAGGGCCAATTGTTGGGGGCACGCCAAGTGCCATCACCTAATTATAATCAGCGCCCTGAACAGACCGAGATTCAGTTGCTCGTGGTCCATAACATTAGCTTGCCTCCGTCGCAATTTGGCGGTGGCTATATCGAGCAGTTTTTTCAAAATCAATTGGATTGGTCAGTACATCCGTATTTTCAAACTATTGAAGGGATGCAGGTTTCGGCGCATCTTTTGATTTTACGCAGTGGTGAAGTACTGCAATTTGTCAATTTTAATGATCGGGCATGGCATGCAGGTCGTTCGAGTTATTTGGGCAAAAAAGAATGTAACGATTATTCCATAGGTATTGAGCTTGAAGGCAGTGATGATTTGGCATTTACAGCTGATCAGTATCAAGCACTGACCGAAGTCACCGCGTGTTTACAAGAGGCTTATCCTAAGCTTCAACAGCACTTGGCAGGACATTCCGATATTGCACCAGGACGTAAAACCGATCCAGGGCCGTTTTTTGATTGGGCATTGTTTCGAAAACAATTACATCATTTTAAAAACAAATAAATAACCAAACTAGCGCTAATTTAACCAATGAAATGTTGGCCTAAGTTTCATTACAATAGCGCCAATTTAAAAATTAGGTGAAGACGATGGCACTTTGGCGGTCAACCGTTATAGTCAGCGCAATGACCATGTTGTCACGGGTATTGGGTTTAGTCCGAGATATTGTGCTACTCAATGTATTTGGTGCAGGGAAGGACTTTGACACCTTTGTGGTGGCATTTCGTATTCCGAACTTTTTTCGGCGTTTATTTGCCGAAGGGGCATTTTCCCAAGCCTTTATTCCTGTACTGACCGAATATAAAACCAGTCGTACGCATGCCGAAGTACAAATTCTGATTAGTCGGGTATTTGGCTGTTTGGCAACCTTTATGAGTGCGCTGACGTTTGTCGCAATGATTGCCGCACCTGCAATTTTATATATTTATGCACCAGGCTTTCATAATGATCCTGAAAAGTTTGCCTTGGCTACGGAGATGTTTCGCTTAACGATTCCGTATTTACTGTTTATGTCCTTAACGGCTTTTGCCAGCAGTATTTTAAACAGTTATGGCTCATTTTTTTCACCCGCATTTTCGCCTGTATTGCTTAACTTAGCGATGATTGCTGGGGCATGGTGGCTTACGCCGTATATGGCAGAGCCGATTATGGCCTTGGGTTGGGCGGTATTTATTGCAGGTATTTTACAGTTAGTGATTCAGATTCCAGAGCTGTGGAAGAAAAAATTACTCATTCCACCTAAAGTTGATTTTAAACACGAAGGTGTAGATCGCATCATGAAATTGATGTTACCTGCACTCTTTGGTGTATCGGTCACACAAATTAACCTCTTGCTCAATACCATTTGGGCATCGTTCATGCAAGATGGCTCAGTATCATGGTTATATAGTGCAGAACGTATGACCGAGTTACCTTTGGGCTTAATTGGGGTGGCGATTGGTACAGTCATTTTACCGTCGTTGTCAGCACGTCATGCTGAGCAAGATCAGGCCAAATTCCGTGGCATGATTGATTGGGCGGCCAAAGTGATTATTTTGGTGGGTATTCCTGCCAGTATTGCTTTGTTCATGTTGTCTACGCCAATTATTCAAGCCTTATTCCAACGTGGCGCATTTAGTTTAGAAGACACGCAAATGACCGCTTTGGCACTGCAATGTATGAGTGCTGGGGTAATTTCATTTATGCTGATTAAGGTTTTTGCACCAGGTTTTTATGCACAACAAGACACCAAAACACCTGTACGTGTTGGCTTGATGGCGGTTGCAGCCAATGCGATTTTAAACGTGGTATTTATTGGTTTCTTTAAACTGATTGACTGGCATGCAGAGCACATGGCTTTGGCTTTAGCATCTTCTGGTTCGGCATTGGTCAATGCAGGGATGTTGTATTTCTATCTGCATAAACGCAATATTTTCCGTTTTGGTGCGCATTGGAAAAAGCTTGCAGTGCAATTTGCAGTGGCCAATATCGTGATGATTGGTGCCCTATGGTATGCCTTAACCTGGTACAACGGCGAAGTATCACAATGGATACGTGTTGCAGAAGTCATTGGTCTATGCGTTGTTGGGGTTGTTGCTTACCTGATTGCTTTAATCGCGATGGGTTTTAGACCGCGTCATTTAAAACCCTAATGCAGTATAGGTGTGGATATAACCTAGATATTGGATCTAAAAAAACAGCACATGAGGTGCTGTTTTTTTTGTGCCATAGACATGACATTTGAGAATTTAACGTAGCTTTTAGACTTTGCCTCGAGAGAGAAAGCCTACGATGGCTAGAATCACTGCGATCACCAATAAAATCACAGCAAAGTCTTTAGAAAGACCAGCAACACCACCAAATCCTAATAAACTGGCAATGAGTGCAATCACAGCAAATATAATCGCCCAACGGAACATTGTTATTCTCCAAGTGTTTTTCTTTTCATATTCAGTATAGTGTGATGCAGTTCAAGCTAATGTTGATCTTTCGTTGGTAATATGTTGATTAAGTTTTAATCTATTTGTGCGGGTGTATGACGCAATGGGATCCGCAAAGTTTGTGGATGTACTGGTATACTGATTCAGCTTTTTTAGACTGATATGACACGATGATGACGGAAACCTTACGCCCTCAATTTTGGAAGAACTACACGCTTGCAGAGTTAAATTCTGCTGAGTGGGAAGCCTTATGTGATGGTTGTGGTTTATGTTGTCTGATCAAGCTCGAAGATGATGAAACTCAGGAAGTGGCTTATACCAACGTTGCTTGCCAGTTATTGGACTGTAAAACTGGTCAATGCTCGGATTATGCCCATCGAAAAGACTCAGTGCCTGATTGTATTCAACTCACGCCAGCACAAGTTGATACCATTCGCTGGTTGCCTTCAAGCTGCGCATATAAGCGAGTGCAAGAGGGTAAAAAACTGCCTTCATGGCATTATTTAATTTCGGGTAGTCGCCAAACGGTGATGACCGTAAAGAAAACAGCCGCGGGTCGTTGCATTAGTGAATTAGATGTCGACCCAGAAGAGATTGAAGAATACATCGTGCGCTGGGTGCGTTAAGCTTCTGGCCACGCGCTGATAAAATCATGTTCTGAGCATACCTGAATGCCTTCTTGCTGGAGTAAGGTCGCAGTGAGACCCATACCCGTGATGAGTTGCCCAGTAAACTGTCCATCATAAATCCAATGTCGCCCGCAGGATGGGCTTTTCTCTTTAAGAATCGCTACGCTAACATGGTGTTTCTGAGCCAATCTGAGTGTCTGATAAGCACCGTTTAAAAATGCTTGTGTGACATCTAAACCAGTATTGTCGAGAATGTGCGCACGCGATTGGAGCACATCGAGTGCTGTACCACCATGAATTTCTGCGGGTGCACGCGGACATGCCAAACCACCTAACATTTCAGGGCAGGCTATGATAGCTTGGCCTGAGTCTACAAGTTGCTGCAGTATAGGTATAGGTATAGCTTTTTGCATCGTAGCGAACAGTCTGCCCAACGAGGCAAGCACTAATCAAATACATTGCTGAATGGAGCTCATGATGCTGTAAAAATAAAGCATGACTAAAATCAAAGCACAAACAAGAAGGATATTAGCGTACCTCTAACAGTGCGCTAATATGTTCAAAGCTCATTGGGCGATAAAAATAAAAGCCTTGGCCTTTTTGGCATTCACAGTCTTTGAGCACATTGAGTTGCTCTGTATTTTCAATTCCTTCAACCAAAATATCCATAGAAATACTCGAGCCTAGCTGTGTAATGGCTTTGACAATTGCAAGTGCCGAGGAGTCTTTGGTCATACGTTCTACAAAGTTACGATCAATTTTAATACAGTCAATTGGGTAGTCGCTGAGGCGTGTCAGTGATGAATGTCCTGTACCAAAATCGTCTAAAGAAATACTTAAGCCTTCTTTTTTCAGCAGATGCAAAGCACGAATCACATAATGAGAACCTCGTTCAGACAAACTTTGCTCGGTAATTTCAACTTCTACTTTATCATGCGGAATTTTGTACTTTTGTAGGCGCTGAAGCATTTTCTCTGCATAGTCGTCTCGTAAAAATTCGACGGGTGCTGCATTAATTGAAATCGGTAAGAGTTCTAAGCCTTGATCCTGCCATTCATTCATATCTTGGAAGATTTTATTTTGCATGGTTTCGCTAATGCGCGAAGCCAAGTCATAATCTTGGAAAGCAGCATAAATATGTGAAGGCAGTTGTAGTACACCGTGTTGATCTTTCCAACGGAGTAGGGCCTCAAAGCCAATCACACGACTATCTTGGAGCTGAACTTTGGGTTGGTAGAAAGGCTCAATTTGATCATTTTTAATGATACTACGTGCCAAAGTGAGCTGGCGTGTAGTGGCTTCAAGTGCTTTAAACATGTCTAGATTAAACATGCGTATGCCACCGCGTCCGCTAATTTTTAAATCATTCAGCGCAATATCGGCACATTTCATTAAGTTTGATGAACTCTGCGCATCACGGGGATAGATCGAACAACCGATACTCATACCACCATTAATAAATTGCCCTGTGTAGCTAATGGGCATATCCAGTTGTAACCAAGCTTGGTGAGCCACATCCATCAGCTGTTGCTCATCGACAAGCTCGGGTACCAAGATTGCAAACTCATCACCACCAAGGCGTGAAACAATAATATCTTCAGAAAAACAGCTTTTAAAACGTTGGCCAAGGGTGTGTAATAAATGATCGCCTGCAACATGACCGAGCGTATCGTTAACGTGCTTAAAATAGTCGAGGTCAATCAGCATTAGGCCAATTTGATGATCATAATTGAGCGCATATTGCAGGTGCTTTTTAAAAATTCGAGTAAAGGCACGACGGTTAAATAAGCCAGTCAGCTCATCATGTTCTATGATTTGTTGTAAGCGACTTTCGGCTGCTTTTTGTTGGGTCACATCACGTGACACACATAAAATACTTTCAGTTACCCCATTTTCGTCCACAATGGGCGTCAAAATATTGTCCCAAAACTGGTGCGTTTGTCCGTCAAGGGTACTCTTGCTTGCAAATCGGGTATTTTTGCCTTGGCAGGCTTGAGCTAAGGCTGCTGAACCTGCTTTGCGAATGTCTTCAGGTAATAAATTTAACCAAGGCATCCCAAATTTTTTTTCAGTAACCGATACGCCTAAAGCCAAACATCCTGAACGATTCATGTGTGTTAAGTTGCCATCGGGTGCCAAAATTTTAATGCAATCGATACTGGCATTGAGCATTTTATTTTGTGCTGATACTTGATGGCTGAGCGCTTGTTGTTTTTCATAACTGTCATGAATGTCGATAAAACTGACTGAACATTCAAATAATGAGTTGGGTGCTTGTGGAAATTCGATGTGAACGGCACACATGCGATAGCCAAGTTGATGATGTTTAAGGCGACATTCTTTTTTAAAATTTTGTTTGGTTTGTTGTGCTTTTTGCCATAGAACAATGAAATGTTCGAAGTCTTCTGGATGAATATAGTTTAACCATTTTTCTGGTAGATGTTGGTTCAGGTCGACATCGATAAACTGGCAAAGTTTACTGTTGCTAAAAGCAGGACCTTGAGCAGTTTGTAGCCAAAGTGGCAACGGTATATTATTGGCAAATTGTTGTAACATGACATCATCGGCAACACTGCGCTGTGCTTTATTTAAAGTTGTTCTAAGCTCAGTATCATACTGAGCGTGTGGCACGGCTGGTTTGTTCTTCGATGATGATTTCATGGGGTCACCAATGTGGCTATGGCGGCAGAAGCAATCCTTGTTTCTGTACGTGTTATCCTTCCAAGCATAGCTTGAAGCATTGCTTTCAGGAAGTGTTTTACAAACAACTAATCATATTTATTTTAAACTTTCCACAAAATTCAGACCATCCAACAATTAGCCGATGAATACCCAAAAAACTTCTATAAACGGCACAGAATATTCCTGCTTAAATTAAAAAAGCTAGTGTTAGAATAGAGCCCGATGTATTTTTAAGCAGCCGTGAATTTAGACAATGTCAGACAGCAATATTCCGCTTCCAGAACGAATTAGACCCCGCGACCTTTCTGAGATTACTGGGCAGGATCACCTGCTGGGAGAGGAAGCGCCATTGCGTCAGATGATTGATCAAGGGCATTTACCCTCTATTATATTTTGGGGGCCACCTGGTGTTGGTAAAACCACAATTGCCTTGCTATTGGCTCAAGCTGTTGATCGGCCTTTTGTGAGTTTATCGGCTTTAAATACGGGTGTTAAAGAGCTACGTGAAGTGATTGCAGACAGCGGTGATTTACTCACGCCTGTGGTGTTTATTGATGAGATTCATCGTTTTAATAAGTCTCAGCAAGATGCATTATTAAATGCAGTTGAAAAAGGCAAAATCACTTTAATTGGTGCGACCACGGAGAATCCATCTTTTGAAGTGAATAGCGCACTACTATCCCGCTGTCAGGTCTATACCTTAAATGCTTTAGATGAAGCTTCTATACAAAAATTATTAAAGCATGCAATTGAGCAAGATCAATTTTTAAAAGACCGTTATATTCAAATAGAAGAATATGAAGCTTTGATCCAATTTGCTGCTGGAGATGCTCGAAAGGCACTCAATTTGTTGGATTTAGTGGCCAGCACGTTTGAAGCAGATTTAGAAAATATTATTACGAATGCAGTCGTAGTGAAAGTTGCACAGCAAAATATTGCCCGTTATGACAAATCTGGTGAGCAACATTATGACTTAGTGTCTGCCATGATTAAATCGATTCGTGGCAGTGACCCAGATGCAGCTTTGTACTGGCTGGCACGTATGCTCAAAGGCGGTGAAGATCCTGTATTTTTAGCACGCCGTATGCTGATTGCAGCATCCGAAGATATTGGTAATTCGAATCCGAATGCCTTATTGCTGGCGGGTGAATGCTTCCGTTCGGTACAAGCGATTGGCATGCCTGAAGCACGCATTATATTGGGCCAATGCGTTGTATATTTAGCCACCAGTGCAAAAAGCAACAGTACCTATTTAGCGATTAACAAAGCCATGGATTTGGCCGAGAAAACTGCGAATTTGCCTGTGCCTTTACATTTACGTAATGCACCTACCAAATTGATGAAAGAACAAGGCTACGGTGCCCACTATTTATACCCACACAATTATCCAGAGCATTTTGTTCGTCAAGATTACCTTCCACCTGAATTAAAAGGCACGAAGTTGTATGAGTCGGCACGTAATAAGCGTGAGGTTGAGGGGGAGCGTTTGCAACAACGCCGTTGGCAGGAACAACAACAGCAACAATAAAGTACAAAGCGAGCATGTCTGGACAAAAAAAAGCCCAGTATCTTGGGGGAGAACTGGGCCGAAAAAGAAAGCTTTTGTGTCAGACATCTATGCAGACAATAACAAATTTGGTCGACAGCACAGATATGATTGGTTTGAGATCACTCTGGCTGTCTAATCTGTTTTGTATGATAAGAGGCTTTGCCTTGTTTGTAAAAACGGGCATTTTTATAAGTTTGATTTGTTTTTTAGATTAAGTTAAAAGTATTTGAATTTATTATTAAAAATATAACTAAAAATTTTACGACTGGTAAAATATTATTTATGACTCTGTTATTTCTCTTCAAGAAACTGTCTGCGCCATAGTGAAGCACTCAGGCGATAAAAACAAAAAACCGAGCAAGGCTCGGTTTTTTGTGTGAAGTTTCAGAATCAATTAGATGTCTGAAAGGTCGATGCCAATACGTGCAGCAACTTCTTCGTATGCTTCAACAACACCGCCTAGGCCTTGACGGAAACGGTCTTTGTCGAGTTTTTTCTTGGTGTCTTTGTCCCATAGACGGCAACCATCTGGAGAGAATTCATCACCCAGTACGATACGGTCATGGAAAACACCAAATTCAAGTTTGAAATCAACAAGAAGCATGTTACCTGTAGCAAAAAGTTCTTTCAGTACGTCATTTACTTTGTATGTAAGGTCTTTCATTTGAGCCAATTGCTCAGCAGTCGCCCAACCCAAAGAAATAGCTTGCGATTCATTTACCATTGGATCGCCAAGTGCATCGTCTTTAAAGAAAAGTTCGAATGTTGGTGGAACCAATTCTTTACCTTCTTCAACACCTAAACGACGGCATAAAGAACCAGCTGCATAGTTACGTACTACACATTCCACAGGAATCATGTGTAATTTTTTTACTAAAACTTCAGTTGGAGAAAGAAGTTTCTCAAAGTGAGTTTCAATACCAGCGGCTGCCAATTTTTCCATGATAAAGGCGTTAAAACGGTTGTTCACCTTACCTTTACGATCTAGTTGTTCGATTTTCTCGCCATTGAATGCAGAGGCATCGTCACGGAAGACTAGGATGAGGTGATCTGCACTGTCTGTTTCATAAACAGATTTCGCTTTACCAGTATAGAGCAAGGTTTGTTTTAACATGGAGGGAACCTTTTTCAAAAAAAATGCCTAGAAATGTCTAGGCTGGCCAATTTTGGTAAATCTGAGCTAACAATTCTGCAGCGACTTCTTTATCTGCAAAAGTGTTATCGGCATTGAATACAGCTAGGTTATTGCTAGTACCCACAGAAGAAAGTCTTAACACATACGTTTTTTGGTCGACTTTAACAGTTACTTCATAACGGTTTTTGCTTTGACCAACGATGGTGTGATTGAGGCTACTGAGGGTAGCAAGTGTGTACTGCCAAATTGTAGCAGAATTTCCATCAATTTTGAGTAAAGGATTTTGATTTCCATCACTTAAAAGCTGAGGATGTCCTAGCATAGCTGTGCTATTTGAGTCGTCTGCAGAGGATTGTTCCTGAGCTGCATCTGGGCGTGGTAAAGCAAAACGGTTGCCACGTTTGTTTTCAAGTTTTGGTGCATGCTCAATTGCAAGCGCGTCAACCGTTGGAGCAGGGTACAATGGCGCCACAGGTCGCACCATTGAACCTTCAGGATATTTTAACGGTTCTAAAGTTGTGGTTTCTTTATAATCTAAGGTGCCATTTTTAAAGGCCAAAGAACTACAACCTGCTAAACTGAATACTGAAAGTGCAAGGGTGAGACCTAAACGTAATTGCATAATTTTACTGCTCTTTATTTGATTACGCCCGCTTGATTAAGTGCTTCGTGTAGCGGTGCGCGGTATTGTTCTGCAAGCGGTGTCAACGGCAGGCGGATACCTGTGCTGATTAAGCCCATATCATGAAGTGCCCATTTCACAGGAATTGGGTTAGATTCACAAAATAAAATATTGTGTAGATTTGCAACCGTTGCATTAATTTCAGTAGCTTTAGCATGATCACCGGCAAGTGCTGCTGCACATACGTTGCTCATTGCTTTTGGTGCAACATTGGCAGTAACAGAGATATTGCCTTTTGCGCCATGTTCCATCAGTTGATATGCCGTAGCATCGTCACCTGAATAAACAGTCATGCTTTTGCCTTCAAGGCCTTTGATTAATTCAATACCACGTGGCACATCACCTGTTGCATCTTTAATGCCCACAATTTGTGGAATGTCAGCTAAACGAATAACCGTGTCATTGAGCATATCGACACCAGTACGACCTGGTACGTTATACAAAATCATGGGTAAATCAGCAGCTTCAGCAATGGCTTTGTAGTGTTGGAACAGGCCTTCTTGAGTTGGCTTATTATAATAAGGCGTTACGAGTAGCGCTGCGTCTGCACCAAGTTCTTTTGCTTCTTTGGTCAGTTCAATCGCTTCGTGGGTTGAGTTTGCACCCGTACCAGCAATAATTGGAATACGTTTGTTGGCAACACGAATGATTTCTTTGATCACTTGTGTGTGTTCTGCCATGCTTAAAGTCGATGCTTCGCCTGTCGTACCTACAGCAACAATACTGTTTGTGCCTTCTTGGATATGCCACTCAACGAGCTTTTCGAGTCCCTTCCAATCTACGCTGCCATCTTCGAACATTGGGGTGACGATTGCGACAATTGAGCCTTGGATCGGCTGTGCTTGCTGAGTCATTTTTAAAACAATCCTATTTTTCTATCCAAACGACTAAATTGAGTATGAATTTGGACAGGTTCGTATTTTTGATAGACAGCAAATCAATCCGTTTGCATGGAATTGGGTAATGCTTATGCAAATTATGACTGATCATGCGTCTAAGAACAATATGCTTTAGTCAAAGCGGTAAAAAACTTTATACAAAGCTTAATTAAAACAATCAAGCACTTGCTTTTAACAAATGAGATTGGTTTTTACGCGTATGGCTATACTGTATAGATAAACAACAAAATATAGGCTAAAAAGTGCCAAAATCTATGGTTAAAATAGAATGAGATTAGCTTAAGAGCGTGTCTAGTGTGCTATTCCGTCTATTTTGATCAGAATTTAAGATAAAAAAAAGATGAACATAGACTTGAAAGTTATAGAAAATTGCGATGTATTTGTTGCAAATGATCTTTAAAAATTATGTTAATAATCTGTTTTAAATATAATGATTTTTTCTGTTACATATCAAACCGTAAAGAATAGTAGTTGATCTATCTGTTGAAATGTCACATTTAATGAATCAGAGTGAAATGTATTTATCGCTTTTAAGACTTTATATCTACCTGCTTAACTAAAAGAAAAATCAACAAATATAAGCCCTATTCGCCTTTGGACTAACACTTATTGTCAGTATGTTCATTTAAGTTGCTCATAGATGATGCATTTTTTTGAACACTGATTGACACAAGGATTCTCCAATGGAAAAGTCAGATAATAAACATGCTATTGTCACGGTAGCGATCTGTTTTCTAATTGCCGTAATCGAAGGCTTAGATATTCAGGCAGCAGGTATTGCAGCTGCTGGTATTCGTGAAAGTTTCGGTCTAGATAGTTCGCAACTGGGGGTGTTTTTTAGTGCAGGGATTTTAGGCTTACTGCCTGGTGCACTAGTTGGTGGTCGAATTGCGGATCGGATTGGTCGTAAAACGGTATTAATTTGGTCGGTTGCCATTTTTGCAGTTTTCACATTATGTACAGTATGGGTGAATAGTTTTAATTCATTACTTGCAGTACGTTTCTTGGCTGGTGCAGGACTTGGTGCTGCTATGCCAATCTTAATTACATTGGCTTCTGAAGCGGTAACACCTGCAAACCGTGGTCGTGCTGTAGGTCTAATGTACTGCGGTATGCCTGTTGGTGCTGCAATTTTATCGTTGGTGGCAAGTACTGAGTTTGGTTCAAACTGGAAAAACATTTTCTATTTAGGTGGCTTGTTACCGATCATCGTGATTCCAATCATGATGCTATTGCTTCCTGAGTCTAAAGAATATTTAAAAGCAAAAGAGCAAACTGCGACTGCAAGCAATGAAGCAGTTCCACAAGGTTCTTTTAAAGACCTATTTAACTCTGAAAACTTATTGCGTACGGTCTTCCTTTGGACGAGCTATTTCTTCACATTGATGGTGGTTTACATCATGTTAAGTTGGTTACCGTCGTTGTTCCAAGAATTAGGCTTTACACGTAAAGAAGGCGCGACTGCACAGTTCTACTTCATGGTGAGTGCAACTGTAGGTACGGTGGTGCTAGGTGTATTGACGGATCGTTGGAAAAAAACCTTCGTAATCTTGTTGATGTACGGCGGTATTTTAGCAGGCCTATTGGCATTAAATGCAGCAGGTTCATTAACGCAAATGTACTTGGCTTCTGCATTGGTTGGTGCATTTGTGATTGGTTGCCAAGGCGTATTGTATGCGTTCGGTGGTATTGTTTACCCAACAACTGTACGTGGTACAGGTATTGGTGTTGCATCGGCAGTGGGTCGTGTAGGAGCAATGCTTGGGCCCGCAATTGCTGGTGCATTGTTAACTGCTGGCTTTGGTGCTGCAGGTGTAATTTCAGCAGCCATTCCATGTATTATTATTTCTGCGATTGTGATGTTATTACTGACACGTCGTCTGGCTTAATCGCCAATAAAAGTAAAAAAGCCCGTCATCGACGGGCTTTTTTATTGTGGGATATAAATGTTTTGATGTTTAAATATTTGCTGAAATTTTAAGTTAGACTGCTGATTTATATGTGATAATAAAATTAAATAAAAAAGAATACGGGGGCCAAATGAGTCAAAATCATTGGATGGCACAATTTAAAGTTGATGGTCAGCTTTTTACACTTTCATTTAAGCAAAATGAATTTAACTTAACGCTCAAACGTGATGTTAAAAAAATGAATTTCGCTCGAAGCAAAGGTATGAATGCTTGGCTGGCTTTTGCCGATGACCCTGTACAAGATGATGTTAATATGGGGATTAATGCCTTTGAAGTCATGCGTTTGGCGCGTGAGCATATTGTAAATTTTGTCTATAAATATCAACCTTTGTATTTTTGTTTTCATGCCTCCACTGAACGTAAATCCAAAATTTATCCACGTTTTGCGCGGTCTTTACAACAGGATTTGCCGAGATATAACTTGAATTCGCTAGGCGGGTCATTTTATTTTTATCGTCAAGACGAAATACTACAACCGTGAACCGAATGCGCCCAAGCGCAGATTGAATTGAATGAAAATGGATTGAGTGATATGCAAAAGAATTGTGCCTTAATTGTGGTCGATGTTCAGAATGGATTTACACCAGGTGGCAACCTTGCTGTGGCAAATGCAGATCAGATTATTCCTGCAATTAATCAATTGGCGCAATATTTTGAAAATGTAGTATTAACGCAAGATTGGCATCCGGCGAATCATATTTCATTTGCGGCCAATCATGAGGGTGCGAAGCCCTATGACATCATTAAATTGGCCTATGGCCCACAAGTGCTTTGGCCTACACATTGCGTCCAAGGCACACATGATGCTGCTTTACATCCAGACTTGTCTATTCCACATGCCCAATTGGTGATTCGTAAAGGAATGCATAGCAACATTGATAGTTATTCTGCATTTATGGAAGCTGATCATCAAACCTCAACAGGACTTGCTGGTTATTTAAAAGAACGTGGGATTGATAGCGTTTTTATTGTGGGTATTGCTACAGATTTTTGTGTGGCGTGGACAGCAATGGATGCAAGTCGTTTAGGTTTTCGTACCTTTGTGGTGGCAGATGCATGCAAGGGGATTGATCTACAAGGGTCATTGCAGCAGGCATGGCAGGACATGCTATCTAATGGTGTGAAACGGATTTATATGAAAGACATAAAAGCAATAACAGAGGCATAAAGCAGAAATAGAAATATTATGAATATGTAGGCATTTTATACTTTTTAGTCCAAAGGTGAATTGTGACGTGCTAGCGACTTATGGCAGGGTATAAGCATGTACATTGAGATGGGCAGAGTTATGTCAGGATTCTTGCGCTTTACACAATTGATTCAAAAAACGTTCGCATTATGGGTAATATTCTTTGCAGGGATTGCGCTTTTAGCACCTGAAATGTTTGTGTGGCTCAAAGCCTATATTCCATGGTTGCTGGGTATTGTTATGCTGGGTATGGGCATGACAATGACCTTAGATGATTTTAAAGGGGTATTGCAAAGTCCTAAAGCGGTCTTCATAGGAGTCGTTGCACAGTTTTTTGTGATGCCGGGATTGGCATTTGTATTATGTAAATTGATGAATTTGCCTTCTGAGATTGCCATTGGTGTGATCCTGGTTGGGTGTTGTCCAGGTGGAACAGCTTCAAATGTCATCACTTATATGGCCAAAGGCAATACTGCGCTTTCAGTTGCATGTACTTCGGTATCTACTTTACTCGCTCCGTTATTAACACCCGCTATTTTCTATTTATTGGCTAGCCAGTGGATTGAAATTAATGCAGGCTCAATGTTCATCTCTATTTTACAAGTTGTGTTATTCCCAATAGTTTTGGGCTTAATTATTCGTACATTGTTACAGTCTAAGGCTGAATCATATATTCAGGTGATGCCCTTGGTTTCTGTCGTGGCCATTGTGGCTATTGTGGCAGCCATTATGGCGGGCAGTAAAACACAAATTTTAGAATCTGGCTTGCTCATTCTAGGTGTAGTTGCCCTACATAATGGTTTGGGGTATTTACTTGGTTTTTGGGTGAGTCGCTTCTTTAAGCTACCTTATGCAGATGCCAAGGCTGTAGCAATTGAAGTGGGCATGCAAAACTCAGGTTTGGGTGTGGCCTTAGCAGCAACGCATTTTGCAGCATCGCCTTTAACAGCATTACCAAGCGCAATTTTTAGTTTATGGCACAATATTTCTGGTCCTGCACTGGCAACCTATTGGGCGTCAAAAGCACAGTCTGAAGCTATGCCAAAGACAAGCCATGAACCCAATTGATGAGAACAAATGCATATAAAAAAGCCTGAATGTGTTCAGGCTTTTTTTATAGTAAACAGGGCAGTGTTTAAGAAGCTTTAGACTGCTTTGATTTTAAGATTTCAGTACGGAAAGACTGCGCCAATTCAGCGGCATCAGCATCCATTCCATTAATCATAAAGGCATGTCGAGTCAGTACATTGGTTGGGTTTGGCAAACTTACCAATTGGAAATGATCCGAAATTTCTTTAAGTAAGTGGTTAGGTACCTGCACGGCACTTTCTTTGGCAGAGAGTTGCTGTACCAGACGCTCTGCAGCTTGGACTGAGCTGAGTTGCATCGCCTCTACAGCACTTGAAATCGCGCTACGCGTTTGTAAAACAAAACGACGTTCTTCACGGTAGCGTTTATAGAGCACATCTGAAAGCAATTGGAATACTGCGCTAATCATGGTTAAACACTGTAAGCCATTTGGCGTGTCTGCTGAGATGCTAATAATTGCACCCTGATCATCAAATTTATGCACAGTACAAATGTCTGAGCTATTTAATTTATAGTGCTGTACGCAGAGTTCAGTGGCTTTATTTAAAAACAACTGACATAAATTAAAATACGGCCCAGACACTGTTTTATTGACAGTATCGAGCAATTGTTTTGGGTCATAGTATTGAATATTGAGCGCTAAGCTACTGCTGTCAATAACGACGGGTTTATGTTCTTTTTTCGCTTTGTTTTGCGCATTTTGCTGTGCTTGTGCTATTGCAACTGCGGCAGCATGTTTCTCTTGCTCAAATGCTTGGGTCAAGCTTTGAATTTCGTGTTTTAAGCGTGATTCATTATTAATGCGTGCCAAATATTCGGTACGACTTGGGCGAGCAATACCACGGTAAGCTAACCACAATAAACCATGAATAATAAGCGAAACCAAAATAGCCAGCCACTGGGTGCGTAAGATTTCACCTATGCTCGGCTGAATTAGTGTGATTTCAACTGTACCGACTTTTTTCTCATTTAGTAGTGCATCACGTACAAAGACTTCGCCTTCACGGGTTTTGGTTTGACCACCCGTTGCAAGGACTTGCTTTGCCGAATTTAAAATTCGAATAGACGCCACGCTAGGATTGGTCGCGTAACGATCGGCAAGTAATGCCAATGATACGGTATTGGCGGGTTCCATTTCCGAAATACTGTCGGTGACCAATTGGCTGGTCATCAGTTGACCTTGGCTGGCACGGTTTTCGTTCAGCTGATGTGTGGTCGCCAATACCAGTAAAAAGGTATGAAAAGCGAAACTTACTATTAGTAGGCTAGCAAATAGCCCTTGTCTAGGCGCATTCAACGTAAACTTCCAAGGCAAAACTGTTTATTTTCGATTATGATTCTAACAATAGTTGTAGCTCAGACCCGAGTCAATTCATGCGAGAAATCATCCTTATTTCATTTCTGGGGCCAGACCAGCCTAATCAATTTACACGATTAATGCAGGCCCTGTCCGTTCATTCCTTACAAATCTTAGATGTAGGTCAAGCCGTCATACATAACCAACTGACTTTAGGTATTGTTGTTTCGTCAGATGACCAAACTGCTACAGCATTAGCCATGAAGGAAATTCTGATTTTAGCACATGAAATTGGCTTAACAGTCCGTTTTAAACCAATCTCTGCTGCAGATTATGATCAATGGGTAAGTGAAGGTGGCCGTACACGTTATATCGTGACTGCTTTAGCGCCAGAGTTGACGCCATCGCATTTACAGGCTGTAACAAAAATTGTGTCGAGCCAAGGCTTCAATATTGAAACTGTGACGCGTTTATCTGGTCGTCCGCAGCTTGATGGAGGCAGTATTGGGCCTAAACGTGCCTGCGTACAATTTGGTTTAAGTGGCCAAATGTTAGATGCTCAAGCAATGCGTGCAGCCTGCTTGAGCTTATCTGCAGAGCTGAGCGTAGACGTTGCAGTACAAGAAGATAATGCTTACCGTCGTAACCGCCGTTTGGTGTGTTTTGATATGGATTCGACGCTGATTGAGCAAGAAGTCATTGACGAGCTGGCAAAAGAAGCAGGTGTTGGTCAGCAAGTTGCAGAAATTACTGAACGTGCGATGCAAGGTGAACTGGACTTCCAAGAAAGCTTCCGTGCCCGTGTTGCTTTGCTCAAAGGTATGGATGCATCTGTGCTGGCGAGTATTGCAGAGCGCTTAACAGTCACTGAAGGTGCTGAACGCCTAATTTCAACATTGAAATCATTGGGCTACCGCACCGCGATTTTATCGGGTGGCTTCCAGTACTTTGCAGAATATCTACAGGCGAAACTCGGTATTGATGAAGTTCATGCCAATATTTTAGATGTACAAGACGGCGTAGTAACGGGTGAAGTCAAAGGTCATATTGTTGACGGCGCACGTAAAGCACTCTTGTTGACGCAAATTGCTGAAGAAATGGGCATTTCCTTAGAACAAGCGATTGCCGTGGGCGATGGTGCAAATGACTTACCAATGCTCTCGATTGCAGGTCTAGGTGTCGCATTCCGTGCTAAACCATTGGTACGTCAAAATGCCAATCAAGCGATTTCAAGTGTAGGACTTGACGGCGTGTTATATCTTTTAGGTGTACATGATAAAGATTTAAATCGTGCCTAATATGTGACCGTTGTATGAAAAACGCAGTCAAATGACTGCGTTTTTTTATGGATTTCAGTTTAGAGGCGACCAACGGTAAATATAAAATTGTTGATAAAAACAACGATTAACATGATCTGAAAAATAAATTTTTCACTGCAAAAAAGTAGGTTTTTTTTTGTAATGACACGCCAAGCGAGGCATGGTCTTTGTTCTAAGAAAACTCAAAAATAAAAAAATGTAATGACAAAATAATGTTACGACAATGTGTGTCGCTTAGGCCGAAGACAAGACTTTTTTTATCAAAAAAACTGCGCATAATGCATGCATAGAGTTTGAAGTTGATACATTCCATTGATTGATTACACGGTAATTTTAAATGAAACCTAGCCATAGCAATGGTTTCATTAAATGACGGAGGTTTATATGGTAACAGCGAATTTTGCCACCATTCTAGGCATGAGCTTAGTCGCGGCTGCTGTCATTGCTGTTTTCTTCTCGCCGTATCGTCGCTGGTTAAACTATATGCTGGCTGGGATGCTGGTATGGGGCATGGTTGAAGTCATTCGTTTTGGCACACAAGCTGTATTTGAGCTCACCATGATTTCCAGCTACTTTGTGGCATTAATGACGACGATGACGGTATTTAGTCTGATGCTATTGCTTGAAGACCGCCGTGCGGAGCGTGCGTCAGCAAAACGTCAATATATCGAACATACACCTGTCTATGAGGATGATCAGCAATATTCAAGTCGCTGATAGTCAATTTTTAAGGTGAAAAAAGGCATGTTTCATACATGCCTTTTTTATGTCGAGCACAAATTTAAACTGTAAAGGCATGCTTTTAAAAAACGAAGTTATGTTAGGATGAGGCAGTTAATTTTCCAACAATTACAATAGGCTTAAAGTCATGAAATTATCATCAATTCCTGTCGTAAAATTACCACTGGTTGATGTCAGCACGGATCCGCTGGATTTACTGGTTGCTGGTTTAGCATTGCGTATGAAACAACTTGCGCGTACCAGCCCTAAATTTATTGAGTTGGTTCATGAGCGTCAATTTCGTATCCAAATTGGTACAGACTTAGGTGTAGCACGTCAAATTATTGTAAATAATGGCCACATTGATACCGTTGCAGGTAATGCAGAAAAAGCAGATTTTATTTTGCAATTTGCAGACAGCGAACAAGGTGTAAAAACCTTGATGAAAGGTGACCCGACTGCATTTATGACGGGCATGCAAAATGGCAGTATTAAAATGGAAGGTGACTTTGGGCTTTTGGTTTGGTTTAACCAAGTGGCGAAGTTGATTCCACCGAAGCTACCAAAACCGGTGAAAGAAAAATTCAAAATTGCACGTGCATTTATTAAAGAAAAAACAGGTAAGTAAGATGTACTCCTTTTCCCCTCCTTTTTTAAAGGAGGGGCTAGGGGAGGATTTAAAAAGCCCTCTTTGGAGGGCTTTTTTATCGTTCAGGATTTATTCGATTTCTAAATTGAACGTCACTGGGCCGTCATTGACCAAATGCACTTTCATATCGGCGCCAAAAATCCCTGTTTGCACATTTTCAAACTGCGACTTTGCATAGTTTACAAGTTCTTCGTACAGCGCTTTGGCTTCGCTTGGTGGCATGGCAGGGCCAAAGTCTGGGCGTAAGCCTTTTTGCGTTTGAGCCATTAAGGTGAATTGCGAGACCAAGAGTAAGCCACCACCTGCTTGGCTGATATTCCAGCCCATTTTGCCTTGTTCATCATCAAAAAAACGATATTTCAAGATCTTATCAATCAGTTTTTTGCCTTTGACCAAATCATCCTCTTTGCCAATGCCTAAAAAAACTAAAATGCCGTGCTGAATTTCACCTGTAGTTTCGCCATCCACGACTACTTTAGCTTCTAGAACACGTTGTAATAAGGCGCGCATTTGGGACTATTTTCCATCAAATCAAATCAGAACAAATTGTAGCAAAAATGCATTTAAAATGGAGTTTTTGATTAAATTTAAAGCATTAAGTTGTTGAAAAATATTAGATAAAAAAATAATCAATCTAACAAAGCGATTGAAATTATAAAAATAATCTTTTTTAACAATTTAAAGAAAATAGGTATCTTCTCTCGTGCAGGAAAGGTATTAATTTTAGTGAGATGAAGACGATGTTTAAGCGTTCTTTACTGGTTGCTATGTTAGCAACTGCAACAGCGGCGACTCAAGCAGCGCCATTAACAAAAGACAATGGTGCACCAGTAGGCGATAACCAAAACTCGATTACTGCGGGTCCAAATGGTTCAGTTCTACTTCAAGACGTACAATTGGTTCAAAAATTACAACGTTTTGGTCGTGAGCGTATTCCTGAGCGTGTAGTGCATGCACGTGGTACAGGTGCTTATGGTGAGTTTGTTGCAACTAAAGATTTATCTGATCTAACAATTGCTTCATTATTCAAAGCGGGTACTAAAACTCCAGTATTCTTACGCTTCTCTACTGTAATTCACGGTAAACATTCTCCAGAAACTTTACGTGACCCGCACGGTTTCGCGATCAAGTTCTACACGCAAGAAGGTAACTGGGATTTAGTGGGTAACCAATCTCCAGTATTCTTCATCCGTGATGCAATCAAATTCCCTGACTTCATTCACGCAATGAAGCCAAGCCCAATTGACAACATGCAAGACGCAAACCGCGTATTTGACTTCTTGTCTAGCCAGCCTTGGGCAACCAACATGATCACTCATGTTTACGGTAAAGAAGGTGTTCCGACGAGCTACCGCGAACAAGACGGTTTTGGCGTACACGCATTCAAACTTTATAACGATAAAGGCGAATACAAATACGTGAAATTCAACTTCCGTTCTAAACAAGGCGTGAAGGGTCTTAACGTTAAAGAAGTGAGTGAGTTACAAGGTAAAGACTTTAACCACTTAACGAATGATCTTTACAAAAACATCAACGCAGGTAATTTCCCGAAATGGGATCTTTACATCCAAGTATTGGATCCTAAAGACCTAAACAGCTTCGAGTTTGATCCACTAGATCCAACGAAAATCTGGCCGACGAACCTCGTTCCAGAAACTAAAGTCGGTACGTTAACGCTGAACCGTATGCCGAAGAACTTCTTCCAAGAAACAGAACAAGTTGCTTTAGCTCCAGGTAACCTCGTACCAGGTATCGAGCCATCTGAAGACCGTCTATTACAAGGTCGTATCTTCTCTTACTCAGATACTCAAATGTACCGTTTAGGTGCGAACCACCAGCAAATTCCTGTAAACCGTCCAGTTGTGAATGTAAACAACAACAACCAAGATGGCTACATGAATGTTGGCGGTACTTCATCTAACGTGAACTATGAACCAAGTCGTATTGAACCAAAACCAGCAACTGCGAAAGCACGTGCAGTTCAAACGCCTTTAACTGGTACTGTTCAACAAGTGGATACCAAAGAGCAAAACTTCAAGCAAGCGGGTGAGCTTTACCGTTCATACACTGCGAAAGAAAAAGACGATTTAATCATGAACTTGGCTGCTGATCTTGGCAATGTTAAAGATTCAGAAACTAAGCACATCATGTTGTCTTACTTCTACAAAGCTGATGCTGACTACGGTACACGTATGACTAAAGCGGTTAACGGTAACCTTGCAACTGTTAAAGCAAAAGCAGCTCAGTTAAAAGACTAAGTTGTCAAAATTGAAAGATGCATTTCGATGCATCAATCAGATCGGTGACTAGGGTAAAGACGAAAGTCACCACCGAAAAGTCCTGTAAAACTCAAACCCTTTCCTGCAACCCTAGGGGAGTTTTACAGGCACTCTTTTTTGCTTCACATTTCATTTTTCTACGTTTTTAGAAACGTGAACACATTCGATTTTTGTTGGAGTTCATCATGGGCATTATGCAACGTACACTTTTAGCCAGTCTTCTCGCGTTTGGTTCCGCATTCGCAAACGTGGCAATCGCGGAAGAAATCTCCCCCGCTAAAACTGCTGCTAATGATCAGATGAACTCACAACAAGAATTGATTGATCTGTTTTTTGCCGCGGCCAAAACGGGCAACCAAGAGGTTATTAATGAGTTTTTAAAACATGGATTTCCAGTAGACGTGCGTAATGCCTCAGGCTTTACCCCGTTGATGATGGCGACTTATTATGGGCATCAAGACATTGTAACGACAATGCTAAAACATGGTGCCGACCGCTGTGCGCGTGACAATAAAGGCAATACAGCATTAATGGGTGCTTTGTTTAAAATGGAATTTTCCATTGCAAAACAATTACGTCAGGTCGATTGTGATGCAAATGCCAAGCAGACAGGTCAAAAAACCACAGCTGAATTTGCCAAAGTTATTGGGCAAGAAAAACAGTTGCAAAAAATCATTCAAGCACAAGAAAAATCAGCAGTCCTTGCTCAGAAATAAGCAGGTCTGTAACTGAGCTATTTCATTGGCTGTGTATAAAACTAGCAATATCGCATTTGAAAGTGTGCTTTAATGCAAGAAGTACAGCGAATTTAAATCCGATATGGCTCCAATCATACAATCCTTGCTTGATACAGATTTATATAAATTCACCATGTTACAGGTGGTGTTACATAAATTTCCTCAGACGCACAGCGTTTATCATTTCCGTTGCCGTAATTTGCAAGACACGGTTTATCCGCTCGTAGACATTTTAGATGACCTCAATGAACAGCTGGACCATCTGTGTACGCTTCAGTTTAAAGAAGATGAGTTGCTGTATTTACGCAGCCTACGTTTTCTAAAAAGTGACTTTGTAGATTATCTCGAGTTATTTCAGCTTAAACGCCGTTTTATTAAGGCTGGGATTGATAGCGAAGGCCGTTTGGACATTTGGGTAGAAGGCCCTATGGTTCAGGCTATGATGTTTGAGATTTTTGTACTCGCATTGGTCAATGAATTGTATTTCCGTCGCATTCGTTCTGACGAAGTATTACTCGAAGGGCAGCGCCGTTTAGACGCAAAAGTTGAGCTTCTGAAGCATTATACTGAAGTACAAGGTTCAGATGAGCCACCATTCTTGGTGTCTGATTTTGGTACGCGTCGCCGTTATAGCTTTGCATGGCAAAAGCATGTCATTCAAGCGTTTAATCAAGCGGCTCCTGAAATTTTCCGTGGTACAAGTAATGTGCTGATTGCCAAAGAATTGGGGCTCACTCCGATTGGTACCATGGCACATGAGTTTTTACAAGCTTTCCAAGCTTTAGATGTTCGTCTGCGTAATTTCCAAAAGTCTGCACTTGAAACTTGGGTACAAGAATACCGAGGTGATTTGGGCATTGCTTTGACCGATGTGGTGGGTATGGACGCATTTCTAAAAGACTTCGATCTATACTTTGCCAAATTGTTTGATGGTTTACGCCATGACAGTGGTGACCCCTATGAATGGGGTGATAAAGCCTATGCACACTATAAAAAGTTGAAAATTGACAGCAAAACTAAAATGCTGACATTTAGTGATGGCTTAGATTTAGAAAAAGCGTGGAGCTTACACAATTACTTTAAAGACCGCTTTCAAGTGAGCTTTGGGATTGGCACCAATTTAACCAATGATATGGGGCAAACGCCGTTAAATATTGTGTTGAAATTGGTGGAGTGTAATGGTCAATCAGTCGCAAAAATTTCAGACAGTCCGGGTAAAACCATGACGGATAACGACACCTTCTTGGCATATTTACGTCAGGTGTTTGAAATCCCTGAAAGTGCTTAAGCACAATGTAAAAACCGTCTTGCAACCCAAGACGGTTTTTTTTGGATGTGAATTTTTACCAAGGGTTTATCTAAAATTTTGCTAAGGGTCTTTTAAAAACAGCATATTTTTGAAAATAAGCTGTGCTAAGATCAGTTAAATTTGACCCATAATAGCTACGAAAAAATGAGCACTTTGGATTTTGGCCTGCTGATAGAAGCAGAAGATTTGGTCCCACATTTGGGCAATGACAAACTCAGAATTGTCGATTTGAGCCGAACATCGGTGTATGAGCAACTGCATATTCCTCATGCCATTCACCTGAAACCGAAACTTTTAGTGCGCCAAGAAGAACAAGCCATGGGGCTATTGCCTGAAGCAGAAGGTTTGCAAGCGCTGATTGAGTTCTTAAATATTTCCCCAGAGCATCATGTTGTGGCATACGATGATGAAGGTGGCGCATGGGCAGGACGGTTGATTTGGAACTTACACTGTATTGGGTTTGAAAATACCAGCCTTTTGAACGGTGGCATCCATGCATGGTTGGGTGCAGGCTTACCAACGAGCGCAGAAGTACCACAATTTGAGCCCGTTGAGCAATTTGTGACGATTCAGTCAAATGCCCAAAAAGATGTACAAATTGATTATGCAGAATTAAAACAAAGTGTTGAAAATCAATCAATTCAAGTTTGGGACTGCCGTACAGAAGATGAATATACCGGACTGCGCTTAGCGGCTAGACGTGGCGGGCATATTCCAAGCGCACGCCATTTCGAGTGGAGTACTGCCCTTAACCGTGAAAATCATTTAAAATTGCATCCTTTATCGCGCACCCAGCAGCGTTTAGAACAACTCGGTTTTCAATTAAATGAACCAGTGGTGGTGTATTGCCAGTCACATCATCGCTCAGGATTGGCCTATATTTTAGGGCGGTTATTGGGTTGGAATATTCGAGCGTATGACGGGGCGTGGAGTGAGTGGGGCAACCGCCTCGATAGTCCAATCGCTACAGGGGAGTTGCCATCTTGAGCATTACATCGCGTTTAAAACAACAAATTTTCATTCAAGCTCAGCGTGTGGTGCCACAACATCGTTTGTCACGTGTGGTGGGTAAAGTTGCAGCCAGCGAAAATCCAATCATTAAAAATGCGGTGATTACAGCGTTCAAGGCACAATATGGCATTGATATGTCGATTGCAGAGCAAAGCAATGCTTTGAAATTTAAATCATTTAATGAATTTTTTACCCGTTCTTTAAAAGATGGTGTACGTGCAATTGATCAGGATGCAAGCAGTATTGTTTCACCTGCGGATGGTGCGATTTCACAATTGGGTAAAATTGAAAATGGTGATATTTTTCAAGCCAAAGGCCAAAAATTTACCGTTGAAAATTTGATTGCCGATCCACAATTGGCAGAGCCATTTAAAAATGGTCAATTTGCTACAGTCTACCTGTCACCGAAAGATTATCACCGTGTGCACATGCCATTTGCCGGTAAATTAACTGAAACATTGTATGTGCCAGGTGAATTATTTTCTGTGAACCAAACCACAGCAGAGAATATTCCTGGTTTGTTTGCACGTAATGAACGTATGGTGTGTTTGTTTGATACGGAATTAGGCCGTATGGCAGTGGTGCTGGTAGGTGCGATGATTGTGGCGGGGATCGAAACCGTTGCGACTGGTAAAGTAAAACCAACGGGCCGTATTGAATTAAACCAGCACGATTTAAAACTTGAAAAAGGAGCTGAGCTCGGGCGTTTCTATTTGGGCTCAACTGCGGTGGTTTTATTTGAACAAGATAAAATGGCATGGGATGCCGCATTTTCCGCAAATTCAGCAGTGGTCATGGGTGAAGCTTTAGGGCATACCATTTAAGGAATTCTCTCTCCTTTTTAGGAAAAGCTTTTGAGCTAAGCTGATTTATTCAAAAAAAGAATCTCTTCTAACTTCCCTTTATTAAAGGGAGGAATAAAAAAAGCACCTTAAGGTGCTTTTTTTATTGGATTCAAATTAGCGTTTTACAACAATTGAATCGATGCCACTGTGTTGTAAGGTTTGCTGTGCAATGACGGCTGCATCTTGTGAGTCATAAGGTCCAGAGACTACGCGGTACCAAACTTTCCCATTTTCTGTAGTCTGTACAACATCGGCAGATAAACCATTCAGAATAATTTCTGCACGACGTGCATCGGCTTGATCTGGGTCATCATAACTACGCACTTGTAGAATGTAATTTGGTGCCGCTGCTGCTGGACTTTCTACAAGGCCAGGTTCTGGGTTGGCTTGTTCCGCTTTTTGCTCAGGTGCTTCTACAATCACCACAGTGCCTTGATTCTTGCTTTCAGGAATCGCTTGCTCAGGAATAGGAGTAACTTGTTGCTGAGGTAATAGGTCGTAAAAACGATAGTCTTTGTTGTTTTCTTCTTGGGTTTGTTCTGCAGTGGCTTGCGCACGTGGTTTAACCGGTTGCCAAGGTTTCCAAAGCATCAATGCAACCACAAAGCTTAACACGATCAAAATCGCCACTAAGGTTCCCAGCCATGCTGGAATCAGTGGTTTTTTAGGTTTATTCGGTCGCTCTGATACACCACGTTGCGTTTTTCCAAACACGAGGAAACCTCATTCATTTTAATTGTGACGAAGCACTTTGGGAGAGTCCCAAAATATTGTTCTTGATTATTATATATTACATTACTGTCATCTGTATTTTGTTTAATTTTCACAAATTAAGCAAATGACAAATTTAAAAATATAAGGCTTATGGTAAAAAAGCCAGACGCATGATGCATCTGGCTTTTTAGGTTTGGTCAGCTCAGAAAATGTAAGACTGATCTGCCAATGGTAAATTAACCGAGTTTTGCTTACATGCTTTCTGGTGCAGATACACCTAGTAACTCAAGACCATTGCGAAGGACTTGACGTACATTCACAGACAGTAATAAACGTGCTTGGGTCAATTCAGCATCATCACCAAGGACTTTATTTTCGTTGTACCAACCGTGGAATAAAGCAGCCAATTCTTTTAAGTAGTTACCAATTTGATGTGGTTCGTATGCATTGGCAGCACGAACTAAAATCTCTGGATAAGCTGCAAGTTTTGCAAGAATTTCAGTTTCAGTTTCTAATTCAAGTTTGCTTGCTAAACCACGTGCAACGCTTGCATCGAAGTTCACTTGCATAGATTGAGCTTTTTCTAACATACGGCAGATACGTGCGTGTGCATATTGAATGTAATACACAGCATTGTCTTTGCTTTGCGAAACCGCTAAATCTAAGTCGAAGTCAATGTGTTGCTCAGACTTACGCATTACGTAGTAGAAACGTGCAGCGTCATTACCAACTTCCTTACGAAGGTCACGTAACGTCACGAATTGGCCTGAACGAGATGACATTTGTACCATCTCGCCACCACGCCATAAGCTGACGAACTGAACAAGAAGCACGGTTAACTTTTTAGAGTCATAGCCCATTGCATCAATGGCCGCTTTCACACGTGCGATATAACCGTGGTGATCTGAACCCCAAATATCGATGATGTCTGTATAGCCACGTTGTAATTTGTTTAAGTGATAGGCGATATCTGATGCGAAGTAGGTAGTTTGACCATTGCGACGTTTCACTACGCGGTCTTTTTCATCACCAAATGCGGTTGATTTGAACCAAATGTTACCTTCTTTTTCGTAAAGGAAACCACGTTGGTCCAGCACTTGAAGTGCTTCTGTAATTTTATCTGTCAGTGTTTCTTCGCTAAACCATTGGTTAAAGTGAACACCAAACTCGCCAAGGTCATCTTTAATATCGTCAAGAATCGCGTTTAAGGCCGCTTGAAGGAATACACGGTAGCCTTCGCCAAGCAAAGTTTGCGAATTAAAAATTAAGCCATCAATGTGTTTTTCTTTGTCGCCTGAAAGTACAACTTTATTGCCATCAGCATCAAGTTCGGCAGCGAATTGAACATCTTCAGGCACGTCTTTGTAGACATCTGCGACTGGGCGTACATAAGCTTCGCCGTCTTGATCAATAATGCTTTGAGCGATTTCTTTAACGTAATCACCTTGATATGCATTTTTAGGGAATACCAAAGTTTGACCTGTAAGCTCTAAGTAGCGCAGGTAAGTAGAGGTTGCCAGGATGTCCATTTGACGGCCGGCATCATTCACATAGTATTCACGGTCAACGGTTGCGCCTGTTGCTTCAAGAAGATTTGCAACGGTCATACCATAAGCTGCACCACGACCATGACCCACGTGTAGGCTAGATGTCGGGTTAGCAGAAACAAATTCTACTTGAATTTTTTTTGCTGCATTGGCTTGGGTACGGCCAAATTCATTTTGTTGTGCTTGAATTTGATCCAGTACGGCAAAACGCTGGTCTGCATTTAAGAAGAAGTTAATAAAACCAGGGCCTGCGATTTCTGCTTTGCTGATATCTGCAACTTCAGGCAGGGCAGCAAGAATTTTTTCGGCTAAATCACGTGGCTTCATACCAGCAGCTTTAGAAGCAATCATTGCGATGTTCGAAGCGAAGTCACCATGGCTTCGGTCTTTAGTACGCGTGAGGTTGCCATTGTTATTAAAGTCAGTTGGGAGTACGCCTTCAGCTTGAAGGGCGTGTACTGCATGTTCGAGAGCTGCTTGGATTGCCGTATTCATATTCAGTCGAAAATTAAATGTCGCAGAAAAACAATAAATATAGCAAATTTCGCTGTCTTTAGGTGAACCCATTTGTAGTGAATAAATAATATTCGATGAAATAAGCTCAGGGTCATCGGCATGTGAAATGGTTGCACCTGCCTGAGGGAGCCGTGATATTTGCCAGTGATCAGCGTGTTTGAAAAGGCTGAGCTTGTGCTGTGCTCAGCCATGCTCGGGGCTTAAGATGTTTTACAATTCACTGGTTTTTCCAGTAATTCGGCATGTGTATTTTGGAAACTATATAGCTTTGAAGCATTAAAAATCTTAATCACTTTGGCTTGTTTGAGTGCTGTTTTAAAGCTCTCGAGCTGCTTGCTTTGATAGGTTTGGAAAGGGTTGCCGAAGTTTTTATTGTCGAGCAAAAATTGAATTTGCCCAGCACTGTCATCATAGGCTTTAAGAATGATTTGACCATTGGCATTGCTCAGGCTAAAGCTTGGGCGTTGAGTCTCAATTTTACAGTTGAGCGCCAAGGATAAGACGTGGTTATTTGTGGCTTTGTTTTGCAGTTCTGCCGTGCCCAATTGCGGGTTTTCTAAATATACCCATTCATTTTTAGGCATATTGGCCAGTAGGTGTTCGAGTTTTTCTTGCGATGCTTTGGCCAAGTCTAAAATGCTTTGTGCATCGAGTTCTGGACTTTTTTCTTGACCGAACATGCCCATGACGCTGTCGGTGACTTTAGTACTGGTTTTGGAAATCATTTGACAACCCGAAAGGGCAACAAGGCTCAAGCCAAAAATAAGGCAGATTGATTGTGTTTTTTTTATCATTTTTGATTATGGTGTTACGGTTTAAAATTGTTCGCTTAGCTTAGCGTGCTCCATTACTTTGTCAATCTATGCGCCGTCGGTTTTATGTGATGGATCGTACAGGTGGCGTTGCATCCCTGATACATGGGGCCATCATGCGCAGACATCATGATGGCCATTGTATGCTTAGAGTAGGTATTCAACCACTGCGCGGATAATCCCTAAAATCAAGCCAATAAATGCACCCACCACCACACCATTGACACGAATCATGTGCAGGTCGCCACCGACTTCATTTTCAATTTTGTCGATCATTTCACGTGAATCCCACTCATGAATGCGGGCGCTAATAAACAGAATCACTTTTTCGCTGTATTGGTCGGAAAGGTCGACTGCAATGTCACTCATTTTGTCATTTAACAATTGGCGCACGGCAATATTAGAGATCATATTTTCTCCGATTTGCTGAATTGCCACACGTAAATTTTGTGCAATACCTGAATCTGTTTTTTGCAAATCAGCTTTAATTGCATCGCATAAAATCACCACAGCACCGCTCAAGAAGTTCAGCACTTGTGGACTGTCTAAAAGTGCATCTTTGGTTTGGTTGAGGCGTAGGCTCGCACTGCTCTGATTATTGGCTAAGGCCAGCATGAGGCTTTGGGCACTGTCTTCTATTTTTTGTCGCCATGGATGTTCTGGATCTGCCAGCATAGATTCGACTTTTTCGAGTAAGGAATCAATGGTACGTTGTTGCACATCAATACCAATCCAGCTGGCACCTTTGGCCAGTTTCCAAACGCCTAACTCTTTAAATAACTGACGACTTAAATCTCGTGCTTGTTCAGGGTGCTGTAGCATCCATTCATGGGCTAAATCTAAGCCTCGTTGTAATACATCTTGGTGAAAATCGTTGTCTAAGACCGCGCGAAGCATTTCACTGGCTAAGTGGTTAATTTGGGTGTTTTTAACCCATTGCACACTGTTGTTTTGAATAAAACGGCCAATTTGATCTTGCCCAACAAAGTCAAAAAATTTAGGTACGGTTTGTTGAATGAGCTCGGTGACTTTTTGATTATTTTCAGGATTGGCCAACCATTTGCCCATGGCTAAGGATAAATCTGTATTGGCGAGGCTACGTTGCACAATTTGCGGGGAGAGAAAATTTTCTTGTACAAAGCGTCCCATAGATTCTGCAATACGGGCTTTATTGCGTGGAATAATTTCAGTGTGGTCGCGTAAAAATTTAGGAATTGGCATTTTGCCAAAAGGATTACGAAACAACACTGTAATAGCATACCAGTCTGCCAGACCACCCACCACGCCTGCTTCTGCCGAAAGCATTAAAATATGAATGAGCCAAACATATTCGGGCAGTAATTTGGCGCTAATCATTAAAGCCAACCAAATTAGCACGGCAACAACTAAGGCAATGCCCGCGAATTGTTTACTGCGTTGCAAATTGGGTGAGGCTTGAGTCGCTTCAGACATAGGGCGGTCTAGGCTCCGTAATTATTTTGATTGGGGTGGTGTGGCTGCCGGTGGCACTAAAGGTTCACCTGTCGCACTTAAACCATATTTTGCACCCAACGATTGTAAGATTAAGCTGGCATCAAAGGCATCGTGTGGTGCCGCTTTATTATTTTTAAAGCATTCAATGGTGTAGCTCACTTGTACTGGGTCTAAGCTAACCACTTGAGGCATATCATAAAATGGGTCGGGCCAAAAAGCAGGATGGCGGCGGTAAAAACCCGATGGAGGGTACATTGGGCTCGCATACACCACGGCTTTTCGCGGCGGTTGTTGACTGCGGTTACTTGGGTCATCACTGACTTTAAATAATTGAAAGCCATTTTGTAAGGTGGCTTGAGCGGCTTTCACCAAGGTAATTTCTTCAGCTGTGCCATAGCTAATATTGGGTGTTGCTTGAAAGCTAATACGATAGGTCTGAGCATTCAGTGGCGTGGCACTAAACTGTCCCAATTCTGCAAAGCTTAAGGGTTTTGATGGGGTGGTTGCACAGCCTGATAGACTCAAGGCTGTGGCCAGTGCAAGTGATAAATACCATGTTTTCATGTTGGGGAGCCTAAATGAAAAATAAAAAATGGCCTTCGAGGAGGACGGTTAAAAACTTGAATGAGGTTGGCTTAAAAACTCAATTTCGGTTGCCGTTGAAGGACGATTCAATACGCTATTCCGGTGTGGATAACGTCCAAAACGATCAATAATCACTTTATGCTGTTGGGCAAAATCTAAATTGATGGGATTGGCCAAGTGCTCGAATAACGCGAGGGACTGCACTTGAATCAATTTGGATTCGCTGTGCATATATGGCAAATACAAAAATGCGCGTTGTTCAGTGGGTAACTGTTGGTCTAAGCCCTGTTGCACGGCTTCTTGTGCCAAACTCAAGGCCATTGCATCGTGAGCAAAAGCTTGTGCAGACTGACGATATAAATTACGAGAAAATTGATCTAAGACGATAATCTCAGCCAAACGGCCAGAGGCATGCTGGCGCCATGTCCAAAGTTCGGACTGCGTGGCTTGAAGATGAACATTTTTAAAGTTTTTTTCAATAATGGCATCAAACTCATCGCTTTTTGCAAACCAATGCGGTTGGGTCTCTGCACTAAACCAAAAATCTAAAATATCTTGATAATTCATCAGTTTTAATCAGCTTTCGTATTTGTTTGTTAATAAAATCACAAATCTCAAATGTCTTATAGTGCAACTTTGTGATAAAAAAACAATCAAAAATAAAGTCTAGCTTTGCCTCAAAAGCCAGCAGACTGTAACGTGCCACCTAAAAATCAAGTTATACTGCGCTAAATAAATGATTTTCTTTTAGTCGTTCTTCCCTTTAAGCGAGATTGCAATGAGTCAGCCCGAATCGACCTCTCAAAATATTTTACCAAATTGGGTGGACTCTACGCATATACACGGCATGTTACGTGGCATTGAACGTGAAAGTTTACGTATGCAGAGCAATGGTTTTTTATCTCAAGCAGATCATCCCAAAGCACTGGGTTCGGCATTAACACATCCGCATATTACGACCGATTACTCCGAAGCATTGATGGAGTTTATTACACCACCCTTAAGTAGCATTGGTGAAACACTCAATTATTTAAAAGATATTCATGCCGTTGTGCATCAACAATTAGAACATGATGAAAAACTATGGCCTTTATCGATGCCGTGTATGCTTGATGATGCGGAAGAAAGTATTCGTCTTGCACAGTATGGCACCTCAAATGTGGGCCGTTTTAAAACCTTATATCGTCATGGTTTAGGCGTGCGTTACGGTCGCCGTATGCAGACCATTTCAGGGGTGCATTATAATTTATCTTTCCCTGATCATTTGTTTGAAGCCTTACAGGCAAACGAAACAGACGACGCCCTAAAAGCATTGAGTTTGCAAGACTATCGCAGTCATCGTTACTTTGGTTTGATTCGTAACTTTATCCGGTTAACACCTTTGGTGATGTTTTTGGTCGGTGCGAGTCCGTCTGTATGCCAATGCTTTATGACAGGGCGAGAGCATCACTTATTGCCACTGTTAAAAGGTACGCTATTTTTACCGTATGCCACGGCTTTACGTATGGGGCGCTTCGGTTATCAAAATTCAGCACAAAAACAATTGGGCATTCACTATAACAATTTGACTGGTTATTTGGATGGTCTGCAAAAAGCAGTCAAAACGCCGTATGCTCCATTCACTCGTTTGGGCTTAGATGATGAAGCGGGCACGCCAATTCAAATTAATGACCACGTGCTACAAATTGAAAATGAATACTACAGCTTAGTGCGCCCAAAACAGGTGCCAAAAGCAGGTGAAACACCATCGGAAGCATTACTCAACCGTGGTGTAGGTTATGTGGAATTACGCGCAGTGGACGTTAACCCCTATAGCCCAATTGGCATTGATGAAAATACAGCGGGCTTCTTGGAAATCTTGGCATTACATTGCTTATTAAGCGACAGCCCAGATTTGCTTGATGCAGAGCAAGAAGTAATAGAACAAAACCAAGCAGAAGTGGTTAACCGCGGCCGTGCACCCAATGCAACGATTTTGGAGCAAGGGCAGGCTTATCCAATTGAAGATTGGTGTCGTCGTTATTTAAACGAAATGCAATCCATCGCTGCTTTAATGGACCAAAGTTACAGTACACCACTGTATAGCCAAGCTTTGAACGTTATGCTGTCACGGGTAGACGAAGTCGATGAAACTTTGTCTGCAAAAATGATTGAAGATACAATTGAGCAAGGTGGTACATGGGGCTTTGGTAGCTTTATGGCACAACAGCATGCGAGTATGTATGAGCAACATCAGTTGAGTCCTGAGCGTAAGGCTTATTTTGCAGAAGTGGCAACTCAGTCCTTACAAACACTCGCAGTATTAGAGCAAGAAACAGCACCTAATTTCGAACAGTATCTTGCGAATTTTAGATAAATAAAATAGAGGGAACCCCATGCAGTGGAGTTATCGCCTGATCAGTGGCTTATTATTTGTAGCCAGTGTGATTGGCATGAGTTTTGCGCTGTATCTGGAACATGTGCAAGGGCTTGAACCTTGTCCATTATGTGTATTTCAACGGATTGGCCTAATTGGTCTTGGGCTGATTTCGTTGTTGGCATGTTTACATAATCCTGCCTCAAATGTTATGAAACGCATCTATGCCTTCTTGGCTAGCGTATCTATTTTGTGGTCTGTGGGTGTGGCAGCACGGCATGTCTGGCTACAAAATTTACCGCCAGATAAAGTGCCAAGTTGTGGGCCTGGATTGGATTATTGGGTTGAAACACTGCCTTTAAAATCTGTGTTTCAGCAGGTATTAACGGGTTCTGGCGAATGTGCCAAAGTGGATTGGACCTTCTTAGGACAGTCTTTACCTGTTTGGTCTGGGATATTTTTTGCAGTGCTGGCCGTGGTGAGCCTTTGGCAATTATGTCGTAGGTATCCTGCTTAACATAACCAAATTTGCATGACGCCGAGCATGCACATCGACATGAAAAAGCCAGCATCAAGCTGGCTTTTTTGTGGCAAAAATATCTTATTTATTTAAGTGAGCGCGATGCCTTCCATGCTCGCCAAGTCCATCATATATTCATGAATTTGATCATAAGCTTGATCTTCTACACTTGGGTAGAACCAGCGAGCGACTTGTTCTGCAACATGCGAGTGATATTGAATTTCAAAGTGATTTAGACCATAGAAAATGGCTTTATGTGCATCTGGTACTTTTAGTTGATAGCGACTATTGGGGTGTTCGCCCAAGGCACTTTTTACACTGACCAAATAATCACCAATGACTTTTAAAGTCCGATTTTTACGGTGCTCAAACTCAATGGTTCCGGCCACAAGATAGGTATTAATATGTGAAGGAATCGGTGCAGGTTTACGATTGTCGTCCATCATCCCAATACGTACATCATTGTGTTCCCAATCATCATCACGGACGCTTCCATAGCGTAAATCTAGAATTCCATTACTCCGAATATTCACCACATGGCCGACAATTTTTCCAAGAGGTAAATGCCCAAGCTTATCTTGCATTGCAAAGCCAAAACGTTCTAATACTGCACCGTGGTGTGGAGAGCCCAGACAGACCAAGTTTTCAACGCGGTGAATCCAGTGGTGCATATTTTGTTTGCCATAAAAGAGGGCACTACGAGACACCAATCCGCCCATACTGTGGCCAATCAAATCAATGCTGGTAATATTGGGATTATGTTGTAACAGATCTTCTAAGGTATTGGATAGACTGCGCCCATTGGCAGAAATGCGACGGCCTGTATTGTAGTTCAGGTACAACATGGTGTTGTGATCACGTTGCGCCAAGAGTTTTTCGCCGATGCCACCAAATTTATGATTTGACCAAGACAAATGGTGCATACATAGGCCATGTACAAATAAGGTCACACGGCCACTGAGTTCGCCTTTTTGTAAGCTACCATAATGGTCATACACAGCCATAGGCAGTGCCATAGGGTTTTGATATTTGAGTAAATAATCACCCAGTACGCCATTTAACGCACCGACCAAAATATGCAGACTCGGGGTTAATGGTTTGTCATGTAGTTTAGGGAAACGCTCAATCACGCCACGTAAAATAGGTGCCAATAAATAGTTTCCGTAGTTAAAAAAGCTTTCATAGGTCAATTGATACAGCTTTTTGACATAGGGAATTTTATGGATGCTTTTCGACTTTTGCTCGCTCATCCCAAAAATACTAATTAAAAGCTCTCGTTGAATATTTTGGATGAGGTCATGCACGACATCACTAAAACGCATCGTTACCAGCTGTGCCAAGCCTTCGAGGACATCGGCTTGGCTGGGTGGTGTGCGGTCCCATTTACAATAGGTTTCGTGTAGTGGTGTTAAACTCGGCATCTGCGTCATATCCTGTGTCGTTTTATGCGCCGTATATTCGGGCTTTCTTTTATCTAAGCTTCACGGTATAAGTCTTATTGTTTAAGGCTAGTGCCTTATTATGAATAATATTTAAAATACCGATGATCGTGTTTCGGCAGCGGATTTATTGTCTAACAAAATGCAGAAACTCACTTTTTAAAATGAGACCTGCATCTCATTTATAAACTTTATTTTGATTAATTTGTATATAATTTTGTGAACAAGCGATGAACATCATTTATTTACACGGCTTTCAAAGCAGTTCAAATTCAATTAAAGGTCAACAATTAAAGCAGTACTGCGCACAATATCGCCCGAACGATGTAGTGCATTTGCCTGATTTAAATATGCATCCGCAGCATGCTTTAGATCTACTGTCTACACAGATTAGGAATTTGCCAGATGTGGTCTTGGTCGGAAGTAGTCTGGGGGGCTTTTATGCGACGCAATTGGTCGCGAAGCATGGTATTCCTGCTGTACTGATTAATCCAGCAATGCGACCATGGCATTTGTTTAGAACTTTATTTGCAACAACTACATTACCCTATGCCGTTACGGCAGATTGGTCCTTGGATGAAGCACAGCTTGATCACTTAGAACACATTTCTGTACCATTTGTGCAAGATGCGAGCAAAATTTTAGTGCTATTACACCAAGGCGATGAAGTTTTGGATTATCGTGAAGCACAGCGTTATTATAGTGAAGCCTCGCAAGGTGCAATGCTGATGATCGATTGTCATGGCAGTCATGCTATGGACGATTTCGCAGACAAAATACCGGCAGTGCTACAGTTTTTATCGGACAGCATAAAATAAGGAAACCTTACAACGTGTCTCAATATACGGCCCAATCTCTTGAAGTTTTATCTGGTTTAGATCCGGTGCGCCGTCGCCCGGGCATGTATACCGACACAAGTCGTCCAAACCATTTGGCGCAAGAAGTGATTGATAATGCTGTCGATGAAGCACTTGCAGGTCATGCCAATAAAATTACTGTGATTGTTTATAAAGATGGCTCTTTGTCTGTAGAGGACAATGGCCGCGGTATGCCAGTTGATATTCATCCAGAATATGGCCAATCTGGTATTGAGATTATTTTAACCAAACTCCATGCCGGCGGTAAGTTCAGCACAGACAACTATCAATTTTCTGGTGGTTTGCATGGGGTAGGTATTTCGGTGGTGAATGCGCTTTCAACCCGTGTTGAAGTGGAAGTACAGCGCCAAGGCAACCTCTATAAAATGGCCTTTGAGCAAGGCGAAGCGGTTGCACCTTTAGAAGTTTTGGAAGGTAAATGTGCCAAACGTGCAACAGGCACACGGGTACATTTCTGGCCTGAAGCTAAGTATTTTGATTCACCAAAATTTGCTTTAAAAGCCCTAAAACATAATTTAAAAGCCAAAGCGGTGTTAGCTGCGGGCTTAGAAATTAATTATGTTGACCAAATTAACGATGAAAAAATCACTTGGCAGTTTGAAAATGGTCTTGTTGACTATTTGATGGATGAACTGCAAGACCGTGAGATTATTCCAGCGCCAGCTTTTGTCGCAACAGGTGATGCCGAACGTGCCAGTGCCGAATTTGCCATTTGTTGGAATGTTGAAGGTGGCGAGTCGATTCAAGAATCGTATGTGAACTTGATTCCAACGGCGCAGGGCGGTACGCATGTGAACGGTTTGCGTTCAGGTGTAGCAGATGCAATGCGCGAGTTCTGTGAACTACGCAATTTATTGCCTCGTAATCTGAAATTATCTGCGGAAGATGTTTGGGACGGCGTGAACTATATTTTGTCGCTGAAATTCCAAGAACCGCAGTTTTCTGGGCAAACCAAAGAGCGTCTGTCGAGCCGTGAAGCATCTGGCATTGTGCAGAATATTGCCAAAGATGCATTTGCATTGTGGCTGAATCAAAATTCAGAGATTGCAATGCAGTTGGCTGAAATGGCGATTTCGAAAGCAGGCCGTCGTTTAAAAGCTGCCAAAAAAGTTGAGCGTAAAAAGATTGTGGCTGGCCCAACCTTGCCGGGTAAATTGTCTGACTGTGTCGGGCATACGCTCGAAGAATCTGAACTGTTTATTGTGGAAGGTGACTCTGCGGGCGGTTCTGCTAAGCAAGCGCGGGATAAAAACTTCCAAGCGATTATGCCGATTCGCGGGAAAATTTTAAATACGTGGGAAGTTTCTTCAGATGAAGTGCTGGCTTCTCAAGAAGTGCATAACATTGCGATTGCGATTGGTGTAGACCCGGGCTCAGATGATTTGTCTGAACTGCGCTATGGCAAAATTTGCATTTTGGCCGATGCCGATTCCGACGGCTTACACATTGCGACCCTACTGTGTGCTTTATTCGTGAAGCATTTTCCAACCTTGGTGGAAGAAGGGCATTTATTTGTTGCCATGCCTCCTTTGTATCGTATTGATGATAACAAAGACGTGCACTATGCCTTGGATGATGCAGAGTTAGATGGCATTTTGAAAAAATGCAAAACTAAAAATCCGCAAATCACTCGCTTTAAAGGCTTAGGTGAAATGAACGCGAGTCAATTACGTGAAACGACACTTGATCCAAATACCCGTCGTTTGGTGCAATTAGATTTAGATGATAGCCAGTTTACGGCAGGTCTTTTGGATAAGCTTCTTGCGAAAAAACGTGCGTCTGATCGTAAAGATTGGTTAGAGCAAAAAGGCAATTTAGCTGAGTTGACCGTATAATTTAATTTTGTATTTGGCGCAAGTACTGGCTGAGTGCGACTTGAGCCAACTATGTAAAAAAGCCCGCAGATGCGGGCTTTTTTATGTCTAAGCAGTACATAAAATGCGCTGTAGTTGTGCAGCTTTAAAAATGTGATTGTGCACTTTGAGCCATCTTGGAATTTTTTAGTTGTCATGTTGGATACAAGTTTGTATGCAAAAAAATGAGATATTGAGGAAGATGAAACTATCAAAACATAAATTGAATGAGTTTTAATAAATTGAAAAATAATAATAAATTGAATATTGGCTTTAATGTTTTATACATGATTTTGTTGGTTGGCATAGAACTTGAATAACAGCACTTAGCAATAACACATGCGCAGAGCGCGAAAATTATTTGGAGAGTGCGTAGATGTTGGAACAAAAATTATTTTCAAAATCATTATTGGCACTTGCCATGTTGGGCACATTAACTTTAACAGGTTGCTCAAAACCAGCAGAAGAAAAAACACAAGCAGCCAGCTCAGAACCGAAAGCAACGGCAAGTAGTGACGATACTATTAAGGTCGGAATTTTACATTCACTGTCTGGCACGATGGCGATTTCAGAAACGTCGCTAAAAGACACTGCGCTGATGGCCATTAATGAAATTAATGCCAATGGCGGTGTGATGGGCAAAAAACTTGAGCCTGTGGTGGTTGACCCTGCCTCAAACTGGCCTTTATTTGCAGAAAAAGCTCGTCAGTTAATTACGCAAGATAAAGTTGCAGTAATTTTTGGCTGTTGGACGTCCGTTTCGCGTAAATCTGTATTGCCTGTGGTGGAAGAGCTGAATGGCTTATTGTTTTATCCGGTCCAATATGAAGGCCAAGAGCAATCAAAAAATATTTTCTATACAGGTGCTGCACCTAACCAACAAGCCATTCCTGCTGTGGAATACTTGATGAGCGAAGAGGGCGGTAAAGCGGAGCGTTTTGTTTTACTTGGAACAGACTATGTTTACCCGCGCACCACCAATAAAATTTTGCGTGCATTTTTAAAGTCTAAAGGTGTGGCCGATGCAGACATTATGGAAGAGTACACGCCATTTGGTCATAGCAACTACCAAACTATTGTAGGCAACGTGAAGAAGTTTGCAGCCGGCAAAAAAACGGCTGTGATTTCGACCATCAATGGCGACTCTAATGTGCCGTTTTACCGTGAGCTAGGTAACCAAGGTATTAAAGCTTCGGATATTCCAGTCATGGCGTTCTCTGTGGGAGAAGAAGAGTTACGTGGCATAGACACTAAGCCTTTGGTTGGGCATTTAGCCGCGTGGAACTATTTCATGTCGGTAAAAAATCCGAAGAACTCGGAATTCATTGGCAAGATGAAGCAGTATGCGGTGGAATATAAACTGCCAAATGCTGAAAAAATAGTCACCAACGATCCAATGGAAGCGACTTATGTTGGCATCAATATGTGGAAGCAAGCCGTAGAAAAAGCAGGCACGACCGATGTAGATAAAGTCCGTGAAGCAATGGCGGGTCAAAGCTTTGATGCACCATCGGGCTATAAGCTCGAAATGGATGCCAAAAATCATCACTTACATAAGCCTGTCATGATTGGCCAAATCCGTGCAGACGGACAATTTGATGTGGTCTACAAAACAGCAAAAACAATTCCTGCGGAGCCATGGAGCCCGTACATTCCAAAATAAAAGCACAACTTGCCTGCCATGCCAGTGGCGGGCTTTTCTAAAATTCTAAAGTTCACATCATGCATTTGACCTGCATGCGATCTATAAAAAAGGGGGGACGTTGATGTTCACTCGCCTACATTTTTTCGCTCTGTTTTTAATCATGAGCCAGTGCTTGTGGCTCAATCTAGCCCATGCCGAATCTTCCGCATCAACCACGCTTGCTTCGGCGCAGACCCTTGCTCAGGGTGATGCCATTCAACAATTTGTCAGTGCTGACTTTGCCACACGACGTGCATTGTTAAATCGCTGGCCTGCCAGTATTGAATTGCTAGATCAATTGGCAACCTATGTTGAAAATGATCAGCTATATCGAGATGGCGCAGGACAGACCTATATTTTAGAAGGGCAAGATCAACTGCGCCGTTATGCAGATCAAACGCTTGTGAGCACATGGCCCGCAGATATCTCACAAGTCACTTTGGTCAATACTTTAAGAAAAGCATTAAGTTTTGCGCAAGCACAAAAAAAATTAAGCTCTACCGATGCTACTCAGCGTTTAGAAGCGATAGATATTTTAGAAAATAACTTATCTGAATTAGATGTAAAGCAAATTAATCAGCTGTATTTGGCCGAAAAAAATAACAGTGTGAAAGCACGCCTTGCACAGTTAAAGGCGCGTTTGGATTATCAAAGTCCAGATGTGTTGACGAAAATCCAAGCCACTAAAGTATTACAAGATTCAAATCGTCCAGATGTATTGGCAATGGTGACAACCGAGCTTGAACAACCCGATTTACATCCAGAATTAAAAGCAACGTTAACGAGCGCCCAAAGCAAGATTAAAACCCGAATTCAGGCCAGTGAATGGACGGGGCATGTGTTTTCAGGATTGAGTACTGCCAGCATTTTATTATTGGCAGCTTTAGGTCTCGCCATTACTTACGGTTTATTGGGTGTTATTAATATGGCCCATGGTGAGCTGATTATGATTGGCGCGTATACCACTTATGTGGTGCAAAGCCTGTTTAAAACCTATTTAGGAAGCTGGATTGATTGGTACTTAATTGCGGCCATTCCAGCAGCCTTTATGGTGAGTGCGCTGATAGGCATGCTCATTGAGCGTACGGTGATTCGTCCGCTTTACGGTCGTCAGTTAGAAACCTTATTGGCGACTTTTGGGGTCAGTCTGATTTTAATGCAACTGGTGCGTATGATTTTTGGCGCACAAAACGTCGAAGTCTCCAATATTTCATGGCTGTCTGGTGGCATTGCGATGACGCCAAGCTTGATCTTGCCCTATAACCGTATTGCCATTATTGCCTTCACGATCGTTATTCTTTTAGTGCTGGTTTATGTGCTGAATAAAACCCGTTTTGGTCTCTTTGTTCGTGCCGTGACGCAAAACCGTCAAATGGCACGTGCAGTGGGTATTCGTTCAAGCCGTATCGACATGATGGCTTTTGGCTTAGGTTCTGGTTTAGCAGGGCTTGCAGGCTGTGCCTTGGCCCAAGTCGGCAATGTCGGGCCTGACCTCGGGCAAAACTACATTATCGATGCCTTCTTGGTGGTGGTTGTTGGCGGGGTGGGTCAAGTGTGGGGTGCAGTATTGGCCGCGCTTGGTTTAGGAGTGAGTGGCACTGTGCTGGAAATTGGCATGGGTGCAGTACTCGCAAAAATTTTACTGTTGGTGCTTGTGATTTTGTTTATTCAAAAACGTCCACAAGGTTTATTTGCCATCAAAGGACGATTTGTGGAGTAAGCCGATGAAAATCACATCTTTAGTTTCAGATAAACCCACCAGTGCAATCGCGATTAGTGTGTGCTTTGCCATATTACTGATCTTGCCATGGTTACATCTGCTTCCTGCAGATTCAGCGCTGTATTTATCCTCATATTGGGTCACGTTGATTGGCAAAATTATGTGCTTAGCACTGGTGGCTTTGGCATTGGATTTGGTCTGGGGCTATGCGGGTATTTTAAGTCTGGGTCATGGTCTGTACTTTGCGCTTGGTGGATATGCCTTTGGTATGTACCTCATGCGGGAATCCGCAGGCGATGGCTTACCCGACTTTATGCGCTTTTTAAGCTGGACCGAGTTGCCATGGTATTGGATAGGTACCCAGCATTTATGGTGGGCTTTACTTTTGGTGGTACTGGTTCCTGGACTGGTGGCTTTTATTTTTGGATTCTTTGCTTTCCGTTCAAAAATTAAAGGCGTGTACTTCTCAATTATTACTCAAGCCATGACCTTTGCGGCAGCGCTGTTGTTTTTCCGTAATGAAACAGGCTTTGGGGGCAATAATGGTTTTACGGGCTTTAAAACTCTTTTAGGGATGGACATTAGCTCGGCAGCTATGCGGGCCAGTCTCTGCTTTATCACAGCCTTGGTGTTGTTGCTGTGTTTTGTTGGTTTACGTCATTTAATGAATCAACCCTACGGACGTGTCTTGGGTGCAATCCGTGACAGCGAAAACCGCTTGCAATATTTAGGCTATCGCACCCTTTGGTACAAGCTTTCCGCATGGGTGCTTTCTGCAGTTATCGCTGGGATTGCGGGTGCTTTGTATGTGCCACAGGCTGGCATTATTAACCCCAGTGAAATGAACCCTGTGAACTCGATTGAAATGGCCGTATGGGTGGCAGCCGGTGGTCGGGGTACGCTGATTGGTCCGATTTTAGGCGCGGGCTTAATCAATGGTCTCAAGACCTATTTTACCGTGGCCTATCCAGAAGCATGGCTCTTGGTGCTCGGTGCATTATTTATTGTGGTCACGATATTTCTACCCAAAGGGGTCATTGGGCTGTTTGATCGTTTTAAAAAGGAGCGTGGTGAATGAGTGATGTAATGCAACCACATGGGGGGCACGCCTCGGAGGGTTATGGTCGCCCCAAAGCCGAAGGTGCAGATTTCAGTCATGGTATTGCGCTGTACTTAGAAAATGTCAGTGTTTGGTTTGATGCCTTCCGCGCTTTAAATGATTTGTCTTTGTATATTCAAGAAGGCGAACTCCGTTGCATTATTGGGCCAAATGGTGCAGGTAAAACGACACTGATGGATGTGATCACAGGCAAAACGCGTCCAACCGAAGGCACAGCGCACTTTGGGCAAACCTATGATTTAGCCAAAATGAGTACAGAAGAAATTGCAGAAGCAGGGATTGGGCGTAAGTTTCAAAAGCCAACCGTATTTGAAAATTTCACCGTCATGGAAAACTTACTGTTGGCTGCCCCCAAAGATAAACGTGTGAAAAAGAGTTTCTTTAGCAAACTTGCGCCTGATGCACAGCTGGCTTTGGAGGAATCTTTGGCACAAATTCGCTTACAAGAATTTGTAAACAAACCTGCAGGTTTGTTGTCACATGGTCAAAAGCAATGGCTGGAGATTGGCATGTTATTGATGCAACGCCCCAAACTGATTTTGCTGGATGAGCCTGTAGCAGGCATGACCGATGCGGAAACAGAGCGTACAGCTGAACTTTGCTTAGAGCTGAAGAAGAACCATACCTTGATCGTGGTTGAACATGACATGAGCTTTATTGACACCATCAGTGAAAAAGTCACCGTGTTGGCACAGGGCGCTATTTTGGCAGAAGGTACATTGGCAGAGGTTCAAGCCAATGAAGATGTAATAGAAAAATATTTAGGACGTTAAGGAGACCGAGATGCTAGAAGTCAAAGACGTCAATCAATTTTATGGTGGCAGTCATATATTACGTGATGTGTCCTTTACTGCGCCTATCGGTGAATGCTCTGTGGTGCTTGGGCGCAATGGTGTGGGTAAAACTACACTACTCAAATGTTTAATGGGGATTCTTCCAATTAAGTCAGGTCAGATCTTATTAGATGGCAAAGACATTTCCAAATTAAGCCCCGAACAGCGGGTGAGAGCAGGCTTGGCCTATGTCCCGCAAGGGCGAGACATTTTCTCGACGCTCACAGTCGAAGAAAACATCTTGATTGGCATGGCCAAGTTTAAGGGGGCAAAAACCCGTAAAGTTCCTGAGCATTTGTATGAAATATTTCCCATCTTAGACGAAATGAAGCACCGTCGAGGTGGTGATTTATCAGGTGGACAGCAACAACAATTGGCGATTGCGCGTGCTTTGGCATCTGAACCAAGAGTACTGATTTTAGATGAACCTACTGAAGGCATTCAGCCCTCGATTATTAAAGATATTGGCCGTGTGATTCGTAAACTGGCCGATGGCGGAGAGATGTCCATTGTTTTAGTTGAGCAATTTTATGACTTTGCTGAAGAGCTTGCCGATGGTTATACCGTTATGGCACGTGGGCAGGTGGTGGCACAAGGCGTGGGGAGTGAAATGTCTGAAAAAGGCATTCGTGATTTGGTGGCAATTTAATGTTTTAAAGAGCCTTCTCCTTTGGGGGGAGGCGATGAGTTTGAGCTCTATTTTATGGACTTGGTTGTTCGCTACTCAAAAGCTAAGCAAATCATTCTTGATATTTTAGAAACTCACTATTCACTAGAAAAATACTTTTAATCAATGATTTTAAAAAAAATAAATTGGCTTAGATACAAAAATTGTGAACATTTTTTTTCCAGAAAAGTTAAGCTCAGAGAAATACATAACAAGAAGATAACGAGATGCAAGCAATTTTACTTTTGGTCCATCCGAATGATTTAGAGCGCTTAATACTACAAGCGACTACGCCCCAAGATGTTTTAGATTCTGATTTAATCAAGCAATATGTTTGGTTGGGGAGTGCGTGGGATAGCTTAAACAAAATCTTGAATGCTGAAAATGCACCAAATCAATCATTAGCGTATGTGATTGAGGCGGAGCATCCTTTGTCGGAACGTAATATTGGTCGAGCAGTCCATTACAACACGGTGGTACGCGTTGCAGAAATTCATCAGGTATTGCAAACGATTCATGTCGATGCTGTAAAAACACATTATCAGTATCTGGTGACGCAAACCACGCAACAAGCCATTGATCAAGAATTAAACTTAGCTGAATTAAAATTGATTTATTTACAACTGCAAGATTTTTACCGTGAAGCAACACGACAAAATTTGGCCATAATGAGTGTGATTGTTGATGCGATTCATCCACAAAAGCTCATTTAGTCGCGTTCAGCACGCAACTTTTGTTCAGTGGCATTCTAAACTTTGAGTCGTGGTGTTAAATGTTAAGTTGCATTAAAACTAAGTCGCGCCATTGGCCAAACTTTTGTCCGACCTGAGGCATGTAGCCAGTTTGTACAAAGCCCAGCTGTTGGTGTAAAGCAATGGACGCTAGATTGGCATGATCAATACCTGCAACCATGACATGGACTTGATGTGCTTTTGCATGTGCAATTAAGTGTTGCATGAGACGTTTACCCAAGCCTTGGCGGGCATACTGCGGATGAATATAAACGGAGTGTTCTACAGTGTGTCGGTAACCAGCAAAATTACGGAACATCGCATAATCAGCATAGCCTGCGATCTGTTGAGTTTCACTATGTTCAATCACAACAAAGGGATCTTGTTTTTCTTGAAAAGTGAGTAGCTTTTTTTTGAAATCTTCAACGCTATAGATTTGATCATTCCACGTGGCACAGCCCGTTGTCACTTCATGATTATAAATAGCCACGATTTCAGCTAAGTCAGTCTCTTGAACTGCACGTATAATAAAAGCCATAATCTATACAGATGATAAAGATAACGATATTGAATGCTTCAAACATAAAAAAAGCAAGGCATATTGCCTTGCTTTTCAATCGTGCATTTCAACTACATTAGAAGTGGTATTTTACCAAAGCACTCACGTTATTTTCGTTGTTGTCTTTCACAGCGTATTTGTTATTCCATACAGAGTGCTCGATACCAAGGTATAAGCGTGTATCTGGAGAAATGTGTTTACCAGCATTCCATTTCCACTGTGTAGTCCAGTTTAATTCGCTTGCATGGCCATTTTTCTCAGCAGTTGACCAATCTAGGAAACCATCAACAAGGAAATCTTCAGAGCCTAATTTGAACGGTACGCCGTAAACAAGCGTTAATTGGTAGTCATCAGGTGTGTTGCCATCGTTGTTTGCACGATACAAGTTCACTTGAGCATATTGGAAATAAGGAATCGCTAAATCAACACCTACACCATATAAGTAGTTGTTAAAATCGCTACCAGGGTAGTTTGCGCTGTTACCTTCCCAAGTACCTGCAAGTAAAACATCTTTAACTGGACCAAGTTCCAATTTTTGACCTGTTACAGCACCAAGGCTTAAACGTGGAGATGCTTCGAAGTAAGTTGCATTACCTGAGTCATTGTGTGTGCGATCAGCAAAAGCAAAAAAGTCACCGTACTTTAACTTTGCAGTATATTCAAAGGTAGCAGTAGATTGCTTGTTGTTGTCACCTGCACCTGGAAATGCATAGTCTTCACCGTATAAGCCAGTGATGCTGAAGTCTTGCCAGATTGGTGCAGCCTGCGCGAAAGCAGCAGCTGAAGCCAAAGTACATGCAGTAACGATTTGTGTAAGTTTCATTTAAAAGTCTCCCCCAAGAAGCAATGAAAGCATACAGATTCTTAAGCAAAAATAAAGCCAAAAATGATCAGACGATCGAATTTAAATTCTATTTGTGGTGTTATTTCACACAATGTTGATATTTATCAAATAATAAAAAAAATCATAGTTCAGATAAAAAAATATGTCAGCTGAAGGCCGAGTTGGCGATTATGGCGTTCAATACAGTGCGGAATAGACAGGAATGAAGCAATTTGTAGTAAAAAGTCTTACATTATGTAAGGAATTTTAAAAAATATAAAAATAGCACTTGCAAAAAATCAATTTAGGCACGATATTCGAAGTATAAGAGCACAGTTCTGCAGACATTCAAAGTGTTCATTATTCAATGTGGAGGAATACGTTCCAAACGAAGTTGAAAAATGAATTTGCTGTTTTAAAACAGCATGTTAAAGCGTGCCGAAATAAATAAGTTTTGCACAATTTTAGAATACTGAAAGACAGAGAAAGTCGAGGATGATATTATGAATATTGAAATCCGTACTGATAAAAACATTCAAAATAGCGATCGTTTAATTACATATATACGTGCAGAACTCAATCAAGAATTTCAACGTCATAGTGAACGAATTACGCATTTTTCGGTGCATTTAAGTGATGAAAATGGGGATAAAGGTGGCGACGACGACATCAAGTGTATGATCGAAGCGCGCCCAGCAGGTTTGAAACCTGTCGTCGTACATCATCGAGCGCATAATGTAGATACTGCAGTTCATGGCGCCATTGATCGACTAAAACGCAGTTTAGAACATCTGTTTGAGAAAAAAGAAAATCCGCGTAGTACACAGCCAGAATTGGCGGATGCAGATGAAGCTGGTGAAGAAGCATTTGATTAAAATGACTTTATGATTAAAAAAGCCCTTCGGGGCTTTTTTTGTGCATATCAAGTTATGCAAATTAACGACAGTGAATAATTTAAATTTGTTTTACATTTAGCTCAAACAAGAGAGCGTTTATTCGGCATAATAGACAAAAATGAATTGAAGTGAGCTTTCTAAATGTTAAATGCCCAACAGCAAGTTTTTGTACAAGCTTTAGAGGAATTAGATCTTGAGCAAGTAAAGCGACTTTTAGCGGAAGGTCTCAATCCAAACTTTATTGACCTTGAAAAAGGCCCTGCAATTTCAGTGTGGTCAGATGGCCTATTTAAATGGTGGGAAACTGTATCTGAAGCGTATGAAGCAGGTCAGCCTTTAGCAGAAGAAGAAAAACAGCAGTTGTTGGTAGTTCATCTTGATATTTTGGAAGCGTTGATTCAAGCGAAGGCAAATGTACACCTTTGGGATGCAGAAGAAATTTATGGCCCGTTATGGGATGCTGCAAGTGCAGCCTGCACACCTGCGGTGCAACGTTTATTGGATGAAAAAGTTAATCCAAATACTAAAGACAGTGACGATTTAACAATTCTGTCTTCAATTAGTGAATTATTTTTTGATTGTGATTTCGATGAAATCAATTGGGATGAAGCATTGGCAGAAGAAAAGCAAACTTTAGAATTATTGCGTAAGCATGGCGCAAAAATGACGAAGGAATTGGCTTAATCTATACCTAATCGGGATAAAGAGACTAGATATGAAAATAATCAAAACATTATCGTTTTTAGCCGTGGCTGTGGGCTGTGCTAGCCATGCAATGGCTGCTGATTTTTCCTTTGACCGCCCTGGTGCGGGCTTTGGTACGGGGATTACACCGGTTGGAAAACTCGCGTGGGAGCAAGGTTTACCTTCGGCAAGCTATAGTGAAGCGCGTGTTGATGGCCAAAAAGTGAAAACCACAACTTTAAATGCCGACATGTTGTTCCGTACTGGTTTAGCTGAAGACTTAGAATTACAGTTAGGTTGGCAGGGGCCAGCTTGGTCTCAAACCAAAGCTGCTGGTCGTCGTATTGAAGAACATGGCTTAGGTGATGTCAGCATTGGCTTGAAAAAAGCCATTGATCTGAATGATGACAAACTCAGTATGGCAGTTTTGGCTGAAGCGATTTTAGCTACAGGCAATGATGAGTTTTCGAATGGTGATGATATTTATAGTCTGAGCTCAGCTGTAGCTTATGATTATAACGATCTGATCAGCACTTCTTTAACCATGCGCTATGAAGTTCAAAATAGCGATTGGGCTGTTTCTGCTGTGTCAACAATTGAATATAAAATTGCAGGCAATTTATCGGGCTTTTCTGAATTTGTCTTCCGTAAAGCAGAAAGTGAAGAGAAAGAATATGCCTTGGGTACAGGTTTAATTTATGCAGTCAATGATCGCCTTCAACTCGATGCCAGTGTTGGTGTGGATTTGAATGGTGCTTACAAAGGTTATCAGTCTGGCTTAGGCGTTTCGTACTTATTTTAAGAGCGTTAACCTAATATCAAAATCTTATAATCAGCAGAGTCCAGTTGCATGAAAATTTTGGCTTATGGGTGCGTAGCCATCGCATTAAGTTTAACTTCAGTGACAGGATCAGCAGCGCCAGCGTTGCTGTCTGCTGAACAAGCCTTTCCGATACAAATCAGTTCTACCCAAGACAACGAAGCCGAAATTCGTTGGACCATTCCAGAACATTATTATCTTTATCAGCACAAAATAGAGGTGAAACACGGCCAACAGGCTGTGCCTTTAACATTGCCTCCAGCTCAACAGTTGCATGATGACAACTATGGCAATGTGCAAGTCTATTTTGAGCAGTTACAACTGCATGTACCGACACAAGCTTCTACCGAATATCAAGTGACTTGGCAAGGCTGTGCCCAAGATCGAGTGTGCTATCCACCGCAAAGTATTGACTTTCGTACCGATGAATCAGGGTTGGTTAGTGTTCAAAATCAAAGTGTAGCGCCTAAGCGGATTTTAGATTTAGCTCCGAGTAATGCTTCTATAGCAGAACAGAATCTGGCCACAAGCTCGACAGAAGGAGCGCTGGATTCATCATCTACATCCTCCGCTGTGCAACTTTCAAACCGTGCTCAAGATCAGCAATGGTCAGATATCTTGGCACAAAGCTCGTGGGGCTATGGCTTATTGCTGTTTTTTGGCCTCGGATGCTTGTTGGCTTTTACGCCTTGTTCATTGCCTATGCTCCCTATTTTGACCTCATTAATTGTTCGTGATAGCAAGGGTTTAAAGGCTTGGATGATTGCACTGACTTTTGTTTGCAGTATGGCGATGGTCTATGCGGGCTTAGGTTTGATCGCTTCATCAGCTGGATTAAGCTTTCAACGCTGGCTGCAACAGCCTTCGACCTTAATTGCCTTTAGTTTGTTGTTTGTACTGTTTGCGCTCAACCTTTTTGGTTTGTTTGAATTAAAGCTACCCCAAGGCTTAATGAACCGTTTGGATCGTGTGCAATCCATGCAACGTGGCGGTAGTTTGCTGGGCGCTGGTGTGATGGGAATGATTTCCGCGCTATTGGTTGGTCCATGTATGACTGCTCCATTGGCAGGGGCATTGCTGTTTATTTCTCAAACCCAAAGTCAGTGGCAGGGTGCATTGCTCCTGTTTGCGCTTGGTTTTGGGATGGGAACGCCTTTACTCCTTGCGAGTGTACTGGGTTCGCGTATTTTGCCTCAGGCGGGTTTATGGATGAACCAAGTCAAGGTGCTCTTTGCTTTTCTCATGTTGGGTCTGGCCTTGTATTTTGTGCGTCCATTAATGGGCGATGCATGGATGCAATGGCTTTCTTTGGCATTGGGGCTCAGCTTTGTGGCCTATGTGCTATGGCATATTTTTAAGCGCAACAGTCAATTGAAATGGCTCTATATTGTGGTGTTGTGTCTCGCAGTACCCTATTTATTGTATAGCCAATACCAACAAAGCCAGCGCTTTTTAGTGGCAAGCTCGAACCAAGACTTGCAATGGCATCGTGCTCAAACCAGTACTGAATTTGAGCAACTGTTAAAGCAGATTCCAGCAGGCCAAAAAGCAGTGATTGATGTTTATGCCGATTGGTGTGTGGCTTGTCAGCCAATTGAGCATCGGATTTTAAAATCAGAGACTGTTCAGCAGGCATTGGCGTCCTATTATCTGATTAAACTGGATTTGAGCCATTATGATGCAGGCCATCAGGCGCTGTTAAATGAATGGGATATTTTGGGCCCACCGACCTATTTATTTTTAGATCATACACATCAGGAAGTACGAGGCCTACGTTTGACAGGCGCATTTACTGAGGCTGAATTATTGCGTCAGCTCAAGGATTTTGAGGGTGTAGGCAAAAAATAGGGAGAGTCAGCATGCACTTATATATCGGCAATAAAAACCTATCGAGCTGGTCAATGCGGGTATGGTTGGTCTGTACTGCTTTTGATTTGCCTTTTGAAGAAGTACTGGTACGCTTTTCGACGCCAGATCAAGCGGAAAACACATTTGCGCAGACCATGCAAAGCCTCCATTCGAATGGAAAGGTGCCTGCTTTGGTGCATGATGATCATGTCATTTGGGATTCGCTGGCCATTTGTGAATATTTGGCAGAACTATTTCCAGCTAAACATCTTTGGCCTGAAGATCGTATGTTGAGAGCACGTGCGCGTTGCATCAGTGCAGAAATGCACAGCGGTTTTACATCCTTACGCAACCATTGTCCCATGAATATCACTGCAAATTTGGCTCAACAAGGCCAAGTTTTATGGTCATCCTATTCTGATTTACGTCAAGATGTAGCGCGCATTGAGCAGATATGGGCTGAACGTCCACAGCCAGAGGGCTTTTTATGTGGTCATTTTTCAATTGCTGATGCCTTTTATGCACCTGTGGTGAGTCGTTTAATCAGCTATCAATTCGCTGTTCATCCGAGCTCACAGCAGTATATGCATACAATGCTGGCTCATCCTGCAGTGCGCTTATGGATACAGGGGGCTAGGGCGGAAATTGTCGCTTAAAGTGGTGCTGTGGCGGTGTCGGGTTGTGCTTTGAGCGTAAACGTTTTTACTCGGTTACGACCACTGGCTTTGGCTTCATACAGTGCCTTATCGGCTTGACTCAATAACTGTTGTGGGCGCAGTTCTGCATGTGAAATTGCAATGCCAAAGCTGGCGGTCACATGAATCTTTTCACCATCATCGCTGTAAATCTCAAGTGCTTGTATTGCGCTACGACAACGTTCGGCGGCTTGCGTGGCTTGTTCGAGATTAGATTTATGTAAAATTAAAATGAATTCTTCTCCACCAAAACGTCCGACCACATCACTATCACGTAAATGCATATTGAGCACTTCAGCGACACGAACTAAGGTTTCATCACCTTTGTGATGGCCATAATCATCATTAATAAACTTAAAGTGATCGAGGTCTAAAAGTACCAAAGCATAGTTTTGTTCATGCTCTTGCACAATTTGATCGAGACACTGATTGATTTGGCGTCGATTAAATAGATTGGTGAGTGGATCGATTTGGCTCAGCTTTTTAATCAGACGTTCGCGGTAGCGCCACTGACTCAATAAAATCTCAAATAAAACCAAGCATGTAATAAGAATGGGGGCAATGAAAAAGGCCATCGAAATGAGCCAAAAGTCATTGTTAAAATAATAACTTGTGATGTGAAAAACCGGCGAGTAGGGGATATAGCCCCATTGGCTTAAGAACATACATCCCGTTAAATACGCCGTTGCAGGAAGAAACGCACTATATACAATGGCGCGTGGAAACAGAACTAAACCAACAGTCACCAAGCTCACATAGGCTGTCATCGTTGCAGGGCTGAGTACACCTACTACATAGCCATCACGGCATAATGAAACCACAAACAGACCGACTGAAATATAAGGCAGAACGACTTGGGCCCATCGCCGATCTTTCCATGCATAACAGGGATAGATGAGTAACAACATTAGAACTAAAAAAACAACATTAAGGCCCAGTTGAAATTTTAATAAAGGTAAGTCGACCCATTGCCAAAGATTGGGCATGAGTAGGACAGAGACTTTCCAAATGATCCAAGTCACATGAACAGCAGCACCTAAAATCAGCATTAAAATACATTTTTTTAATATATTCCAATTCATGATTGCTTCATTTTCAATCAAGAATTTGGTGATTCTATGCTTGTCTAATACCTCTTGCGGAGGCGAATTTTTATTCATTATTTACAACAGGCCTGTATTCGGTCTATTAAAATTTTTCTTTGAGTTTATGTAGATAGATATACATATTATTAACATAACACATAACTCGTCGAACATCTAATAACCAATTTTTAACCTTTAGTCGAAAGTGAGTGTAAAATTTAGCCGAAATATTTGTTCTATTTTTAAGACATAGTGTCTTAAATTAAAGGATTATTCTATAAACGTTTATGAATTAAACTTGTTTTAATTTAGAACATAATCGTTATAGGTAGCCACGTGAAAGTTTTACATATCGATTCAAGTATTATGGGTGATGCTTCAGTTTCTCGTCAGTTAAGCCAAGCGATCGTAGCGCAGTTAACTCAGAAATATCCGACTGCTCAAGTACAACATTTAGATTTGGCTACGACACCAATTCCACATTTAAGTGCTGATATTTTAATGGGGCAAAATGAAGAACAAAGCGCATTAGGTGAACAACTCGTACAACAATATTTGGATGCAGATATCGTGGTGGTTGGTGCGGCAATGTATAACTTTGGCGTATCGTCGACGTTAAAAGCATGGATTGACCGTATTAGTGTTGCAGGCCGAACATTTAAATACACAGAAAATGGTCCTGTTGGTTTGGCAGGGGATAAAAAAGTGTATATCGCGAGTAGTCGTGGTGGCATCTATGGTGAAAACAGCCCAGTGGACTTCCAAGAAAGTTTGCTTAAAACGGTCTTCACTTTTACAGGTGTTTCTGATGTTGAAGTGATTCGTGCAGAAGGTGTTAATATGGGTGCAGAGCCGAAAGAACAGGCGATGACCAATGCTTTTGAAGCGATTCGTAGCATTTCATAATGTATTGAGGCTGTAAGCTGGACAGATTTCTCTCCCTCGTATTTTATTCTGTTCAGTCTTTGTATTTAAGGTCAGCTGGTGCTGACCTTTTTTATTTTTTAATGCTGTCTGAAGACTATATGTCGCATGTTTTGACGGGGATGCGATCAATCATGCATTGCCGAATTATAGCGATTTTAGTCTTGATCTAAGCGGTGTGCAAAGTCAGATAAATCGCTGATGGCACGGCGTGCTTCGTCAAACCAGGCACTAAACATTTGAAAGTTATGCCACATGCCCGTGTAAATTTTAAATTCAACATCCACTTTGGCTTGCTCGGCTTTTTCTTTAAAGCGCTGTGCATCATCCAGCAAAATTTCTTTCGAACCCACTTGTATATGCACAGGGGGCAGGCCTTTTAAGTCAGCAAAGAAAGGGGAAATGCTCGGATCAGAGCGGTCCATCCCTGTCGGAACGTAATATTCAATACCTGCTTCTAAGGCTTCAATAGACAACAGCGCATCATGCTTACGGTTATAACGTAAAGATTCACTGCTGAGCGTAAGATCTAAAAATGGTGACAGCAAAATGAGACCACTGGCTTGTGGTAGCTGCTCTTGGCGTATTCTCAGGGCCAATGCTAAGGCTAAATTGGCGCCACAAGAGTCACCAGACAAAATAATATCTTTGGCTAAAACGCCTTGATCAAGTAATTGACAATAAACATCAAATACGGCATCTAGCGCTTCTGGATGTGGGTGCTCAGGTGCCAGTGGGTAATCCACATGTAACACTTGCATTTGCGTACGTGCTGCAACCTGAGTTAAAAAGGCCCGATGCGTATTCATCGAGCCTAAAAAAAATGCACCACCGTGGATATGAAAAATTAATTGTGTGGAATGTGCTTGGGGTTTGAGTTCTTCAGCACGTAAGCCAGCCAAACGGATTGGACGAATCTTTACGCTTTTATTTTGTGGAATGAGTTTGGTTAATTGTTCTAATGAAAAACGTAAGCTTGAGGCAGGTAAATTGAAGCGACTCGGTGCGCGCAATACTGTTTTCAGAAAGCGCTCCGTGAAGAGTTGTTTGGTGATGGGCGAGATTGTCATATTCTTCCTGTATTCTTATCATTTTCTTACTGATGAGGTTATTTACCTCTTTTATTTACAAGGTTACACTAAATAGCGGCAATCAATAGTTGAATATTTGTTGCGGCGCAAAATACTATGTGTAAGCATCTAAAATCAAATCAGGGAAATCAAAAAAATGAAAAAAATTGCACTTGCATTAGGATTGCTAGGTTTAACCGCTTTGGCTAATGCGGCAGACCCTTTAAATGGTACAGCTTGGAAAACCATTGATGACAAAACAAACCAACCTAAAGCGTTGGTGAAGTTTACAGAGCAAAAAAATGGAACATTAACTGCCAGTATCCAAGCGATTTTGACACCAGGTGAAGAAAACGCATGTACTAAATGCGAAGGTCCATATCATAACAAGTCACTTAAAGGCTTGCGTATTGTGAGTGGATTAAAAAATAATGGTGATAACAGCTATGAAAGTGGTTCAATTTTAGATCCGCAATCAGGCAAAACCTATAAATTAAAAGGCCAGTTAGCTGATGGTGGTAAAAAACTAGAGCTTCGTGGCTTTATTGGCGTAGCAGCCTTAGGTCGTAACCAAACGTGGATACGTGCACACTAAGTGTAATCACATATTTAAAGATAAAAAAGCCTGACAATTGTCGGGCTTTTTTAATCTCACAAACTATATACAACGTTGTTTATTTTAAAACGCGATAGGTAGCTTCATCAAATCCCACAATTAAGCCTTGTTCTGTTTCGAGCACAGGGCGTTTAATCATACTGCTATGTGTGGTCAAAGTAGCAACTAAATTCTCTTGGCTAGCCAAAGCATGTTGCTGTTCTTCTTCAGTTAGCTTTTTCCAAGTTGTGCCTTTTTTATTTAAAATGATGTCGCTACCTTTGGCATCTAACCATGCACTTACATGTGTAGCATCAATGCCTTGCTTTTTATAATCATGAAACTCATAGGCAAGGCCTAATTCATTCAGTAGATCAAAGGCTTTTTTCATGGTGCTACAGTTTTTAATGCCGTAAATTTTAAGCATAGCAAAGGATCCTAAACGAGTTCAAAAATGAGATGGGTAGGGCTAGCTTAACCAATTCTATCTCAAAGAACTATGCTGTCATGAAACTGACTTGCAATCGTCACGTTGCTGACATCTCTAATGATTAAAGTAAGTAAAAAGACAGATAAAAAAAAGAGAGTACTAGAATAAAAAAGTAAAAATAATGTGTGAAATTACAGAATATAAATAGAGTGAAAATAAGAAGAAAAAACAAACGATTTAAAAAGAGAAAACCCGCATTTAATCATCCTGATCATGCGGGTCTCATTTCAACGTCCATTGTCACATCCTTGAAAATAAGTAAAATAAATTACTTATTTTATTTTCTTCCTACGGCGTCTTATCCTTTTGTGTCATCCTGACATGTCCCTGTGCCGTGCGGTAATAATGCGCTGATTCGAGATTGAGATAAATCTGAAAATACGACATGCATTGTGAGAAATTGACACTAATTGAGTGAACGGTTGTTCACTCAAACTTTGTTAATTTTAGCTTAAAGCTGGTAGTCAATAATGACTGGGGCATGGTCACTGAACCATGTTTCTTTATAGACCCATGCATTAATAGTGCGCTCTTTCCAGTCAGGAGAACATGCTTGGTAATCAATCCGCCAACCGACATTCTTGGCACGAGCTTGCCCTCGGTTTGACCACCATGAATACAGCTCGGCTTCTTTGCGGACTTCACGGAAGGTATCGACATAACCTAAGTCATCATAAATATGGTCTAGCCAAGCGCGTTCATGTGGCAAGCAACCAGAAGCTTTTTGGTTGCCCGACCAGTTTTTAATATCAATGCGCTTATGTACGATATTGTAGTCACCGCACACAATCACAGATTTATTTTCATCACGCCATTGTTTCAAGATTTGTTTATATTCATTTAAGAATAAATCTTTACGCGCTTGGGCTTCATCACCGGAAGAACCTGAAGGCAAGTATAAAGAACAGATGTGTGCCGATTGTGCTAAGCCTAAATCAAATTCAGCAGAAATAAAGCGACCTTGTGAATCTGCAAGTTCAAAGCCGAGTCCATTGGTCACGGATACAAATGGATAGCGACTATAAATCGCCGTACCTGCATAGCCTGGGCGCTCGGCTGGGAATAAGTGGGTAAACCAGCCTTCGGGTTTAAATTTATCTGTCCATTGTTCATGCGTAATTCGAGATTCTTGCATACAGATGACATCCGCATCGGATGTTGCCATCCAATCAAAAATCCCTTTTTTCTCTGCCGAACGTAAGCCGTTTACGTTAATTGAAACGACACGCAGAATTTTTTGATCACTTGGATAGCTACACTTTGGTATCATGCTCAGGTTTAACCTCAAACTTAAAAAAATGGAGCACCCTATGACAGCGCAAGCGGCATTTAATCCACAAGCTTTTATCGAACTCGCATTATCACGTGGTGTGCTTAAATTTGGTGAGTTTACTTTAAAATCGGGTCGTGTGAGTCCTTATTTTTTTAATGCAGGTTTGTTGAATGATGGTGAGGCTTTAACAGGCTTGGCTTCAGGCTATGCAGCTAAATTAACCGAATGCGAAAATGTTGAAGTGATTTTTGGCCCAGCATACAAAGGTATTCCATTTGTTGCAGCAACGGCTGTGGCATTGTCTCAAAACCATGGCGTGAGCGTACCTTGGGGTTTTAACCGTAAAGAAGCAAAAGACCATGGTGAAGGTGGTGTATTGGTAGGCGCTTCGGTTGCAGGTAAAAAAGTCTGGATCATTGATGATGTGATCACCGCAGGTACGGCCATTCGTGAAGTGGTAACCATCCTTAAAAATGCTGGCGCGCAAATTGCGGGCGTATTGGTTGCATTAGATCGTCAAGAAAAAGGCCAAGGTGAATTGTCTGCAATTCAAGAAGTCCAAAAAGAACTAGAAATCCCAGTGCATGCTTTAATTACCATGAAAGACTTAATGGATTATTTAGATGCGAAAGGTGAAACGGACGCTTTAGCGAAAATGGAAGATTACCGTGTGAAATACGGCATCTAATCCGACGGAATCAACACGATTAAAAGGAAGCTTTGGCTTCCTTTTTTTATGCTTGTGAAAAAGAGTCAGGGCTAAGATATGGTCTTTAATACGATTAAAAGTTGATCCATAAAAGATTTTAAAATTTATTAATTATAATTAAATATATGAAAATAAATTAAAAATATAAACTTTAGTATTAAATGGGTGATTGTTTTTAACGTTTGGCTTTAAGCTCGGGGCACTTTAAAAACATAAGGAAGTTTGGGGAAAATGAATGTGAAGAAGATGCTGGTCCTAACGTCAGCGATATGCACAATGACTTTAACAGGATGTCAGTCGATGCCTGAAAATGTACAAGCCTTTAACAACACCTTAAATCAAGGCATTAAAAGTTTAAATGAGGCTCTCGCAAGTACGCAACAAACGACGAGTACTACAGCAACGCAATCATCTAAACGTGCTAAATCAGGTTATTTAACTGGTGCGCAGTGCCAAAACTCTTTGGGGAAAACCAAGGCACAAATTGAAAGTATGAGTAATGAAACCTTAACCAACCAACGTGCTTATGCACTGAGTAGTATGGGGGCGACTTATAATTTTTATCTGAGTGATGTATCAAAGCGTAGCGTAGATTTGGCGGGTAAACCGAAGGACTATCCTTCAATTTGTTCTTTAACTTTGGAAAGTAACAAAGCGAGTGCGAAAGTTCTGCACTGGAATATTATTTAGCGTAAAACTGACGGTTGAGCGCGAGCTAGTGTGTAGCTAAGGGCAATTGAGCCTATGCGCAACGCAGGGTTTGACCAAGAGAGAAATAGATTGCCATAAAAAAAGCACCAATCGGTGCTTTTTTTAACGCAGTTCTAAATTAAAGAACAACGATGTTTGTAGCGTTTAAGCCTTTTTGGCCTTCAACAACAACAAAAGAAACTTTTTGACCTTCAGTCAAAGTTTTGAAGCCAGAACCTGTGATTTCACGGAAGTGAGCAAACACGTCAGGGCCACCGTCTTGTTGAATAAAACCAAAACCTTTAGTTTCATTGAACCATTTTACTGTGCCAGTCACTGCATTAGACATAAGAAAACCTATTACAAAATTTTTAATAATGTTAGCCATGAAGCATGGCTTGAAAAGGGGTAACTTGAATAATCACGCCTTTACATCATATTATACCCGATATTCTTTGTGTCTTGCATATAATTGGCAATACGCCAACGGCATACAAGTTAAAAAACCAGTTCAAATCAAAGGCGGTCATAAAAGGATTGGAAATAAAAATCTGAAAAATCGAAAGTTTATCAATTAAACTGGCGGCACTTTAAAGATGTTTACCTAAGCAACACTTTTTTCTCGTTACCAACATCCTACACTAATTCTATGACAGAGTTTGCTTGAGTTGACCAATTTGGCATAAATTTATTCGATTAGTTCAAAAAATAACTCAAATTTCCCAATTAAACTGCTCCCAAAAGATAAATTCAGATCTTTATCCGCGAATGTACTGTTTAAATATAAAGCCTGTAATGAAACTTTTTAAGTCTTAATGATTCGGCTGCGGTGTTTCACCAACGTCCACTGCATCATGAAAAATGATGAATACACAAAGTAAAAGAAAGCAAGAAGGTCTTGGGCTTTAGCGAAATTGAAACTAAAGAAACGATTATTCTCCGTTATACTCGTTGCCAGATTATTTTTAAAAGAGCAGACAGCATGCGCGTACTTGTGGTGATGGATCCCATCGAAAGTGTAAACCTGAAAAAAGATACTTCTATGGCCATGCTTTGGGCGGCGGCACGTCGTGGACATGAATTGGGTTATGCTTTACAGCAAGATTTATATATTGATCAAGGCAAAGCATTTGGTCTGATTGCCCCATTAAAAGTATTTGAAGATTATGAGCACTATTACGAATTAGGTGCACGACAAAAAGAATCTATTGCGGCTTATGACGTCGTTTTAATGCGTAAAGATCCGCCTTTTGATATGAACTTTGTTTATACCACGTATATTTTAGAACAGGCAGAACGTGAAGGTGCGTGGATTATTAACAAACCACAAAGCCTGCGTGACTGTAATGAAAAGTTATTTGCAACGCAGTTTCCTGAGTTACAAGTGCCAACGCTCGTGACATCGCAACAAAGTTTAATCCGTGAATTTATTGCACAGCATCAAGATGTGATTGTAAAACCACTAGATGGCATGGGTGGGATGGGGATTTTCCGTTTAACTGCTGATGGTGCAAATATTGGTTCAACTCTAGAAATGCTGACGCAAATGGGTCAACAACCGATTATGGCGCAGCGTTATATTCCAGAAATCGTGGATGGTGATAAACGTATTTTGATGGTCAATGGTGAGCCAGTACCGTATTGCTTAGCGCGTATTCCTCAAAATGGTGAAACCCGTGGTAATTTGGCCGCTGGTGGCCGTGGTGAAGCACGTCCATTAACTGAACATGACAAAGCGATTGCAGCTAAAGTTGGGCCTTTCTTACGTGAAAAAGGTTTGGTCTTTGTGGGGCTGGATGTGATTGGTGAATACGTGACGGAAATTAACGTGACAAGTCCAACATGCGTACGTGAAATTGATGCGCAGTTTGGTACGTCTATTGCGGATGATCTATTTGATGTGCTTGAAGCAGGTTTAAAACAAAAAGTTTAAGGCATGGGCTCAAAGAATGGCGCTGTAATGACAGCGCCTTTGGGGTTAGAGTGTGATTTAAAGTAGAACAAAGGTTAAAATTAGTGTGATGAATTTATTTAAATCGTTTAAGCAGGGGAGGGGTAGGTTGTAAATATGCGCTTCTATTTGCATAAAAAATGTAAAAGTTTGCCAAAAACGCATGATTAATAATAAAACTAGTTTAAACTCGAATTTCTGTAGAAAAAAACAATGAGTGGCGGCCGTGAAAAAAACTAAATCATCTTTCACCGCAATGCGTTTGTGATTACAATTGTCAACCTATAAACACCTTTTAATCTCTATTATTTAAATTGAAGAATTAACGTGACCGACGCACCGCAAAAACAGCTTAAACATGTCATGATGATGGCCGCAGGTACTGGTGGGCACGTTTTTCCTGCCTTGGCTGTTGCCAAAGAATTACAACAAAAAGGCATACAAGTGTCATGGTTAGCCACCCCGACAGGTATGGAAAACCGTCTGTTAAAAAATCATAATATTCCAATTTATCAAATTGACATTCAGGGTGTACGTGGTAATGGCCTCGTGCGTAAAGTTTTAGCACCGTTTAAAATTTTAAAAGCCACGTTGAGTGCCATGAAATACATGAAGCAATTAAAGGTCGATGCTGTTGCAGGCTTTGGTGGCTATGTTGCGGGGCCTGGTGGCTTAGCAGCACGTATTTTGGGTATTCCTGTCATTATTCATGAGCAAAATGCGATTGCGGGTTTTACCAATACGCAATTGTCGCGTGTGGCCGCAACTGTGTGTCAGGCATTTCCAAATACCTTTCCAGAAAGCACCAAAATTGTGACGACAGGTAATCCTGTACGTAAAGAAATTACCGAAATATTGAATCCATCGTGGCGCTACCAAGAGCGTGAAAAAGCGGGTCAAGCGTTACGGATCTTAATTGTGGGTGGTTCATTGGGTGCAAAAGCACTCAATGAATGTGTGCCTTTGGCTTTACAGAAGTTGAATGTGCCTTTACAGGTCTTTCATCAATGTGGGCAAAATCATGCGGAAGCAACACAAGCGTTGTATGCCAACGCACCTGAAACACTCCAAGTGGAAGTGTCACCTTTTATTGAAGATATGGCTAAAGCCTATTCTGAAGCCGATTTAATTATTTGCCGTGCGGGTGCTTTAACAGTCACTGAAATTGCCACCGCCGGTTTAGCAGCGGTATTTGTTCCACTTCCTTCGGCCGTGGATGATCACCAGACTGCAAATGCCAAATTCCTAGCAAACATTAATGCTGCGAAAATATGCCCGCAAGCAGACATGACGCCAGAAAGTTTAGCGACACTGCTCCAACCGCTGATGAACCGCCAATTATTGAAAGAAATGGCAGTGAAAGCACGTCAGCAGGCACAGCCAGATGCAGCACAGCATGTGGTTCGTTTAATTCAAGAATTGTAATACGAGTAAAATATGTCTCCATCTACTCCTGCTGAGCAAGCGAAAAAGTTAATTAAAGTTCCTGAGATGCGCCGTATCAAACACATTCATTTTGTGGGTATTGGTGGTGCAGGGATGTGTGGTATTGCAGAAGTATTAAAGAACCAAGGTTACAAAGTATCTGGTTCTGATATCAAGGCATCAAAAACCACTGCGCAGTTAGAAGAAAATGGCATTCAAGTGTATATCGGCCATACTGCTGACAATATTCAAGGTGCCAACGTTATTGTGGTATCCACAGCGATTGATCAAGAAAACCCTGAAATTAAAGCTGCGATAGAAACCCGTACACCTGTTGTACGCCGTGCAGAAATGTTGGGTGAGTTGATGCGTTATCGTCATGGTATTGCGGTTGCGGGTACACATGGTAAAACCACAACAACAAGCCTTGTAACATGTATGTTGGCAGAAGAAAATCTTGATCCAACCTATGTGATTGGTGGTTTGCTCAACCGTACAGGTGTGAACGCAGCTTTAGGTGCAAGTCGTTATATCGTGGCAGAAGCTGACGAATCAGACGCATCATTTTTGCATTTACAACCAATGGCAACAATTGTCACGAATATTGATGCCGATCATATGGATACCTATGGCGGTAGCTTTGATGTACTGAAAGATACTTTCGTACAATTTTTACAAAAGCTCCCGTTCTATGGTTTAGCGGTGGTGTGTGGTGATGATGCCAATATCCGTGAAATCATGCCACGTATTGGTCGCCCATTGGTGACTTATGGTTTTAATGAAGACAATGACATTCGCGCTGTAGATGTTGTGCAAGAAGGCATGCAATCTCACTTTACTGTATTACGTAAAGACCGTGAGCCACTACGTTTAACTATTAATTTACCTGGCTTACACAATATCTTAAATGCCTTGGCAGCCATTGGCATTGCAACAGACGAAGGTGTGTCTGATGCTGCAATTGCACGTGCTTTAGAAAGCTTTAGTGGTGTTGGTCGTCGTTTCCAAGTTCAAGGTCAATTTGAGCTAGAAAATGGTGATGTGAAATTGGTTGATGACTATGGTCACCATCCAAAAGAAGTAGAAGCAACCATTAAGGCGGCTCGTGCAAGTCATCCAGACCGTCGTTTGGTGATGATGTTCCAGCCACACCGTTTTAGTCGTACCCGTGATTGCTTTGATGATTTTGTTGATGTGTTGTCTCAAGTGGATCAACTCTTGCTACTAGAGGTTTATCCAGCGGGCGAAAAACCAATTGTGGGTGCAGACAGTCGCGCATTAGCACGCAGTATTCGTCTACGTGGTGAAGTCGAGCCAATTTTACTGGATCCAGTAGAAGGCAATATCCAAAGTGTGATGAAAAAAGTCCTACAAGCAAAAGACTTGTTATTAACACAAGGTGCGGGTAATGTTGGAGCTATCTCAATCGATTTGGCTCAAAATAATTTGTATTTAAAATAATCACTTTGTAGTGATTAGATTTGATCGGCCAGTTATAAAAGTTTAAGGATATAAACGTGTCAAATGCTTCAAAGTTCGGCAAAGTTGCCGTGTTGCTTGGTGGAAAGTCTGCTGAGCGTGAGGTTTCTCTAGATAGCGGTACAGCGGTACTTGAGGCATTATGCCGTTCAGGCGTAAATGCTGAAGCATTTGACCCGCAACAACGTAGTATTACTGAGCTCAAAGGCTTTGATCGTGCATTTATTGTTTTGCATGGTCGTGGTGGTGAGGACGGTCAAATCCAAGGTGCGTTGGAGTGGTTGAATATCCCTTATACAGGTACAGGTGTTCAGGGTTCTGCAATTGGTATGGACAAAGTAAAAACCAAACAGGTTTGGCAAGGTTCAGAACTACCAACAGCGCCGTACCGTATTGTGAGCAAAGATTCGGATTTAAATGAGATTGTAGACAGCATTGGTCTGCCGTTTATTATTAAGCCAGTACATGAAGGCTCAAGTATTGGTATGAGCAAAGTCGAAAAAATCGAAGACTTTGCTGAAGCAATTGCAAAAGCAACCGTACATGATGCTGTGGTAATGGCTGAAAAATGGATTACAGGTCGTGAGTTTACCATTGTGATTTTAAATGGTCAGGCTTTACCAGTTATTCGTTTGCAGCCTCCTGAAGACGTTGCATTCTATGATTACGAAGCAAAATACAATCGTAATGATGTGCAATATGGTATTCCGTGTGGTTTGACTGCAGATGAAGAAAAAAGTTTACAGGCTTTATGCTTGCGTGCTTTCCAAGCGGTAGGTGCAAGTGGCTGGGGTCGCATTGATGCTATGCAAGATGAAGCAGGTAATTTCTGGTTGCTCGAAGTCAATACAGTACCAGGCATGACCAGTCATTCATTGGTTCCTAAAGCAGCACAAGCGATCGGCATTGATTTTGATGCACTGTGTGTGGCAATTTTAGAGCAAACCTTAACTGGTACGGCTCACTAAATTATGGCTCAACTTCCTGCATCCATGCGCCGTAAAAAAGCGGCGGTGACCTCGATTCATGACAAGCCACCGACGCGCAAGGAAAAACTTGCCAATGCGGGTGGTTGGTTGTTGCTATGCGTGGCAATCGTGGTCTTGGCACTTGGGATGTTGGGCTTATATCGTGTGATGACGGATGCAAAAGTAGCTGAACTGGATGTCGTTGGTGCCCGTTCAGATGCTGAGCGTCAGCAGGTGATGCAATACGTATCACCCACAGTCACCGAAAATTATTTTACGTCGGATTTGGAAACAATCAGAGATCGCGCCTTAGAAGTTTCTTGGGTCGATCGTGTTGTAGTGTCACGTGCTTGGCCGAATGCGATTCGAGTACGTGTCATGCCACGACATGCAATTGCACGTTGGGGTACAGGTCGCTTATTGAGTGATAGCGGAGATGTGTTTGTAGAAGTTGCGCCAATTAAAAATCAAAATTTGCCACTACTACACGGACCTGTCAGTCATTCAAAAATGATGATGCGTCGCTACAACGAAATTAACCAATTATTCCTGCCAGTCGGCATTCGTTTAAAAGAACTATATTTAACGGAGCGCATGACTTGGTTTATGCAGTTTGATTCAGGTTTACGAATTATCGTCGATCAGGATCAAACCATGAGTAAGCTGCAACGCTTGAGTCATTTGGCTCATACTGACTTAAAGCCAGTTTGGTCGAATATCTCAGCAATTGACTTGCGCTATCGTAATGGACTTGCAATTCAATGGAAGAATGCAACTGCGCCTAAGATAGTAAATGGTCACTTTCTTGTAACCAGTAGTGACTTAAGCATTGCAGATGGAAGAATAGCAACGCCATAATGAGGCGCTTTGCAAATAGAGGCTTCGTGCCATAAATTAAACCAATACGTGAATGGTAGTAGTAAATAATGAGTGAAGCTGTTCCCTCGGTTGTTGCGATTGACATTGGGACACACAAAGTTTCAGTTTTGATTGGTAAGGTACATGCGCCAGACAATATCCAAGTGATCGGGATGGCGACCGCACGTAACCGAGGCATGAATAAGGGAAAAATTGTCAGTCTCGATAAAGTCATCACCGCAATTAAAAATGCTGTGCAGGAAGCAGAGGATATGGCGGAGTGCCGTGTGCATTCAGCCTGGATTTCTATTCCTAGTGCAGAGATGAAAAGTTTTTATGCTTCAGGTCGTACGCCTGTAGAAAATAGTGAACATACGATTACAACAAGTGAAGTGGTGCGTGCGTTAGAACTCGCCAAAGCCAGCCACCAAACTTCAGATCACTATTTGGTGAGTGCTGTACCTTTAGGATTTGAGCTAGACGACGAGTCAGAATGGGTGCTCAATCCTATTCGTATGTCTGCGCACAGTATGACTGGCCATTATCATTTAATGATGCTTCCGATTAGCACCATGCAGAATTTAGACCGCGCATTAAAAGGTGCCAATATTGGCGTCGAGAAGATGGTGGTCTCTGCTTTAGCAACGGCAGAAGCAAGCTTACTGAAAGATGAGCGTGAATATGGTGTGTGCCTACTCGACATTGGGGCAGGTACAACCAATATTGCGGTTTATCTTGATGGTCGTTTGGCCATGACGCATACCTTGCAACGCGGTGGTGAGCATGTCACGCGTGATATTGCTGCAGTATTACAAACCACGACAGAAGAAGCAGAGCGCATTAAATTGCTCTATGGCTGTGTGGATCTGAAAGTGGTGAAGCCAGAACACATGATTCAGTTCCAAGGGATTGATGGTCCACAAACCATTAGTCGTATTGAGTTAACTGAAATTATTATTGCGCGTTATGACGAAATTTTGGGTCAAGTGCGTCAAGTATTAGAAGGAAATGGTGCCTTACAAGGGTTGTATCATGGTGTTGTATTAACGGGTGATGCAAGTCAAATTGAGGGTATGATTAGTTTCTCTCGTAAAACTTTAGGTGTTTCGGCTCATTTGGGTAATCCGCCTACGCAAGTCAACGCGGATGAACAAAATCAAGCGGCATTGCGTCGTTCACAATATGCCACAGCATCAGGTTTGTTGATGTTTAGCCAAAGTGAAACGCAGGACACGATTGTAGAGCCAGATGATTCAGAAAAACTCACTGTGATGAAGCGTTTCAAACGTGCATGGTCTGGTTTCAATGAAACACTGAAATCAATTTTTTAGTTGAAAAATTTGGGAATATTGTTAAGAAGTTGTACGGATGATCGCTTGTACTTGACAAGCCGAGACAGGGACAGCATTCTTAAAAACAATTTTTATTAAGATCAAGGCAGTATACGGGCTGAAGTGACTGCCATTATAGATTAGGAATTTTATAGGTCATGGCCTCATTTGAATTTTTTGAAGATGATCAAAGCGATAGCAATGGTCAAGCCCGTTTCACTGTATTTGGTGTAGGCGGTGCTGGTGGTAATGCAGTGCAGCACATGCTTGAATCTGATATTCAAGGTGTGAAATTTGTTTGTGCAAATACAGACAAACAAGCATTAGATCGTATGAACGCTCAGTTTAAAATCCAATTGGGTGAGCAAGGTACGCGTGGTTTAGGTGCAGGTGCAAATCCTCAAGTGGGTCAGGCTGCAGCAGAAGAAAGCCGTGAGTTGATTCGTCAGCATTTAGAAGGCACCGATATGGTGTTTGTCACTGCGGGTATGGGTGGCGGTACAGGTACAGGCGCTGCGCCAGTAGTTGCAGAAATTGCCAAAGAAATGGGTATTTTGACTGTAGGTGTAGTAACTACGCCATTTAATTTTGAAGGCAAGCGCCGTCAGCAGTCTGCAGAAAAAGGCATTGAAGCTTTAGAAGCACATGTAGATTCATTAATTATCATTCCGAACCAACGTTTGTTAAAAGTATTCCGTGATATCTCAATGAAAGATGCTTATAAAAAAGCAGATGATGTATTGTTAAACGCGGTGCGCAGTATCTTTGATTTAGTGGTACGTCCGGGCCATATTAACCTTGACTTCGCCGATTTGAAAACTGCGATGAGCACACGTGGTTATGCGATGATGGGTGCAGGTTCTGGTCGTGGCGAAAACCGTGCACGCCAAGCTGCTGAGCAAGCAATTCGTAGTCCATTACTGGATAACGTGACGATCATGAACGCCAAAGGTATCTTGATTAACGTCACTGGTGGTGATGACGTTACTTTCGGTGAAATTGAAGAAATTACCGATGTCGTAAACCAAATTGTTGACCTTGATGAAGGTCAAGTATTCTACGGTACAGTATTTGATCCTGATGCACGTGACGAAATCAGCGTAACAGTGATTGCGACTGGTTTAACACGTAATTCAGCAGATTCTGCCGAACCAACGAAACGCCCAACGACTGTGCAAGCAACACGTCCTGCAACTGCGACTCAAGCTGCTGTAGATGAAGACGATGTTCCTGCAATTCAACGCCAGCAAGCCGAAGTGGCAAGCCCTGCGCCAGCAGTCTCTAGTCCGCGTCCAACGCCAATGAGCATCCAAGATTATTTGAAAAATCAGCAACGTAAATAATTTATAGTGTTTTGATTTTTAACAAATAAACAAGAAAGGGCAACAGTAATGTTGCCTTTTTTATTTTTTATCAATGGCTAAATATGCTAACGTATAGCGGTTTTGTGTACTGATGAATAAGAGCATGTTGAAACAGCGAACCCTGCAGCGTGTAGTAAAGGCAAGTGGAATCGGTCTGCATAGCGGGCAAAAAGTGATGATTAATTTCGTGCCTCATCATGCAGATGGTGGCATCGTATTTCGTCGTATTGATTTAAATCCACCTGTTGATATTCCTGCAGATGCGATGCTGATTCAAGAAGCATTTATGTGCTCAAACTTAGTTCAAGGTGAGGCCAAAGTCGGCACAGTTGAACATATCATGAGTGCGATTGCGGGTTTAGGGATTGATAACTTGCTCATTGAAGTCTCTGCTTCCGAAGTCCCAATTATGGATGGTAGTGCAGGTCCTTTTATTTATTTATTAATGCAAGGTGGCCTTGCAGAATTAGACGCACCTAAAAAGTTCATCAAAATTCTTAAACCTGTAGAAGCGTTTATTGATGATAAAAAAGCAGTCTTTAGTCCGCATGATGGCTTTCAGTTGAACTTTGAGATCGACTTTGATCACCCAGCCTTTAAAAAAGAGTTCCAAACAGCATCCATTGATTTTTCAACAGAAACATTTGTTTATGAGGTTAGTGAAGCCCGTACTTTTGGTTTTATGAAGGATTTGGATTATCTCAAAGCCAATAATTTGGCCTTGGGTGCAAGTTTAGAAAATGCAATTGGGGTGGACGAAACTGGCGTAGTTAACGAAGAAGGTTTACGTTTTTCGGATGAATTTGTACGTCATAAAATTTTAGATGCAGTCGGTGATTTATATTTATTAGGTCATCAAATTATTGGTAAATATGATGCATTTAAATCGGGTCATGCGTTGAATAATCAGTTGTTGCGCAATGTTCAAAATGATCCAAGCAGCTATGAAATTGTAACATTTAATGACATAGAAGATTGCCCAATTCAATATGTGACTGTGACTTAAGTCATTGTCTTTAGGTTATTATGTTATGATATAACAACCAATAGTGTGATGTGTGTCGCATAATTAAAAATCTTTGAATGGTACGTGAGCATGGCGGTTACTTTTTATTGCTTGCCAAACGTATCATGGCTTGGCTAAGCTTAGGGTCGCTCACAAAGTCGGCAGCATGGCGAAGTAATTCCTGTGTTTCTGGGTTAAGGGATCTGGAAATTTTTTCAGGGACATGCGGTGTTTGAGAAGGAACTCTTAAACGAACTTGTATCTTGCTTAAATCTTTAAATTCCGCTATTTGTGAAAGCTGACTGATGTATTGGTGCTGAAGATAAGCCAATTGACTAATCAAGGCTTGGTTTTCACCAGTCACAGTAAGCACCCCATTTTGATAACAAACCACTTGCCATTGTTCTGGTTGGGGCAAGACAGGTTGGATGATTTTAGTAAGTTTCTGCCAAGCAGCAACTTGCGTTGAGAGAAACGATAAGTTTCCTGTTTTTATGTGTTTTCTTGTTTGTTGAAAGACGTTGACAGGTTCAGACATACATATTTCCTTCATGGTTATGTCTTAATCTTATGCGCTCCTTTCGGTAGATATCAAGGAAGAGATCACCAAGGAACTCAGTTAAGAACAGTTAAAGAGGTTTTTTATGCATTTGCGACGTATTTTATTGGCTTTTTCTCTGGCAACTTCTGCAGCTTCAGTAGCATTTGCAGATTTGGTTCAGTTAAACGATTCATCCACTGACAGTCTTGAGCAACTCACACGTACTTTGTCTCAAGGTGCATATTCTGACTCGAGTGATATTGACCTACCAGCAGAAACGAAATTAAACGTTCAATTGCGTGAAAAAAGCATCGAATTAAATAACGATACAATTGCAAAGAAATATGGCAATAGCAGTGTCAATAAATCTTCTTACAATTCTATGAGTGCTGGTGGTGCATATTCATGGTTGGTGTCGCATCCATTACCTGATATGAAGCGTGTAAGCTCAGATTTTGGCGGTCGTACTATGGGTGGTCGCGCTGAAAATCATTCTGGTTTAGATTTATCTGCACCAAGTGGTACGCCAATTTATGCTACAGGCCCAGGTATTGTGACCAAATCGGGCTGGGGCACAGGCTATGGTCAGTATGTTGAAATCAACCACGGCAATGGCTATTTAACCCGTTATGCGCATGCATCTCGTTTAGTTGCGCGTGTAGGTGATCGTGTACAAGCGGGTGAGTTAATCGCTAATGTGGGTTGTACAGGACGTTGTACTGGTCCTCACTTGCACTATGAAGTTGTTAAAGATGGTCAGCGTAAGAACCCATCTACATATTTAGCGATGTTGCCATAATTTAGGTCATACACCGCACCAAATAGAAAAACCTCTTTTACAGATACCACTGTTGTCATTTGAATAATATATTCAAAGTGTCACGGTGGTATTTGTTTTTATAGCTGATTAAAGATCACACTATCACTAAAAACAAATAGAAACTGTATATAAAATGCGCGCAATTGGCTTTTTATTGTGCTTTTGTGTAATAAAACGTCAGTCATTATTTATTTTATAAATAGTGGTCGAAAAGCGTATTCAGCTGCGACCATAACTGCCACCGACCTAAATATGATACATATAAGAACATTACATTAGGCTTATAGAATAGGTGAATTATGGCGTTTTACGGCGATACTGATGCGCAAGAAACCCAGGAATGGCAAGAAGCATTTGACTCAGTTTTACAGCATATGGGCACAGAGCGCGCGGCATTTTTGCTCGAAAAACTGTATCAGCAAGCAATCGCTAAACACGTTCCTATTCAGCGCCTAAATACTCCTTATTTAAATACGATTTCTGTGAAAGAAGAGCCAGCGATGCCAGGCGATCAGGATATGGAGCGCCGTATCCGCGCTTTAATCCGCTGGAATGCATTGGCAATGGTACTTCGCGCGAATAAAACGGGCGATGATTTAGGTGGTCACTTGGCCAGCTTTGCATCTTCTGCAACCTTATATGATGTGGGTTTTAACCACTTCTTCCGTGCCAACAGCGATAGCTTTGGCGGCGACATGATTTATTACCAAGGTCACTGTGCACCAGGTATTTATGCGCGTTCTTTCCTTGAAGGTCGTTTGACTGAAGAACATTTGAATAATTTCCGTCGTGAAGTCGATGGCATTGGCTTACCGTCTTACCCGCATCCATACTTAATGCCTGACTATTGGCAGTTCCCTACCGTATCGATGGGCTTGGGCCCGATCATGTCGATTTATCAAGCGCACATTCAAAAGTACTTGATGAACCGTGGTTTGATTAAAGAAGAAAACCGTAAAGTTTGGGCGTACCTTGGTGATGGCGAGATGGATGAGCCTGAAAGCACGGGTGCTATTTCGCTTGCGGGTCGTGAAAAGCTAGACAACCTGATTTGGGTAGTGAACTGTAACTTACAGCGTCTAGATGGCCCTGTACGTGGTAACGGTAAAATCATTCAAGAGCTTGAGTCTCTATTCCGTGGTGCGGGCTGGCGTGTAATTAAAGTTGTATGGGGTCGTCATTGGGATCCACTGCTTGCAAAAGATGATAGCGGTGCTTTAAAAGCGGTAATGGAAGAAGCGGTTGATGGTGATTATCAACGCTACCAAGTGAAGGGTGGTGCTTATACTCGCGCACATTTCTTTGGTAAATATCCTGAAGCTGAAGAGCTGGTGAAGGGCTTGAGCGATGAAGACATCGATAACCTGAACCGTGGCGGTCATGATCCATACAAAGTATATGCAGCCTATGCAGAAGCAATGAAAGCCAATGGTCAGCCAACGGTTATTCTTGCGAAGACAGTAAAAGGCTACGGCTTGTCTGAAGAAATTGAGGCGGTGAATAAAACGCACCAAATCAAGAAAATGCAGTTGGAATCTTTAAAATACGTTCGTAACCGTTTTAACCTGCCATTTACCGATGAGCAGTTGGACGAAGTGCCGTTCTATCGCCCAAGTGAAAATTCACCTGAATTGAAATATATGAAAGCGCGCCGTGAAGCTTTAGGTGGTTACCTGCCAGCACGTCGTAAAGAAAGCGAACAGCTGGCGATTCCAGAGCTTTCTGTATTTGATGCAGTGTTAAAAGGTTCTGCAGGCAAAGAACAATCGACCACCATGCTGATGGTGCGTTTGATCTCATCGCTATTAAAAGAAAAAGCCATTAAAGACCGTGTCGTTCCGATTGTTCCAGACGAAGCACGTACTTTTGGTTTAGAAGGTATGTTCCGTCAGTTGGGTATTTATGCCGCACATGGTCAAAAATATACCCCAGAAGACCAAGAACAGTTGATGCATTACCGTGAAGCAAAAGACGGTCACATGCTTCAGGAAGGGATTAACGAAGCCGGTGCAATGAGTGCATGGGCTGCCTTGGCAACCAGTTATTCAACCAATAACTTGCCAATGATTCCAATGTACATGTACTACTCGATGTTCGGCTTCCAGCGAATTGGCGATATTGCATGGGCTGCAGGTGATGCGCAGGCGCAAGGCTTCTTGTTGGGTGCAACAGCGGGCCGTACGACCTTGAACGGTGAAGGTTTACAACACCAAGATGGTCACTCGCATATCTTGGCTAATACGATTCCAAACTGTATTTCATACGATCCATGTTTCGGTTATGAATTGGCTGTGATTGTGCATGACGGCTTAAAACGCATGTATGTGAATCAAGAGCGTGTGTTCTATTACTTAACGGTGATGAACGAAAACTACGAGCATCCTGCGATTCCTGCAAATGCGGAAGAAGGCATTAAACGCGGTTTGTATTTACTTGAAGAAGATGAAAAAGCGACGGTTCAGTTGATGGGCTCTGGTGTGATTCTTCGTGAAGTGATTAAAGCTGCGCAAATTCTACGTGATGAATACCAAATTCATTCAAATGTATGGAGTGCAACGAGCTTTAACGAGCTTGCGCGTGATGGTATGGTGGTTGAAGAATACAACCGCTTGCACCCAATGGCAGAAGCGAAAGAATCATGGGTGTCTCAACAATTGCGTGGCACCAAAGGTATTGTGGTGTCTGCAACAGATCACATGCGTGCTTACAGCGAACAGATTCGTGCTTACCTGCCGGACAACCGCCCATTTGTAGCGCTGGGTACAGACGGTTATGGCCGTTCGGACACACGTGCAAAATTACGTAGCTACTTTGGCGTAGATGCTGCCCACATTGTGGTTGCAACATTGAAGAAATTGGCTGATGAAGGCGAAGTGGATGCACGCTTGGTGAAAGATGCAATTTCGAGTTTTGAGTTGGATACAGACCGTCCAGTTGCATGGGCGCCGCAAGCGACTCCAGAACTTCATGCTGTTGCTGACTACAAAGAGGAGAACTAAGTATGAAAATTACCACTCCTGATATTGGTGTAGATAAAGCGACAGTTGCTGAAATCTTGGTAAAAGTTGGCGATACCATCAGTGTTGACGAAAGCATTGTGCTTTTGGAATCTGATAAAGCATCAGTTGAAGTGCCTAGCACTTCAGCGGGTGTTGTAAAAAGCATTTTAGTGAATCAAGGCGACCAAGTTGCTGAAGGTGCTGTGCTGATTGAATTAGAAGCTGAAGGTCAAACTGCAGCGCCAGCTGTAGAAGCGCCTCAGGCTGCAGCTGCACCCGCTGCTGAAGTAAAAGCTGAGTCTGTAGCTCCAGTTGCAGCGCCTGCTGCTGCATCACAAACTGTTGATGTACAGGTGCCAGACATTGGCGTTGAAAAAGCCATTGTGGGTGAAATATTGGTTGCTGTAGGCGACACGATTGAAGTTGATCAAAGCATTGTGGTGGTTGAATCAGACAAGGCGACGGTAGAAGTGCCAAGCACAGCTGCAGGCGTGGTTGAGTCAATCAGCATTCAAGTGGGCGACAGCGTGAAAGAAGGCGTGGTGATTCTGCAAGTGAAGTCTGCTTCATCTGTAGCGCCAGCGGCTCAAGCTGCACCGCAACCTGCTGCTACTCCTGCACCTGTTGCAGAGGTTTCAGAAGTTGTGTCTCAAACTGTATCAGCTCCAGCAGGTGACGTAGACGTTGCAGTGCCTGACTTGGGTGTAGATAAAGCGGTTGTGGCGGAAATCTTGGTTGCAGTGGGCGACAAAGTTGAAAAAGACCAAAGCATTATTGTGGTTGAATCGGATAAAGCGACTGTAGAAGTGCCAAGCACGACTGCAGGTGTGATTAAAGCAATTCATGTCGCGCTGGGCCAAAACGTTTCTGAAGGTGTTGCTTTAGTGACAATTGAGGCTGAAGGTCAGGCGGCGCCTGCACCTGTAGCCAAAGTACCTGCTGCTACACCAGCGCCTGCTAAAACGGAAGCACCTAAAGCGGTTGCACCTGTGGCTCAAGCACCTGTCGCTCAAGGATCAGACAAGCTGACCAAAGAGCAAAATGCTGCCAATGCCAAAGTATATGCAGGCCCAGCTGTTCGTAAACTTGCGCGTGAATTGGGTGTAGTCCTTGCAGAAGTCAAAGCATCGGGTCCACATGAACGTTTAATGAAAGAAGACTTGTTTGCTTATGTGAAAACACGTTTAACTGCGCCACAAGCTGCACCAGTGGCAGCAGTCGCTCAGGTATCGGGCTTGCCAAAACTGCCAAGTTTTGATGCCTTTGGTGGGGTGGAAGAGAAAGTATTGACACGGTTACAACAAGTGTCGATTCCACAGTTGTCGTTAAACAACTACATTCCACAAGTGACGCAGTTCGACTTGGCGGATATTACAGAGCTAGAAGCTTGGCGTAATGATCTTAAAGGCAACTTTAAGAAAGACGGCATCAGCCTGACCATTATGGCATTCATTATTAAAGCGGTTGCACACCTGCTCAAAGAAGAGCGTGAGTTTGCAGGCCACTTGGCCGATGACGGTAAATCAGTATTGTTGCGTAATGAAATTCACATGGGTATTGCAGTTGCAACACCGGATGGTTTAACTGTGCCAGTACTGCGTAACCCTGATCAAAAATCGATTAAGCAAATTGCGGTTGAATTGGGTGAGTTGGGTCAAAAAGCGCGTGATAAGAAACTTTCTCCGAAAGATCTTCAGGGCGCAAACTTCACAATTTCGAGCCTAGGCGCAATTGGCGGTACTGCGTTTACACCACTGGTGAACTGGCCTCAAGTGGCAATCTTGGGTATTTCACCTGCAACGATGCAGCCAGTTTGGAATGGTCAAGGTTTTGATCCCAAGTTAATGCTTCCGCTTTCATTGTCATACGACCACCGTGTGATTAATGGTGCAGATGCGGCACGCTTTACCAATAAACTCACCAAGTTACTTAAAGACATTCGCACCTTGTTAATTTAAAGCATGAATTAAGTCCTTCTACATCGCACTTCTTCGTTGGAAGTAGGGACTGCGAGGGATTGAAAAAGATGAACACACCTTGCTACGGCAGGGTGTTTTTTATGCGCAATTTTAATGCGCGGAAGATTGAAAATTCTTTGCGCACAGCTTAAGATAAGCGTACTTCATTGGGGAGTAGCCGCTGTTCAGCTCGAACAGGTGATGGTCAACATATTTGCTCTAAAACGGGCATGGTCATCATAGCAAAGAACCAATTGCTTTCTTCAAAGCATTTCTCTGTTGGCAAGACCTTTGATTTACCCCTCTGCACATTTGGCTAGCAGGAGAGGTGAGTCATCGGTATTTGTTATGCTAGCCAGAGAAACGCATCATGCTTACCGCATTCTTTATCTCACTTGCCGTTGTTGCTCTGTCTGAAATGGGCGACAAAACCCAGCTTTTGGCCTTATTGCTGGCCGCGCGTTTCCGTAAGCCTGTTCCTATTCTCATTGCGATTTTTCTAGCGACTGTGGTGAACCACGGCGTATCGGCGGTTTTAGGTCAATGGATTACCACGTTGCTGAGCCCTACAGTCCTGCTGTGGATTGTCTCTTTGGGCTTTATTGCCATGGCTGCATGGATGCTGATTCCGGATGAACTGGATGATGAATCTGAGAGCATTAACAAATGGCAGAAATACGGCGTATTCGGCGCGACCTTTGTTTTGTTCTTCTTGGCTGAAATTGGCGATAAGACCCAAATTGCAACCGTGGCTTTGGCTGCCCGTTTTGACAGTATCGGCTGGGTGACTTTGGGTACGACACTGGGCATTATGCTGGTGAATGCGCCTGCAGTGTTTATCGGCAATAAGCTGGCGGAAAAACTGCCGATTGCTTTAATTCATAAAATCGGCGCGCTGGTGTTCTTGGTGATCGGTGTGGCAGCCTTGGCGCAGCATTATTTATTTTAAAATTAATATTTAAAGCGATTATTAACGCAAATCCTGAGCTTTAAGCTCGGGATTTTTGCTTTAAAAATGTGATTCAATTCACTGATATTTCAGACAATATAGTCTGTTTTGCTTGTTGTAACTTTAACTAAATCTCTATATCGTAGACACATATATAAATTCAATTTTTAAAAGAAAATTTTGGGGAATTGGTATGGCTTTTGAACGTACTACATCGCAGGTCTTATTTGATAATGGCATCCATAAATGCATCAGCTTTACCAGTTTGGTTAAAGGTGAAGGTGTACAGGCCAACCAATTCCTGATCATTGATAATGGCCGTGCTGCAGTACTTGATCCAGGGGGTGACTTGACCTATGTCCCCCTGACTATGGAGTTGAATAAGTACACACGGTTGACCAATTTAGATTTGGTGATGGCATCGCATCAAGATCCAGACATTATTACCTCAATGCCACGTTGGTTGGTGTATACCGATGCCAAAATCGTGGCATCAAAGCTGTGGGCACGTTTCTTACCACATTTAAACTCTTCTTTTATGAGCGATCGTATGAAGGGCAACTGGTTAGATCGTCTAATTGAATTACCAGACCATGGTCAGGTGATTAGCTTGGGTGAAAGCAAAATTATCGCGGTGCCTGCGCACTTCCTGCATTCAGTCGGCAACTTCCAGTTCTATGATCCGATTGCCAAAATTCTGTTTTCGGGCGATATGGGCGCATCAATGGTTGAAGACGCATCGAAGCCGCTGGAAAATTTCGCCGCGCATATTCCAAAAATGAAAGGCTTCCATCAGCGCTATATGTGCTCGAACAAAGTGATTCGCTTATGGGTGCAAATGGTGCGCACGATGGATGTGGAAATGATTGTGCCGCAGCATGGCACTCCATTTGTAGGCAAAACACAAATCAATCAATTCTTGGATTGGATTGAAACGCTGGAATGCGGTATCGATTTAATGGATGAAACCGTCTTTACTTGCCCAGAATAATGAACGCGGTATTCAAAGAAAAATATTGAGTTGAAAATCAGCATTTTTTAAAATTTTTCGTCCAAAAATAAATGTTTTAGATGACGAGAATAGTAAAAAATGTTGTCTCAAGTTCCAACACAGGATGCGTGTTTAAGCTGTGGCGCCTGTTGCGCCTTTTTTAGGGTATCGTTTTATTGGGCAGAGGGTTTGAACTTACCTGAGCACTATACAGAGCCAGTGACGGCCGTATATTCATGTATGGTCGGAACCAATCAAAGTTCACCGCGTTGTATCGCTCTAGAAGGTGAAATTGGTCGGCAGGTCAGTTGTGGGGTGTATAACCAGCGTAGTGAATCTTGTAAGGATGTACAGGTTGCAGATGCGCAATGTAATAAAGCACGTCGGGCTTACAATTTAATTCCTTTGGTTGCCCTGGAACCAGCACTTACTGAGCATTTTGATCAAGTGAGTTAAATTAGTGACTACAAGAGTGAAGCAAGGGCTTCACTTTTGTAACATAAAAAATTGAGTGTTTAAAAAGCAAGTGCCTTGAAATAAAGCAAGATAAAATCAATGCTTGAGAGAATAATAAAAAAATTAATGGTCACTTTTGACAAAAAAAATCTGCATTGCTTGAAATAGGCATGAATAAAAAGCAAATTTTTGTTTATAATAGCGCACGGAAATTACCAGTGAGACTGTTATGTTGACCATCGTTCAAGACGCTTTGACTTTTGATGATGTCTTATTACTCCCTGCCTACTCGACTGTCCTCCCAAAAGATGTCTCATTAAAGACACGATTCACTCGTGGCATTAATTTAAACATTCCTCTTGTTTCAGCAGCTATGGATACTGTGACTGAGTCACGTATGGCAATTGCAATGGCGCAAAACGGTGGTATTGGTATTTTGCACAAAAACATGGATATTGCTGCCCAAGCTGCAGAAGTACGCCGTGTGAAAAAATTCGAAGCGGGTATGGTGAAGGATCCTATCACTGTAACGCCAGAAACATCTGTTCGTGACCTTATCTCAATTACACAAGCCAACAACATCAGCGGTGTACCTGTTGTAAAAGATGGCAAAGTTGTAGGTATTGTGACTGGTCGTGATACACGTTTTGTGACGAACTTAGAACAGCCTGTAAGCAACATCATGACCGGTCAAGACCGTTTAGTGACTGTGCGTGAAGGCGAATCTAAAGAAAATATTCAAGCATTGCTTCAAAAACACCGTATTGAAAAAGTATTGGTTGTTGGCGAATACAATGAGCTTAAAGGCCTAATTACGGTAACTGACTTCCGTAAAGCTGAAAGCTATCCAAATAGCTGTAAAGATGACCTCGGTCGTCTGCGTGTCGGCGCTGCAGTTGGTACTGGCGCTGAAACACCAAGCCGTGTTGAAGCATTGGTAGAAGCAGGTGTTGATGCCATTGTTGTTGATACAGCGCATGGTCATTCTGCAGGTGTAATCGAACGCGTACGTTGGGTGAAAACAAACTACCCACAAGTACAAGTCATTGGCGGTAACATTGCAACTGGCGATGCTGCATTGGCTTTACTTGATGCTGGTGCAGATGCGGTTAAAGTTGGTATTGGCCCTGGTTCAATTTGTACAACACGTATTGTGGCTGGTATTGGTATGCCACAAATTTCGGCAATCGACTCTGTTGCAAATGCACTAAAAGATCAAATTCCATTGATCGCGGATGGCGGTATTCGCTTCTCTGGCGACATGGCGAAAGCGATTGGCGCGGGCGCAAGCACGATTATGGTGGGTTCTTTACTTGCAGGTACTGAAGAAGCACCAGGTGAAGTTGAATTCTTCCAAGGTCGTTACTACAAAGCTTACCGTGGCATGGGTTCATTGGGCGCAATGGCAGGCTCTACAGGTTCTGCTGACCGTTACTTCCAAGACGCTAAAGCAGGCGCAGAGAAGTTAGTACCAGAAGGTATTGAAGGTCGCGTACCATACAAAGGCCCTATGGGTAATATTGTGCATCAAATGATGGGTGGTTTACGTTCATCTATGGGTTATACAGGCTCTGCGGTGATTGAAGATCTTCGTCAAAATGCGAAGTTTGTAAAAATTACTTCAGCAGGCATGTCTGAATCTCATGTGCATGATGTAACGATTACGAAAGAAGCGCCGAACTACCGTGTAGGCTAATATTTTAGTCTGAGCAGTAGCGTAAAAAAGCCGTCATTCAACTGACGGTTTTTTTTGTTTTGGTGTAAAGTATTTCGTAATGAAAAGGATGATGCAAATCACCCATTAAGAAGTGAGACATACATGAGCTATTTTGGTACCGATGGTATTCGTGGTAAATTTGGTGTGATGCCAATTACCCCTGAATTTGCATTAAAATTAGGTTTTGCCACTGGTAAAGTCATCAAACGCCATAGTAAAAAAGCCAAACCAGTTGTTGTAATGGGTAAAGACCCGCGACTTTCAGGCTATATTCTAGAGTCTGCTTTACAGTCAGGTTTAAATGCAGCAGGTGTATATGTCCATTTACTGGGTCCATTGCCTACACCTGCAATTGCACATTTGACTCGTGCATTGCATGCAAACTTAGGTATTGTGATTTCAGCTTCACATAACCCGTACTTTGATAATGGAATTAAATTTTTTTCTAGCGAAGGTAAAAAATTACCAGATGCATTACAGGAAGAAATTAATCAAGAATTAGAAAAAGAATTGATTATTGATGATATTGCAAACTTAGGTAAGAGTGTTCGTGTAGACGATGCTCAGGGTCGCTATATTGAATTTTGTAAGTCTTCCTTTCCTTACCATTATGATTTGAATGATCTTACAATCGTTGTGGACTGTGCCAATGGTGCGGCTTATAACGTTGGTCCTGCGGTGTATCGTGAATTGGGTGCCAAAGTCATTGCTATACATAATGAGCCGAATGGTTTAAATATTAATGAAGGCTGTGGCTCTACGCATCCTGAAAGCTTACAACAAGCAGTGGTTCAGTATAAAGCTGATGTAGGTATCGCTTTTGATGGCGATGCAGACCGTGTAATTATGGTAGATCAACATGGTCAGCAAATTACAGGCGATCATATTCTGTATATTCTTGCGACCAAAGCGAAGCATAAACCGGCAGGTATAGTCGGTACTTTAATGTCCAATATGGCGCTTGAACTGGCACTTGAAAAAGCGGGTGTAGAACTACTACGTGCTAAAGTAGGCGATCGCTATGTATTACAAGGTTTAGAAGAAAAAGGTTGGGCGATTGGTGGCGAGCCATCGGGCCATATTTTAACCTTAGACAAGAGCACCACAGGCGATGCCATTATTGCTTCACTGCAAGTTTTAACAGTCATGGTTGAGCAACAAAAAGCTTTAGATGAATTGGTTGCAGATTTTAAACTCCTGCCGAATGTGTTGGTCAATGTGCGTTTAGAGGCTATGTTTGATCCATACTCAGTCCCTGCTTTAGTCACTGAATTTGAAAAAGCAGAAGCGCAATTGAAAGGCCGTGGTCGTTTATTAATTCGTAAATCAGGTACAGAACCTGTGATCCGTGTGATGGTTGAAGGAGATGACTTGGCAGAAGTTACAGCTTTGGCCAATCATTTGGCGGATGCTGTTCGTGCCAATGCTGTCTAATTGGGAGTTGTACTGTGAGTGATGTGATTAAAGACTTAAGTGAGCTTCGTCTGAGTTATCAAAAGGCAGAGTTGCATGAGGATCAGGTAAATGCAGATCCACATGAGCAGTTTTTGGCTTGGTTTAATCACGCATTAGAGGCTCAATTACCTGAGCCTTATGCAATGTCTTTGGCAACCTCTAATGCGCAAGGTCGTCCACATGTACGTACGGTCTTGCTACGTGGCGCAACCTTGTTGGGTTATGATTTTTATACCAACTATGACAGCCAAAAAGGCAATGATCTTGCTGAGAACCCGTATGCGGAATTGCTGTTTTATTGGCAAGAGCAAGAGCGTCAAATTCGTGTGAGCGGACGCGTGATTAAAATTGATGAAGCTGAGTCCATAGACTATTACCATAAGCGTCCACGTGACAGTCAAATTGCTGCGCATATTAGTACACCACAAAGTGGTGTGATTGAAAGTCGTGAAGAACTGCAAGATCGCTTTCAGCGCTTACATGATCAGGTTGAAAGTCAAACGGTACTCAATAAGCCAGAATTTTGGGGAGGCTACCGTTTACAGCCAGACCATTATGAGTTTTGGCAAGGGCGACCAAACCGTTTGCATGATCGCTTGAGCTATGAAAAAGTAGATGGTGTTTGGACACTGCAAAGACTGATGCCTTAATGCCTAAGATGTTAATTAAACATAGACCCTTATTGTCACGCCCTGAATCTTTTCAGGGCGTTGCGCCCTTTATTGCCGAAATTTTGGCACGTCGTGGTGTTAGGTCGGAACAAGAATTAGATTTAAAGCTTAAATTTTTACTCGCCCCTGAAATGAAAGGGCTCGAGCAAGCTATTCAGCGCATTGATCAGGCCATAGACCAGCAGCAGAAGATTGTGATTGTTGGGGATTATGATGCGGATGGTGCGACAAGTACGGCACTGATGGTCTTAGTACTTCGTCAAATGGGTGCACAGGTTGAGTATTTAGTCCCAGACCGTTTTAAATATGGTTATGGCCTAACGCCTGCGATTGCTGATTTGGCATTTTGTACTTATACCCCAGATTTACTCATTACGGTCGACAATGGTATTTCCAGTCATACTGGTGTAGCGCAAGCACAGGCGCATGGCATGCAGGTGATTATCACAGATCACCATTTAACCACTAAGCCAACGCCTCATGCAGAAGCAGTAGTCAATCCGAATCAGCTAGGTTGCCCATTTCTAAGTAAAGCCTTAGCAGGTGTTGGGGTGGCTTTTTATGTATTGGCCAATTTGGCGACCCACCGTAAAAAGCTCGGAAAATCCACTGCAGCTGTGGTGCAGTATTTGGATTTGGTCGCTTTAGGCACTTATGCCGATGTCGCAAGCCTCGATTATAATAATCGAATTTTAATTGATGCGGGCTTAAAGCGCATCCAGCAAGGGCAGTGTCGCCCAGGTATTACTGCGTTATTAGATATTGCTGGGCGTGATCCAGCAAGCCTTAAAGCGCAGGATCTAGGTTTTGTGCTTGGGCCACGGATTAATGCGGCTGGCCGTATGGAAACGATGGACATCGGCATTGAATGTCTATTGGCGCAAGATTTGAATCAGGCCTATGCTTTGGCGCAGCAACTGAATCAATTGAATGTTGAGCGCCGTCAAGTTGAAGGTAAAATTAAGCAAGAAGCTCTGGCTGAGCTAGAGACGATTCAACTCGATATACAAGACTTGCCTTCAGCGCTTATTATGTATGAACCCCATTGGCACCAAGGTGTGATTGGGATTGTCGCAGGACGTTTAAAAGAGCAGTTCCATCGACCGAGTATTGTCTTTGCTTCGGATGAAGATGGCTTGCATATTAAGGGCTCAGCGCGTTCAATTGAGGGCATTCATATCCGAGATTGTATAGAGCAAATTGCCGAGCAATATCCGCATTTGATCAGTCATTTTGGTGGACATGCTGCTGCAGCAGGCTTAAGTATTTTAAAAGAACATTTTGGTAAATTTAAGCAGTTTTTTGAGGCCTTAATGGCCACACAAGATGAACAGCTATTTCAAGCAGTTTTGTGGACTGATGGTGAGCTTCCTGATTATGCTTTTCATCTTGAAACGGTCGATCTTTTACAAAACTTAAGCCCTTGGGGACAAAAATTTCCTGCACCCATTTTTGATGGGATGTTTAAAGTGGTTGACTATCGCTGGCTGAAAGACATCCATTTAAAACTACGTTTGGCGCTGGCTTCAGGGCAAGTGGTTGATGCGATTGCTTTTAATGCTGCGGATAAATATCAGTTTGATCCTATGCAATCCGAGCTTCGTATAGTGTATGAGCTGGATAAAAACACTTTTAATGGCGTGACTAATTTACAGCTCAGAGTTCTGCATTTGGAGCAGTAATGGGGTAGGGCTAAATCACTGTACATTTAATTAAGTACAAAAAAACCGCTCTTAAGAGCGGTTTTTTTTGTGGAGAATCTAATTTGAATTAGAAGCGGTATTTTGCTGCTACGCCAAATGAGTTGTAATCATTTTTACCAGCTTCACCAAATCCAACACGGCCTTCTAGGCTGACTTGTTGATTGATGAATTTACGTGCATTAATGCCTACTTCGCTTTGATCAGTAAGATCATTGTTGTAGTAATCAGCACCTACACTGAATGTTTTGTCGATGAAGTAATCTGCTTTCACATTAAATTCATCAAGGTCACCAAATGACGCGCCAGCTTCTAAGTTGATGTCTTTACCATTGCTTAGTGTTGTTACGTATTTGGCACGAATTGTTGGATCTGCACCGCTGTCATTGTCGTTATCATAACCTTTCACACCCGCAGCAACTAAGAAACCAGGTGCTGGAAGGTAACCCACTTCAGCTGCATAATAAGTGGTGTCAAAGTCACGTTTGCCAAGTGGTGTTTTAACTTCTAAATTATTACGGCTGATGTCACCGCTTAAGTAAAAGTCAGAGTTTGGCACGAAGTATTCAATGCCAGCGCCGTAAGTGTTGTCGTCTACATCACCACGATCTGCAAATGTTGCATGTGCATTAACATTGCTTGCGCGGTCAAGGAACGCAGCTTCTGCAAGTGGTGCGTTACGTGTTTGAACAGGCTTAAAGTAATATTTACCATTTACACCGAATTCGCTACCTGAACTACCATTGTCTGGATCAATATAGGCTGCTGACGCGCCAACTTCTGCTTGGTATGCATGAGCAGTACCTGTAATTGCAACAACTGAAAGTAGTGCTGAAGCAAGTGCTAATTTTTTCATGGATCATACCCCTCTGAAATTTGCCTTAATAAATACATTTTTTGTTACAAGTTTCAGTCTAGAGAAATTTTCAGCCCCGTCAAATTTTAGAAAGTTACAGAAATGTTTCCACGGTAATTTTATGTAAAATATGTTCACTATCTTTTTGAATATTAATGTAAAAAATATAATGTTTAGTTTTATTAAAATTAAGGATTTTTTGTGAATTTCATTGTTTTTGTTTGTTTTTTAATCTTTATTGTTGGGGGTATTAGATGTGTTTAAGAAAAAAGACGCGTCTAAAAACGCGTCTTTTTTATACAATCTTATTGCAAATTTAGAAGATTAGAAGCGTAAAGTTGCATTGATGTTGTAGGTGTTTAGATCATCACCAAAACCAATTGCGCCGCCCACAGCAAAGTTTGGATTGATGAAGTATTTGCTACGAATCAGGAAGGTATCTTCATCAGCAGTATTGTTGCCGTAGTCGATAGATTCATAACCCACACCTAGGCTTAGAGCAGGGTTAATGTAGTAATCAGCACCTAAACGAACTTCGTCAATATCCCCAAACTCAGCGCCAGCTTCTAGATTAATCGATTGGCCATTGCTTACTGGTGCTACATATTTTGCTTGGATGGCAAAACGAGTGTCATCAGAATTTGGAAGGTCGGTATTGTAGCCATCAATCCCTGCAGCCAAAAGCAAGTTTGAAATTGGCATATAACCAGCAAGCGCGCGGTAAGTGAAAATATCATAGTCTTTTTTCGGTGGCTTAACTGATTCTTGACCATAACCGAGTTCAGCATTGAGATAAAATTGATCGACAAAGTACTCAATACCAGCTGTGAAAAGGTTGGTTTCATCTTTAGGTGTTTGGCCTAATATTGTATTGAGTTTGGTGAAGTCGTAAGCATAGCCTAAATAAACATTGCTGTTATGGCCTAAGAACGCTGCTTCATTTAAAGGGCCTTTCGCGTTGACATTGTCGAAGTAGAAAGTGCCTTTTAGTTCAAATAAGCCAGAAGTATCTACAGCATTGCTATCATAATCACGGAATGTATAGCCCCCTTCAACTTGGCCATTATAAGCAAAGCTTGTACTTGCTAAACCCATTAAACCCAATGCGATGAATAATTTATTCATTATTTATTATCCTAGTTTTGTATGTAAAAAAAGTGCAGCAAATGCTTCAAAAGCGTGCGTATTGTTTATAAAGTAAGCACCAAAGTCAATCGATGATTCGCATGTTGGGGCTGAAATTGCATAAACGGTCTGTGCTATAATTGCGGGCTATTTAAGCCAAAATTTTGATTTGAGAGAATTCACGTGGAAATTAATCCTTATCTACTCCAGCTAAAAGACTTGAACGAACGTGGTCAAACGCTACGGGGGTATCTTTGACTACGATCTAAAGAAAGAGCGTTTAGAAGAAGTTCTCCGTGAATTAGAAGACCCAGCGATTTGGAATGACCAAAGTCGCGCACAAGCAATGGCCAAAGAAAAAGGCGAGCTTGAAAATGTCATTAATGTGCTTGAAGGTTTGTCTGAGCAATTAGATGACGCACAAGCCATGCTGGATTTGGCTGTTGAAGCTGAAGATGAAAGCTTATTGGTGGATGTACAAGCAGAATTAACCACTGCTGAAGAAGAGCTTGCAAAATTAGAATTCCGTCGTATGTTCAGTAATCCAATGGACCCGAACCCTTGTTATGTCGAAATTCAAGCAGGTTCTGGTGGTACGGAGGCACAAGACTGGGCGTCTATGCTACTACGTATGTACTTACGTTGGATCGAACGTCATGGCTTTAAAGCAGAAGTGATGGAAGAGTCTGATGGTGATGTGGCAGGGATTAAATCTGCAACGATCCGTGTAGAAGGTGAGTATGCATACGGTTGGTTACGTACTGAATCTGGTGTACACCGTCTCGTTCGTAAGTCACCATTTGACTCAGGTAACCGTCGTCATACTTCATTCTCTGCAGTTTTCGTTTCGCCTGAAGTGGATGACAATATCGAAATTGATATTAACCCTGCGGATGTTCGTACAGATACTTACCGTGCATCAGGCGCGGGCGGTCAGCACATTAACAAAACTGACTCTGCGGTACGTTTGACGCATGCGCCAACAGGTATTGTGGTGGCATGTCAGAACCAGCGTTCACAGCACGCCAACCGTGACCATGCTTGGAAACAATTACGTGCAAAACTCTATGAATTAGAGATGAAAAAACGTAACGATGCAGCACAAGCTTTAGAAGACACCAAGTCTGATATTGGCTGGGGCAGTCAAATCCGTTCTTACGTTTTAGATGACTCGCGTATTAAAGATTTGCGTACCAGTGTAGAAAGCTCAAATACAGGTGCGGTATTGGATGGCGATTTAGATAAGTTTATTGAAGCTAGCTTGAAGCAAGGGCTTTAATTTAAATCTTATTTAAAAACAAAGCGTTTTCAGTTTGTTTACAATATATTTAAAAAAATCGATATTAAAATCGAAAAAATACGATATATTGGTTGTAGAAGCTGAATAACGCTTTGCGCTGCTTTTATTATGAATTCATTCAACCGGTCTGAATCATGGATATCGATTTAATTTTTAAAGCGCTGGCAAACCCAACCCGAAGGCAGATTCTGGAATGGTTAAAATCTCCAGAGCAGTTTTTGTCTGAAGAACAATGTGGCGGTTTTAACCGTGGGGTGTGTGCAGGCAATATTGAAAAACTCGGTAATGTTTCGCAGTCGACTATGTCTAATCATTTGTCGGTACTGCAACAGGCTGGTTTAATCAAAGCAGAAAAATACGGGCAATGGTCGTATTTTTCACGCAATGAAGCTCTTATTCAGCAATATATTGATTACTTACAAAACTCACTTTGATCTCAAAAAAACGATTTCAATATCCGTGGGTGAAGAGGCGACAATGGCTGAATTTAACACTCCTTTAATTCTTGGCGATTTACATCTTAAAAACCGTGTGGTGATGGCGCCTTTGACCCGAAGTCGTGCAACGGCTGACCGTGTGCCAACCGATATGATGGCGCAGTACTATGCGCAACGTGCAAGTGCGGGTTTAATTATTTCCGAAGCGACAGTAATTTCAGAAGAAGCCAATGGTTATTTAAATACCCCAGGGCTATTTAATGATGCACAAGTACAAGGCTGGAAGAAAGTGACTCAGGCCGTGCATGACCAAGGTGGCTTAATCGTGGCCCAGCTTTGGCATGTGGGGCGTGTATCGCATCCTGACTTACTCAATGGCGAAACGCCTGTAGCGCCAAGTGCTGTACAGCAAGCAGGTCATGTCAGTCTACTGCGTCCAAAACGTGAATATGTATTACCACGTGCCTTAGAAATTGCCGAAATTCAAGCGATTGTTGAACAGTTTAAACAAGCGGCCATACGTGCAAAAGAGGCGGGTTTTGACGGTGTAGAACTACATGGTGCTAACGGTTATTTAATTGATCAGTTCTTGCAAACAAAAACCAATCTTCGTACTGATGAATATGGTGGTCCTGTCGAAAACCGTGCACGTTTGTTGCTAGAGATTGTTGATGTACTGATTGAAGTTTGGGGTTCAGGCCGTGTAGGTGTGCATTTGGCACCACGTGGTGACGAGCATGATATGGGTGATGATGATCCACGTGAAACCTTTGGTTATGCATTGGAACAGTTAGGTCAGCGCAAGATCGCGTTTTTCTTTACTCGTGAATATTTGGCAAATGACAGTATAAGTGAATATTTAAAACAGCGTTCAGGCGGTGTGCCATACATTGCGAATATGAAATTAAGTCGTGATGATGCGATTGATTTACTTGAAAAATCGAAAGCAGATGCGGTGTCTTTTGGTAAAGCCTATATTGCCAATCCTGATTTGTTTGAACGTTTAGTTCAAAATGCACCTTTAAATGAACTGGTTTTTGACAATATGATTGGTTCGCAAACAGCAGAAGGCTATATTGATTATCCAAGTTTGCAGGATAAATTTGGTGCAGGTCAGGCACACAACTAAATCCGTGAGCTGTTATCGAATCAAATAGATTTGAGTCGCATCGATTAACAAGTTGATGCGGCTCTGTTATATTCTGCGTGACTATCCGCATCAGAGCATTCTATTTGGCTACTCCTTTTTGGTATAACGCAGCGCTTTCCATCATTAAGCCTTTGTATCGTTCACGTATTAAAAAGCGTGCCGACAATGATGCGCAGTATCAGCAAGAATGCCTTGAGCGTTTTGGCCCATTTCAGCCAGTCAAAAATCTGCATGCGATTTGGTTTCATGTGGTGTCGGTAGGTGAAACCAACGCTGCACAACCTTTAATAGAACATTATCTTAAACAAGGACATCCTGTTTTAGTCACCAATACGACAAAAACAGGGCAGGCCCGTGCCAAATCTTTATTTTTAAAAGCGCCATACGAAGCGCTATTTCAAGCGGTTTATTTACCTGCCGACCAAAAGTATTTGGTTAAACATTTTATTGAAAAATATCAGCCTAAACTGTTGGCTTTAGTTGAAACTGAGCTGTGGCCGAATTTGATCGACCAAGCCAAACAGCTACAAGTGCCATGTTTATTGATTAATGCACGTTTATCCGAAAAGTCGGCGAAGGGCTACGCTAAAGTACCGAGTTTAACTCGTCCTATGCTACAGGGACTGGATCAGTTGTTAGCGCAGGATCAGGCGGCGCTAGAACGCTTTATAGCCTTGGGTGCGAAAGCTGAATGCAGTCAGGTGGTAGGAAGCATTAAATTTGATATTCATGCACCACAGCATGCTGTTGAGCAGGCAACACAGTTAAAAGCCGATTGGTCTTTGGTGGGCCGAAAAATTGTGACCATTGCTAGCACACATGCGCCTGAGGAACAGACCCTTTTAACCGCATTAAAACCGTATTTGCAGCGTCATCCCGAACTGCTTTGTATTGTGGTGCCACGTCATCCCGAACGCTTTGATGAGGTTTTTGCAGTCGCACAGACTTTAGAATTGCGCACGCAGCGCCGAAGTCTAGGGCAGGCTATTCTGTCTGACACGCAAGTGTATTTGGCCGATAGTATGGGCGAGCTTTGGCAATGGTTGGCTTTAAGTCAAGCCTGCTTTGTGGGTGGATCGCTGAATGAACCTGGGGGTGGGCATAATATTTTAGAGCCGATTGCGCTGAAGGTGCCGACGGTTTTAGGTAAAAACTATTTTAATTTTCAAACCATTGTAGATGAGTTTGTTGTGGTGAATGCTGTATTGGTTGCGCAGGATGCTGATCAAGCTATTCAACAGTTAATTGAACTGCTTGAAAATGAACAACAGGCGCAGGCTTTAAATACAGCAGCACAGCGGATTATGCAGAAGAATACAGGGTCTTTAGCAAAGCATATTGCGGTGATTGATCAGTATCTTTAAGTATCTGTAGCAGAATCACTACCAGATTTGATGGTGATATTGGAACATGCGATTCGTAGGCGTGTTCTACTTTTAAGGATTAAAAGTAGCAAAAATCCTGTGTATGCCGAAGATACATCCTGTATCTCGGCATACCGGCGACATCCATGTCGCCGTCCTCGATGGCAAATATTTGCATTGCCTTTTTTTGTCTTGAACATGCTTTTTTATCTTAGGCTTATATGAATCTCGTCCTTCTCGATCCACGTCAAACCGCATCTGAAATTTGGAGTATTACTGCCAAACGTCAGTTAGAACACTTACGCACGCATGTAGATGTGCAGGTGGGCGATACCTTAAAAGTAGGGGTTCGTGAAGGTAAACGCTATTTAACCCAAATAGTGAATGTGTCTGAACAGCAGATTCAGCTTAAAGCCTTACACGAAGAAGCTGTACCTGCCAAATTGCCCGTGACTTTGATTGTGGCATTGCCACGGCCTAAAGTACTGCGTCGCTTAATTATGGACAGTGTTACGCTGGGGGTAGAAAAAATTATTTTGCTACACAGTTACCGTGTAGATAAAAGCTATTGGCAAACGCCATTTTTACAGCAGTTAAGTCATTATGTTGATTTAGGCTTGGAGCAAGCTGGCGATACGATTGCCCCGCAAATTGAGCTGCACAAGCGCTTTAAGCCTTTTGTGGAAGATGTACTTCCTACGCTGATTACAGCAGATCGGCCTGCATTTGTTGCTCATCCTTATGTCACAGAAGCGATGCCTGTGGCGATTGATCATCCTTGTACAGTTATTATTGGGCCAGAGGGTGGATTTATCCCTTATGAGGTTGATTTGCTCATAAAAAACGGTTGCCAAGCAGTGAGCTTAGGCAACCGTATTATTCGTACAGAAACGGTTATTCCCTATGTGTTCGGGCGTTTATTTAGTCTCTGATACCGCTTCAGATTCGCCACGGAAAACTTTCACTTCCTGTACAGGGTAAGGAATTGAAATGCCGTGTTGTGTGAAGGCTTCAATCACTTGTTCTTGAACTTCGCTGACAGATGCAGCCGTTGTGGTTTCAGTTGTATCTACCCACCAACGCACATTCAAATTCACCGAAAAGTCAGCCAATGCATTTACATTCACCGCAAAACCAGGTTGGCTTAAAATTGCGGTGTTTTTGTCTAGAATACCTAAAATGACTTTTTTGGCTTTTTGAATATCGTCTTCATAGCCAATGCCCACCACAAACTCACAACGACGACGTTGATAAGCTGTGTTAACGGTTACTGCACTGGTATATACCGTCGCGTTTGGAATCACAATACGACGACCATCTGGTGAGCGTAGGAAGGTTGCACGAATTTGAATATCTTCAACCGTCCCTTCCATGCCAGACACAATAATGTCATCGCCAATTTTGAACGGTTCGCCCAGTAAAATTAAAATACCAGACAGTAAGTTTTGGAAAATATCTTTGAATGCAAAACCGATGGCTACAGAACCAATACCCAGAGCACTCATCAGCTGACCTGGTGTAAAGCCTGGAATGGCAATGACCATGGCAATTAAAAAGCCAATAAAGATAATGGCCGAAGTGCCTACACGGTTCAGTACCAAAACTAAGTTTTGTTTTGTATAAGAACGTTCAGAGAGGGCTTTACGGACAAATAACTTGAACAGTTTTGAGAGTAAATAAAAGATTGTAAATACAAACAATGCAATACAAATATATGGGACACGTTCCCAGAAACCATCGACAAACTTATCGATGGTGCTATAGGCATCATTGTATTTTGCAGTGTGTTGCAACACGGTTTGCGCCGTCTTTTCTGTTGCTTCTTGTAGAAGCTGTGTTGTGTCTTGAGCAACATTACCCAAGCCATTTGTTTGTTCGGCCACGAATATTCCGATTGATAAAAGTTTTCTGTATTTTGCCTTAAATTGAGCAAGAACTTAACTGAAAAATGCAAGGTATTCTGTGTTGTTTTGCTCAAGGTTTGTAGTTGACTTAAAAATATGCAGTGCCTTTTTGAATCACTTCTTGTGGTGTTTCAATTTGACCAGAGCCCATCATAAATGACACCAGACTGCCCGTTGCCAAGATACTTAGCACCGTCAAAATAATCATCAGCCATGCCAGAATTTTTTCCCAGACTGCACTTGGACGCGGCCAGCCATATTGGTTCGGGTGGGTATTACCTGCAGCAAATAAAAGATAAAGAATAAAAAGAACATTTAGCACAGGTATAAAGAACAAGAGCATCCACCAACCTGATTTATTTAGATCATGTAAGCGGCGACTAATCAGCACCATACTAAAATACAGGTAGACCAACAGTAGCAGGGTATAACTCAGCCCTGTGGCACTGGCGAATGTTTGAAGCAGTTGGCTGTCTACATTCAAGCTGGTCAGGTTAATCACACCAGTAAATAAGGTGAGGCCAAAACCAACGAAGAACATCACAATATGAAAGAAGGTATACCAACCAATAAAACTCAGACGTCCAAAGCGACCATTAAATGACAGTGGATTGTCTGGTGTAGGCGGAGGATTACGTGAGAAAAATGGTGAAGATTCTTGTGGATTCATGGGCTGTGCCAGTCGTTAGCAATATAAATGAAATTCAGAATTAAGACATGAATATACTGTGAAGATACGAACTCATTCACTAAAAAAAACATGCAATTTCAGCCGTATTATAAAAGTAATTTGACTGCTGAGATATGAAAATCAGATCAAAAATTGTTGAATTTAGCAGCCTGCTTATGGTTTAAATGAAAGTATCAGGCTGCGACCAAAGCATGATTGATCAGTACAAAAAATAAGCGCAATACTGCATAAAGAACCATGAATAACAGCAAAAAAATGGCAGCACATCTCGTGATGAGATGCATAAGAGCAAGGAAGTAAAATATGAAAGAAAGATATCCTGTACCTGAAAGTTTTAAAAAAACCGCTCGTGTCACCGAGGCTGAGTACTTTAAGCGCTATCAACAATCTATTGAACAACCTGAGGTTTTTTGGGCAGAACAAGCGCAGCGTTTAGACTGGATAAAACCCTTTAGCCAAGTAAAAAATACCAGCTTTGCGCAAGATGATTTTAAAATCGAATGGTTTGCCGATGGTCAATTAAATGTTAGTGCCAATTGCTTGGATCGGCATTTAAAAGAGCATCCGCATAAGCCTGCAATTATTTGGGAAGGTGATCATCCTTCACGGCATAAAATTATTTCTTTTGAAGAATTACATGATGAAACTTGCCGTTTTGCCAATGTGCTAAAAAAACATGGTGTGGGTAAAGGCGATCGCGTGGTGTTATATATGCCAATGGTGCCAGAAGCAGCCATTGCGATGCTAGCATGTACTCGTATCGGTGCAGTGCACTGTGTGGTATTTGGTGGCTTTTCTCCTGATTCGTTGGCCAGCCGTATTGAAGACAGTCAAGCCAAAATGGTCATTACTGCTGACTGTGGTATGCGTGGCGGGAAACCCATTCCTTTAAAAGAAAATGTGGATGAGGCTTTGCGCATTGATGGGACGTCCTCGGTTGAACACGTAATGGTGGTGCACCGTACAGGTAATCCGATTGACATGAAGCCTGAGCGTGATTTGTGGTATCACATGGAAATTATGTCGGTGAATGACATTTGCCCACCAGAGCCAATGAATGCAGAAGATCCGCTCTTTATTTTATATACCTCGGGCTCTACAGGAAAACCCAAAGGGGTGTTGCATACCACAGGTGGCTATTTAACTTATGTAAACACCACTTTCCGTGAAGTCTTTGACCTTAAACAAGACGATGTATTTTGGTGTACGGCTGATGTGGGCTGGATCACAGGGCATTCCTATGTGTTGTATGGTCCATTATCGAATGGTACAACCACAGTCATGTTTGAGGGTGTACCTCAGTACCCAACATGGGCGCGTACAGGGCATTTAATTGATAAGCACAATGTCACGATTTTATATACAGCGCCTACGGCCATTCGTGCCATGATGCGTGAAGGCGATGCTTTTGTACGCGAAAGTGACCGCAGTAGCTTACGTTTACTGGGTTCAGTAGGGGAGCCAATTAACCCTGAAGCTTGGAATTGGTACTACACAGTAGTGGGTGAAAGCCGATGTCCAATTGTGGACACATGGTGGCAAACCGAAACAGGTGGTTTCATGATTACACCTTTGCCGGGTGCAACCGACTTGAAACCCGGCTCAGCAACACGGCCATTCTTTGGTGTACAACCTGCCATTGTGGATGCGGAAGGCAAAGAGCTAGAAGGTGCAGTTGAAGGCAATTTAGTGATTAAGGATTCATGGCCAGGGCAAATGCGCACCATTTGGGGTGATCCTGCACGCTTTATTGAGGCTTATTTCTCGACCTATCCGGGCACCTATTTTACGGGCGATGGTGCACGCCGAGATGAAGATGGATATTACTGGATTACAGGGCGGGTGGATGATGTACTCAATGTCTCAGGGCATCGATTGGGTACAGCAGAAATAGAAAGTGCTTTGGTAGCACATGAATTGGTTGCGGAATCAGCTGTAGTGGGCATGCCTCATGACATTAAAGGACAGGGGATTTGTGCCTTTGTGACCTTACAGGCAGATGCGACTGAGTCAGAGCAGCTACGTAAAGAATTGGTGGCTTGGGTGCGTAAAATATTGGGCCCTGTCGCGACACCTGATGCTTTATATTGGGCACCAGCTTTGCCTAAAACCCGTTCGGGAAAAATTATGCGCCGTATCCTTAGAAAAATTGCAGCCAATGAATTAGATAGCTTAGGCGATACTTCGACGCTGGCAGATCCTGCCGTGGTGGATCAGCTAATTGCTGAGGTTCAATCTAAAGGCTAGGCGATAACAGCGAAATTCTGCTTTTAGCTTTAATTCTGACTCAGTCATGGCAACGAACACTGAATTGGGGAGATTAGAAAAATGCTGCCGTCATGGCAGCATTTTTAATTTTAGAATAAGTACAGCAGGCATTGATATAAATCAGGCCTAAGTGCTCTGTTAAGCTTGGATAGAACGAGAACATTAGATTTGAATAATATGAATGCTTCAACGCCTTTGTCGCGAGACCCTCTACAGATTGCACAACAACTTGCTGATGAGTTTGCAAAAACAGCGGCGGCACGTGATAAGCAGGGCGGAAACCCAAAGCATGAGCGTGATTTAATCCGTCAAAGTGGTTTGTTATCGCTGTCGATTCCACGTGAATATGGTGGCCAAGATGCTGGCTGGCAACAGATTTTTAAAACCATACAAACCATTGCTCGTGTTGATAGTTCTTTGGCACATGTGTATGGCTTTCATCACTTATTGATTGCCACGGTGCAGCTCTTTGCCCAGCCTGAGCAATATGGCGCATGGTTTAAACAAACGGCAGCGAAAAATTTGTTTTGGGGCAATACTTTAAACCCTTTAGACCGTCGCACAACCGCGGTAAAAACTGCGCCAGAAGAATACGTCTTTCAGGGCGATAAAAGCTTTTGTTCAGGCTCTATCGATTCCGACATTTTACTCTGCTCGGGTTATAACGATGCAGGCAAATTATTAATTGGAGTAATTCCAACAGCACGTGAAGGCGTGAGCTTTTTAGGTGATTGGAACAATATGGGACAGCGCCAAACGGATAGTGGCACCAGTCATTTTGAACAAGTGAAAATTCATGAAAGTGAGTTGTTGTTAAATCCAGGGCCACTCAGTACGCCGTATTCCAGCCTACGTCCACTGATTGCACAGCTGATTTTTGTGCATTTATTTTTGGGCGTGGCAGAAGGTGCATATCAAACAGCAATAGAGACCGTGCAAACGCAAAAGGCATGGTCAAAATCTTTAGCTGAAAATGCGGTGAATGATCCCTATACCCAAAAACACTTTGCAGATTTTTATGTACAGCTCGAAAGCGTACGTTTGCTGGCGCACAAAGCGATTGATCAATTGCAAGCGGCTTGGGATGTAGGTGCAAACTTAACAGCAGCACAGCGTGGTGAAGTGTCTGTTGCTATTGCCACGGCAAAAATTGCAGCCACCAATGCATCATTAAATATTACCCAGAATATTTTCCAAGTGATGGGTGCACGTGCCACCACAGCCAAGCTGAATTTAGACCGTTTTTGGCGTAATGTGCGTACACAAACCTTGCATGATCCCATTGATTATAAATATCAGGAAATTGGTGAGTGGGTACTGACAGGCAAAGTACCCGATCCAAGCTTTTATTCTTAAACGTTGCTATGCAAAAAAGGGCTTCATTGAAGCCCTTTTTTAATTTTGCATTGTAAAAAATGAAGCGATACGTAGGTTTTATCGACGGTGGATATTTTCTAAGGTATCCACCAACGTACGCGTGGTTTGATCAATTTCGTAGTTCACAGCATCGCCAGCTTTGACATTTTTCCATGTGGTGAGGCGTAGTGTTTCAGGAATCAAGTCAATGGATATTTCTGAGGCATCACGGTCTACACGGTTGACGGTGAGGCTACAACCATTGAGGCCAATAAAGCCTTTTAAAAAAAAGTATTTGATATTGCCCTGTGGAATTTCAATATCAATATGCACGGTATCACCTGTACGACTCAGCTGCTTGACAGTAGCCATGCCTTCAATATGTCCATACAGATTATGGCCACCATTTTCAGCCCCCACTTTGGCAGAGCGTTCAATATTGACTTCATCGCCAGTTTTGAGACTTCCTAAAGTCGTTAAGCTAAGCGTTAAATTTGAAACATCAAAATGCACTTGATTGGCAGCTAAATCGATCTGCGTTGCAGTCAGGCATGTCCCATTGAGCGCAACACTGGCACCGATAAAAACATCATGGAAAAAATTGTGATCATTGGAAACGACCAATGTAATAAAGCCATCCCCCTGGCGGATGTCTAGAATTTTTTCTAAGCCTTGAACAATGCCTGTGTACATCTGCAGATTTCCTTTGAGCTGAATGTGTAGCGTTTTAAGTGTAAATGGATTTTGTGGCTTTGGTGTTGAAAATTGTGCGGAAATTTTACGGTTTTAAAGTAGGCCAGCACAGTAGGGCGGTATACACTTCGAAAGTCAACTATTTTGGGAGTTGAGGATGAACAAGCTATTTCAGATGTTGTTTTTGAGTTGTACTGCGATGCTCATTTATGGCTGTGCCAGTACTCAGCCTCAAGTGATGCAAGAAAGCCAAGCCTGTATGAACTACCGTGGTATGATGACTGCACCAATGGCACCAGATGCAATGCAAGGCTTAAAACAGGCCTGTGACGATTCAAAACACAGTGCAAATAAATAAAAGTGCGCAATAAAAAATCCTCCAAGCCGAGCCTTGGAGGAACAAATCACAATTGCCAAAATTATAGTCGTTATTAGGGTGTGTTGAGTTTGCTAAGCGACTGAGACCGCCTTTGCTGGAATTTGCTGCTGTGCTTCCAACTCGCGCACCAATGGCAATACTTTTTCACCGAAGTATTCGACTTCTTCAATAAAGTGTAAAAAGCCCGATAAGATTAAATCTACGCCTACACTTTTAAGTTCCACAATACGTTCGGCAATTTGTTGTGGAGTACCGATTAAATTGGTACGGAAACCATCGTTGTACTGAACTAAATCTTCAAAAGTTGATTTTGCCCAGTTGCCTTCGCCTTCTTGCGTGGCTGCACCTGCCTCACGGGTGGCATCACCAAAGGCATTTACTGCTTCTACATTGGCTTTATCAATGATTTCTTGCAAGACAGCTTTTGCTTCTTCTTCGGTATCGCGGGCAATAATAAAAGCATTGACCCCAACTTTGACTTGATGGTTGTTGGCTTTGGCTTTTTCACGGATATCATCAATTTGTTTTTTCAGCTCTTCAGGGGTGTTGCCATTGGTAAAGTACCAATCTGATACCCGTGAAGCCATATCGCGGGCTGCACGTGAACTACCACCTTGGAAAATTTCAATATGTGGTTTTTGTAGTGGTTTTGGGCTTAAGGTATAGTCTTTAAATTGATAGTACTTGCCATCAAAACTAAAGTTATTTTGTGTCCAAATGCCTTTTAAACTACGAATAAATTCTTCTGAGCGTGCATAGCGCTGATCGTGTTCAGGCCATTCTTCACCAATTGCATCAAACTCCCCACGGAACCAACCACTCACCACATTAATGGCAATACGGCCATTAGTGAGATGATCAATGGTTGCCAGCTGTTTCGCCGCCAGCGCGGGTTTCCATGGACCGGGTAAAATCGCTGCAATCACTTTGAGGCGCTCGGTCTTTGCCAATATGCCATGACTAAAACTCACAGACTCATGCTGATTTTCTGCATTGTAGCCAGCTGTAAAGCGGATTTGCGTTAAGGCATAATCGAAGCCACTTTTTTCAGCGGCTTGCGCTAAGCGCACGTTGTAGTCATAGCTCCAATCGGTGCGTTGTTCAATTTGGCTCACCACTAAGCCACCACTTACATTGGGAACCCAGTATGCAAATGTGATGTTCTGATTATTCTTTGACATGGCATATACCCTCGAATGAGCTCAAGATTAAGCGACGTGTGTCTTTGGTTTTTTATGATGTAAGCGCGCTTCAGCAGCATCTAAACTTGGAACAGCGGCTGAAGGCAGAACTTCGGCTTGTTCAATTTGTTTGTTAATACCTAAGTTCTGATTGGCTTGTTGAGATTTTTCTTTAACGGCTTCAGCACGAAGACCTTTGGCAGGTGCCCACTCAAGTACAGGTAAAGCACGTGCTACGGCTAAGGTAATACGCTCGCGCAGTAATTCGCTATGAATGGTGTATTCAGGTGTGAAGTCGCGATCTGTTGCATACACACCAATTGGCAGTGTCTGTGCTTGGAAGAAGCTAAACAATGGACGTAACTGGTGTTCGAGTACCAAAGCATGACGCTCTGAACCGCCAGATGCTGCCAGCAATACTGGTACATCGACCAATGCAGTTTGTTCTACAAAGTCAAAGAAGTGTTTGAATAATCCTGTAAATGAAGCGCGATAAACTGGTGTACCCACAATCAGCGCATCAGCAGCTTCTACGGCAGCCAAGTCATCTTGCACACGTTGGGGCAATTGATTACGGTAAATTGCGCCACCCAATAATTGGCCAATTTCACTAAATTTAATAAAGTGCACATTGATTGGTGTGGCATCTGCCAGTTCATCTAAAATCGCTTGAACCAAAGCTTCAGTTTTTGAAGGATTATTGAGACCACCTGATACAGCAACAATATTGAGTGGTTTTTGTAGATTTACATTTGACATTTTTTAACCTGAAAATGGGTTAGCTCGGAATAACAATCATTAAGGCCGATCAGGCTAATTTCTGTAAAATAAGGAAAAGACGAAAAGTTATCTGTTTTTGAGATATAAGTTTTTATGGTATTTATAGCCAGATAAATACCTATTAATTAGTTGAAATTTAAATTTATATTTTTAGCTACTAAGTATTTTCATGTGCTTGATAAAATTTATAAAAAAAAAAGATTAGAAATGCAGATTTAGAGAAATTGAAGAAAAGTAGATAAATTCAGGTGAAAAAAAGCATATTCTTTTAAAAATAGTGAGTTCCTGCATATCCTAAATAGAGCTTGTGTGGTTAGAATAGGGCTATTGTGCACAAGATCTCTCACGCTGCTTATGAATATTTTAATCGTTGATGATCACCCATTGTTTCGTCATGCTTTAATTCAGGCTGTTCGTTATAGTCTACCGCAGGCTCAAATTCATGAGACTGCTGCAGTCAATGAATTTTATGAACGTTTAGAAAGTGGCGCAGAGCCAGATCTTGTTTTACTGGATTTAAATTTACCCGGTGCTTCAGGTTTTTCTGCTTTGGTGCATGTCCGTGCACAGTATCCAGCAATTCCAATTATCGTGGTCTCTGCACATGAAGAATCTTCGATTATTCATCGTGCGATTGCACATGGTGCAATGGGCTATATTCCAAAATCAGCGCATCCAAGCCATATTGGTGAAGCAATTCGTCAAGTTTTGGAAGGTGATATCTGGTTACCGCCAAACTTGCCAAGTAGTACTGCATTTGACCCGCGTGCGGCAGATGAAACCGCATTAGCAGAACGTATTCAATCACTGACGCCTCAACAGTTCCGTGTATTGATGATGGTGGCAGAAGGTTTGCTCAACAAACAAATTGCCTATGAGCTCGATGTTTCAGAAGCGACCATTAAAGCGCATGTGACAGCCATTTTCCGTAAATTGGGGGTACAAAATCGTACTCAAGCGGTATTGGCTATTAATGCGTTAAATATTGAAGATAAAAAAATGTAAGGCTGTTTGATGGTGTGAAGCGTGCGCGTACTTTCGCACATGCAGCCAACAAGGCACTGATAAAAAAAGACCTCATCCGAGGTCTTTTTTTATAGGTTCAGTGTGGCTAGCGCAGTCTAAATCAGGGCTCGCTTAAACCACATAATTTTGTTTTGGATTTAAGTCCGTACAAAACAGTGGATTTAAGGCACATTGTAGTTCTTCAATTTGTTCATCCGTCACATAGCCCTTACTTTTTAAGTAAGCCGCCACATGGTCATCGCGTAGGCTTAAAAAGGCTGCATCATATACACCCAAGTCTACAAAGAGCGCGGCCGTTTCGAGGCTATTAAAACGATCAAGATAAACATCTTGGCCTTGCATGAGGAAAATATGGTCTTGTTTGGAATTAATATCGACATCTAAATAGCCCGCCAACTCAAAAGGCGAAGTCTTAATAAACAGTAAGTCAGATAATTCATCAAACTGTGTGGTATCTATTTGGTTAAGGCCAGTTTTCACTTTGCCCAGCCATGCTTTAAACACCAATACGGCACCACCACGCAGTAACATACTCCAAATTTGATGATGTACTGCTGTAGGTAAATGTTTTGATTCGGCCTGTAAGCGTGCTAACAGCGCTTGTTCTTGCTCGGCCAAACGATCAAACAAACCTAAACCTTGTGGTTTATAGGCAGCCGGTGTAAATACATCAAAATTAAGTTCTTCAAATACTTGTAGTGCTAGGGGAACAGCACTTTGATACAGCACTTCAAGTGCTTGTACTTGTTCTGGTGCTAAGCTGCTGTGATCAAAAACTTCAGTCCAGCTAATTTCGGGGAGTAGTGCATTGGCACCGTATTGGCGATGAAATTGCTGTGTTTGGGCTAAACCTTGTGCTAGATCTTTGGACATGTCCATAGCGAAATTCCTCTGAATGGGATGAGCCTGATATTAAGCTGAACAGTGAGCAAAAAATGAGGCCGTTGTTTACTTGTGTTTTGAGCTTTTTATTGTTTAAAAAAAATACGACTAAAGTATTAAAAATAACAAAATTTACAAAAAATAATTGCTTAAACAATCACTTAAAAAATTGTAAGTAAGTGTACAACTGTTCACTTAAAATGAAGTTATATTTCGCCATAGGTAAATAGATTTTGATATTTTTGGTCAATTAATCTGTTTGTGTTTGCATGTTTTTTGAGCTTTTATGCACATTTGCATAAAACTCCAGCCAATCGTCGAGATGATTACATCGTGATAATCAAAAAAGCCTATTTCAGAGGATTGAAATAGGCCTTGATGACGCGAAATTTTCAGCTTAATCAGCGCTGGAAATTTTTAAGCCAGACAGCCAAGAACGTAAAGATGCAGGTTTCAGCGGTTTTTTCAGCAATACAATATTGTGCTCTTTGAGGCGCTGCGGTAATTCTGGATCAGAGTCCGCCGTAATCAGCGCAGTCGGGACATTTTCTTGGCGGTTATTCAAGATAAAGTCGAGTCCGATCTTACCATTATTTAAATGCTGATCGACCAACCAAACTTGAATATTTTCTTGTTCAATCATGGCCAAAGCTTGCTCGGGTTCTGTGGCTTTAAAGACTTGATAACCCCATTTGGTCAGTAAGGTCGACATTCCTTCCAAAATGGTTTCATCGTTGTCTAAGCATAAAATTTTATAGGCTTTGGTACGTAGTGGTACTGCTTGTACAGGGGCAGCCACCACTTTAGGTGCTTCAACCAAAGGCACTTCAATCATAAAGCATGAGCCTTTGCCCAAATCTGAATACACATGCACAGGGTAGTCGAGTAAGCTGGTCATCCGTTGGACAATCGCCAAGCCCAGACCTAAGCCTTGCTCACCCCAAGGTGAGGTATGGCCACAGCGCTCAAACTCTTGGAAGAGTTTGATGCGTTGTTCTTCTGCAATCCCAGGGCCAGTGTCCCACACCCCAATACGAATATGCTGTGGCTGAGTGCTCGAGCGTAATACGCCGACCACCACGCGCCCACGCGCGGTATAGCGCAGTGCATTACTCACAAAGTTTTGAATAATCCGTCGAATCCATTGTGGGTCTGTGTCAATCCAGAATTGAACATCATGCACTTTAAACTGAATGCCACGTTGCGCTGCGATCGATTTAAACTGTAATTCTAAATCGCTGAGTAAGTCATGCAACGGGTAAGCTTGACGCTTCGGCTGAATCGTACCGCCTTCTAGGCGTGCAATATCAAGTAAAGCCGACAGCATGCTTTCTGCACCGTGTAGGGCGCGATCAAGCTGTTGTAGGGTGCGACGGTCTTCATCATTTTGCACACTTTGCTCTAAGGCTGTACTAAATAAGCGAGCTGCATGCATCGGTTGTAATAAGTCATGGCTGGCCGCTGCAATAAAGCGACTTTTCGACATATTGGCTTTATCGGCCACTTCACGTGCCAATTGTTGTTCAGATAGTGCATCCGCCAATTGTTGAGTACGATCTTGTACACGTGCTTCAAGTACAGCTTCGTTTTCACGGAATGCGGTAATATCAGCAAAAGTCGTCACAAAGCCACCACCTTCAATTGGATTACCGCGCATCTGAATGACACGACCATCTTTACGAATCCGTTCAAATTCATGCGAACTGCCGACTTGCATCCAATGAATTCGCTTACGGACGTGTTCTTCAATCGAACCAGGACCACATTCACCGCGCTCGGCGTTATAACGAATCAGGTCTGAAATTGGGCAACCAACATAGACAATATCTTTTGGATAATCAAAAAGCTTGAGATATTGGTTATTCCATGCCACCAAACACATATTTTCATCGACCACGCTCACCCCTTGGGTCATGTGGTCAATCATGGTCATGATGAGGTTTTGGTTAAAGCGCTGCCACTGTGAAGCTTGGTCTAAAATATTGGCCACCTGACCTAAAGCCAGACCGTTGTTGACCATCGCTGTGGTCAGCAAAGTACGGGCAGAGGCCGCGCCAATCGTACCCGCAAGATATTGCTCGGTAAAACGCCACCACATGCCATTGGCACTACTGTTTTCATTGAGGGTGACATTGTTTTGCGTACAGAATTGTTGGAAGGCACGTAGGGTAGGACCCTCACCAGTAATTCGTTTTGCGAGTGTCAATAGATCACCGACTTTTAAGCGTGCAACGTCGTGGTGTAAATAATTAATATCACTAGAAGCATTGTGCGACGGCAGTGGCTTGGTTTCGTAATAGAAAAAGCTTTCGGCCTGAATTTGCTCGGCAATGCTTGGACGGAAAATACGAGATACCCAAATATACAACAGGATGTTCAGACCTAAGGCCCAGACCACACCATGCGTAAGCGGATCAAAAGACTCAAAACCGAGTAAGGCTTCAGGACGTAACCAGTTAATGCCAAAGGGGCCATCTTGAATAATTTGTTGGCTTAACGCTTCAAAGGGTGCAGGCAAACTGCGTAAAACAGTTGGAAATAATAAGGTATAGGCCCACATGGCAAAGCCAGTGAGCAGACCTGCATACACGCCTTGTTTACTACCACCACGCCAATATAAGCCACCAATCAGTGCAGGTGCGAACTGCGCAACTGCACTAAAGGCCAAGAGACCAAATACAGACAGTTGATCAATATCATTGAAGAAATGGAAGAACAAAAAGCCCAACAGCATCACGGCTAAAATACATACGCGACGGGTAAATTTTAGTACCAGTGGCAAGCGTTTATCGTGACGAGCCAAAATGTTGGTGCGCCAAAGTGCAGGCATAATCAAGTCATTGCTGAGCATGATTGATAAAGCAACAGAGGACACCAATAGCATACCTGTTGAGGCAGAAAAGCCCCCTAAGAAGGCCAGTAGCGTTAACCAATCTTGACTATAGCTCAGTGGTAAAGACAGTACAGCAACATCTGGAATTGCTAAATACGCAGGGGCTGCATGTAAGGCCCAGCTGGCAATTGGAATAATAGCAATAGTAGTTAAAATCAGATACACGGCAAACCAACGGCGTGCCCCACGAATATGCTTTTCATCACGGAGTTCGACCACGGCCACATGAAACTGACGTGGTAAACAAATAATGGCCAAGGCTGCCAATAAAGTTTGTACCCAAAAACTTTCAGGTACGCCAAACATTTGCACTTCTTTAAACGTAATGCTGATGTCTTGACTAATTTGATGCAAATTTTCGGGTGCTTCAAACATAAAGAAGGCTGCTACAGCCAATAGTGCAAAAAGCTTCACAAATGACTCAAAGGCCACAGCCAGCATGAGGCCACCATGTTGCTCGGTGTTGGCAATTTGTCGTGTGCCAAAGATCATGGCTAAAATGGCCAAAATTCCTGTGAGGAACAGTACTCCATTGGTGGTTGAGGCAATGCCACCTGCAGTCGGTTCTAAAATGACAGCTGCACTGAGAGCAATTGCACGAAGTTGCAATGCCAAATAAGGAATAATCGCAATGACGGCTAAAATGGTGACTAAGGACGCCAAGGGGCCACTTTTACCATAACGCGCTGCCACAAAGTCGGCAATCGATGAAATTGCATGGTGTTGGCGTACACGTCCTAAACGGCGCCAAATGTCATAACCTACCGCAACAAACAGCAGTGGCCCTAAATAAATAGGCAAGAAAATAATGCCTTCACGCACCGCCGCACCCGTCGCACCATAAAAAGTCCATGACGAGCAATAAACGCCTAAGGTTAAGCTAAACAGCAACATACGCCCGCGTGTGCTGAGGCGACTGGCATGCTTTTCACCAAAAAAGGCGCAAATAAAAAGTAATGCGATATAAAGGGCGAGCACCCCAATAATGAGCCAACTGTTCATATTGTCTGCAGCAGATAAATCATGGCTTTATCATACCGCATCTGCTCAGCTCCCATTGAAAATGGTCAAAATTTAACGACCAAAGTCTAAATTACAGCAGCCCTAGAAGCTTGTTACTTTGTGCAGGTAATAATTCGAATTAAAAAAAGTTAACACCCAAGGTCGGGTGTCAGGAGTGTAATTATGGATGAAGTTCAGGTTGAACGCATTCTGCAAAATCCAAAATTTAAAGAGATGGTGCGCAGGAAAAGTAATCTTAGTTGGACACTAACGATCATCATGTTAGTGGTTTATGTCGGTTTCATGTTGCTGGTTGGCTACAACAAAGAATTTCTAATGACATCTGTGAGTGGTGGTGTCACCACGATTGGTATGCCATTAGGACTGAGCATTATTGTGTTGTCTTTTCTTTTGTGTGGCGTGTATTCGTACATTGCCAACAACAAACTAGACCAATTAAACGAAGAAGCAATGCGAGAAGTTGAGGCGATTGCGAAGGAAAAAGGACCGCACTAAGATGAAATGGAATTCATTGAAAGCGCAGGCGTTGGCTGTTCCAGCCCTGCTCATGTCGAGTGTTGCTATGGCTGGCCCAGATTTGGGTGAGGCACAGCAACAAGCAACCAACTGGCATGCAATCATCATGTTTGCAATTTTTGTTGGTTTAACGCTCTTCATTACCAAATGGGCAGCCAAGCAAACCACCAATACTGCAGATTTCTATACAGCAGGTGGCGGGATCTCAGGTTTCCAAAATGGTTTAGCGATTGCGGGTGACTATATGTCAGCTGCGTCATTCTTGGGTATTTCGGCAATGGTGTTCAGCTCAGGCTTTGATGGCTTGCTGTACTCATTGGGCTTTATGGTGGGCTGGCCAATTGTATTGTTCTTGGTGGCTGAACGTTTACGTAACTTGGGTAAATTCAACTTATCAGACGTTGTGTCATTTCGCTTAGCTGAAAAACCAGTACGTACCTTGGCAGCGGTGAGTTCACTTGTTGTTGTTGCATTTTATTTAATTGCGCAAATGGTTGGTGCAGGCCAGTTAATCAAACTACTCTTTGGTTTGAACTACAATATTGCGGTGGTGATCGTTGGCCTTCTCATGATGGCTTATGTTATCTTCGGTGGTATGTTGGCAACAACATGGGTTCAAATTATTAAAGCCGTGATGTTATTGTCTGGTGCTACTTTCATGGCATTTATGGTCATGAAAGGCGTGGGCTTTAGCTTCTCTGAAATGTTCACTCAGTCGATCCAAGTATTTGCAAAAGTGCATGAGATTACGCTGTCTGAAGCATCAAATATTATGGGCCCTGGTAAATTAGCGGCCAATCCAATTGATGCGATTTCATTAGGCTTAGCACTCATGTTTGGTACAGCTGGTTTACCGCACATTCTTATGCGTTTCTTCACGGTAAAAGACGCGAAAGAAGCACGTAAATCTGTGGTTGTCGCAACAGGCTTTATTGGTTACTTCTACCTATTAACCTTCATCATTGGTTTTGGTGCGATTCTTTATGTATCAAACAACCCACAATTCATTGATGTTGCAAAAATGGCAGTTACTGGCAAGTTAGAACTTGTGGGTGGTAACAACATGGCAGCCGTACACCTTGCAGATGCAGTGGGTGGTGACTTGTTCATGGGCTTTATTTCAGCAGTTGCATTTGCCACAATTCTTGCAGTTGTTGCGGGCTTGACACTGTCAGGTGCGTCAGCAATTTCTCATGACTTGTATGCGAACGTATTAAAAAAAGGTCAAACAACACCTGAATCTGAACTACGCATGTCTAAAATTGCCACTTTAGGTCTAGCAATTTTTGCCATGATTTTGGGTATTTTGTTCGAAAAACAAAACGTTGCATTCATGGTGGGTTTAGCATTCTCTGTTGCTGCCTGTGCAAACTTCCCAGTGCTTGTACTCTCTATGTTCTGGAGAGGCTTAACAACGCGTGGCGCAGTGATTGGCGGCTTGGTGGGTCTAATTACTGCTGTTGTATTGATTATTCTGTCTAAAGCAGTTTGGGTAGATACTTTGGCTATTTCAGAAACTGCGGTGAACCCATTCAATGGTCCAGCAATTTTTGCAATGCCTTTGGCGTTTATCTGCTGCTGGTTGTTCTCTGTAACGGATAACTCAGCACAAGCGCAAGCAGAACGTAAAGCATTTGATGCTCAGTATGTACGTTCACAAACAGGTATGGGTATCTCTGGTGCTTCAGATCACTAATCTGAACACCTTAAAAAAGCCCCTAGTGAGGGGCTTTTTTATTGCGAAAAGGAATGTCTATACGCTCAAGGTAATTTATATTTTGCAGGACTGATAATGATGTCTTTCCAAGCTTTTGTCACATTATCTTCGAGCGTACCTGTGCCTGCCTGCGCATAGTAAGTTGCATTATCTTTGTTTGTTAAGGCAGTCAATGTCAGGTAACGGGTGCTGTCATTTTTAAATTGAATTTTGAGTTTTCCAAGTGTAGGGTAAGTGTTTCCTGCTAATGTGCTCCAATCAGAATCTTGATCGAAGCTAACGGCATACAGTATCTGACCGTCTTTATCTGTGACTGTAAGTTCTCCAGAAGCTTTATTGATAAATGCTGAGCTGGTTTCGGTATTTTTCAGGATAAAGTTTTTGAAATAGAATTTATTTCCAGTTGCTTCAGAGCTAATGACTAAATCATTTGTACTATGTGTCTCAGTATTTGCACTGTCTTTAATATTCAGCGTGCCATTCGCAGTGAATACAGCATCATCAACATCAATTTTTAAGTTACCCAGTTTGGTATTCAAGCCAGTACTGCTTTCTGGATCTCCAGATTCACTAAAGGAGCCAGATAAGCCTTTAAAGGATGAGCCTGCATCATAGGGCACTGTACACTCTTTTGTTAAAGTAAAAGTGCTACCAGATATGACTGTTTTTTTATAACAGTCTAAATTATCTGCTTCATCATCAAGCATATATTCCTGTAGATAGAACAGTCGGTCAATTAAGCCATTATTGAGTGTTTCAGCTGTAATGGCATGAAGAAAAAATGCTGCAATCTCCTGTGCTTCAATTTTTTCTTTATCGCTGGTTGGGTCGCTCGGAGTAACAGGTATAGTAGGGAGTGAAGGATTGCTTGGAGCGGGCTGTTCTGAGTCTGTGCTGGAATTGTTGCCATCGTTGCTGGAGCTTCCGCATCCACTTAGAGAAAAGCTTGCGCCAATAAATGCTGCCAAAAGTAGTTTTTTATTCATAGCCGTACCCTGAATTATTTTTTATGAATATTAAGTTTTATTAAATAAATAGATAAAAAACAAATAAAGAGGATTAATAGGGTGAAAAAGGGCAAAATTTTCATGAGATATTGATAAATAAATATATTATCTGTAGATAACAAGTGTTCTCATTTTAGTTTGACATGCATTGAATTTTTTAGAAAAAATAATCAATTTTCTTGTATTGCATATTGATGCTATGAATCAATTTATGAAATTTATCATGTAAATATTTATTGATAAAGATGAACATAATTCTTTTCATCCAAAGCAATATAATAAAGCTTCTTGAATTTTTTGGAGAAATGGTGCCTATTGGCAAACAGCAGTATCAATTTTTATATAAAGAATCAGCGATCCAGATGGCAGTGGATATTGATGCGATGAAAAACAAAAAGGATAAAGTGTTTATGCGGGCATTTATTGATTTTTGGAAAGGCTTTCGCTTGTTGCCTTCGGCTTGGTTGTTACTCACACAATTTGTGATTTTAATACTCACAGCTTTTGCCCGTGAAAGTTCATCATTTCGCGCTTTATTGTGGGTCATGGGCGTATTGGTGTTATTGATTATTGCCAAAGTCATTCGACAAACTCCAATGTTTACAATTTTAGGGCTGAGTTTTGTCGGATGTGCGGTGCTATTTTCAACCCTAATTATATTAGGGGTAAATGATCCAAATATTCAGATCATTGCTCATGCATTTGAAGCTTGTGCTTACTTGAGTACGGCTTATGGTGTAGTACGTTATATGTTTTCGGACCGTTACTTAACCAAAGATGAACTCTTTGCAGCGGGTACTGTTTTTACTTTAATTGCATGGGCTTTTGCTTTCTTATATAGCATTTGTCAGTTAATTTATCCCGATAGTTTTATGAACCCAACTAAGCCAGGCTTACAGTCTTGGCTTGATCTCTTATTCTTGAGTTTTAGCTTACAGTCAGCGACAGGTTTGTCTGATTTAATGCCGATGAGCGCGCCAGCACGTGTATTGGCGATGCTACAAATGTTTTGTGGAGTAATGTACTTGGCCTTGGTGGTGTCACGTCTCATTGCTTTACAGTACATTGCCTATTTGCCGGATCATAATCGAAAACAATCAGATGATCATAAACCATAAAAAAGGACGCATACAGCGTCCTTTTTTTGATTCAGATTCTAAAATGAATTAGAAACGGAATTTTGCATTTACGCCAACAGTTTGAGTATCTGTTTTCGCGTTGTTTGTAGCATTAACGTTTACATAGTCAACACCAACAGCAACAGCTGGAGTGATGAAGTAGTTTACGTTCGCGCCCCAAGCTTCTTTGTTGTCCACAGCGCCGTTAGCTTGTGCATAAGAAGCACCTACGCTTAGAGCTGGGTTGATGTATAAATCAGTTTTTAAGCCGTAAGCATTTTTTTCAGCAAACAAAGCGTTAGTTTCGAAACCGATCGCCATGTTAGTACCGTCAATCGCGCCAACGTATTTAGTACGTGCAGTGATCGCGTCTTGGTCTTGACCAATTGTTTTTTGTTCTTGAGCAGCTTGAGCTACGCCATTCGCAAGAATACCGAATGCATCGTAAGCAACTTGGTTAGGAGCGCTTGTATAACCTAAAGCAACTAAGAAGTTAGGCGCAACTACAGCACCAAGTTCTACAGAGAAACGGTCGCCGTGGTCGTCAGCTTTGTGATCTTTGTTGTCAATAATTGTGTTGCTGTAAGATGCGCTAGCATATACAGGAACATATTTAGTTGGAACGTAAGCTTCAGCTTTAGCACCAATTGTGTGAGTGTTTTGGTCAGCAATACCATTTACATCGTATTCGCCGTAGTTATACGCCAAAGATGCATTTGAAGCTTGGTTTAAGAATGCTGCTTCAGCCAATGGACCTTTAGAAGAGTCAACATTTTTGAAATAGTAAGTACCTTGTACAGCACCTGTGAAGTTTTTGCTATTTACAGTGTTGTCGATGTATTCTGATTGACCTTGTACTTCTACTTGGTACGCTTGTGCACCGGTCATGGCTAATAATAAAGCAGAGGCTAAACCGAGTTTTTTCATGAGAATTACCAGTTATGTTACTAATGGATTAAACATTGAGCATTGTATTGTAACAATTTATTAAGTCAATGATCTTAAAAGCAATTAAATTCATGAAAAGTATTTTGTTTGTTTTTTGATCAAAAAGAAGTTTTTCTATAAAATAATGTCAACCAATTAAAAAAATGATTCATAACAATGCACTCAGTGCGCTCTACAGCACATTGATAGAAAAAAAATGCCCAGAAATAAGTCATTTATTAATTGTAAAAAGCGATTAAAATCAAAATAAACTAAGTAAATTTCAATTGTTCAAAAAATAAACCAAATGAAAATAGTGCGTATAAATGAGTAAATAATGTGACTTGGTGTTGTTTAAAATAGTCAAAAAAAACGGAATGGTATAAAAAATAGACACTAGTTGGTAAATAATGTGATTTAATATGCATAAGTGTTACAATTTGGTGTTGTATTTCAATCCTTACTGAATTAATATACTTTACAAGTTCTACGATTATTATCATAATTGAAAGATCGAATACGACATTGTTTATTAAAATGTTGTGATTGGATTCTCCATAAATGATTTATTTTATATGCCCAGCTTTCCCCAAGGTTGGGCTTTTTTTTGTCTTATTTTTCAATTTTAGCTTACGACTCTGCTGTGCGAATAAATGATAAAAATGCCTGAAGAAGGCAAGGCATAAAATATTCCTTTTATATTTTATGCATCAATATGGTGCGTTTATTGTATGTTAAAAACCAGCTAAACTTTTTAAATGGCAAAAAAAATCCCAGTTTTGAAACAAAACTGGGATTTTTACGCCAAAATTTGCGGGAAAACTAAAAAATCTGCTGAGGAATTAATTAGATTGCCCTAATGCGGTGCATTATGCACTAATTTGTAGCGTGTGTAAATATTTTCTATGCAATGTACATAAAAAACTCTATCTGAATTAAAAAAATCAGGAGTTTATTGCTCAATTGTGGCTTAATTTTTTGGAAACTATGTATTCGATTGCTATAATTGAGTAAAAATACAGCTGTATTATATTGTCGATCAAAATAACTTTATTTTTCGACATAGCCAGAACGAAAGTAAACTTAAGGTATGGGTTATGCATGAATTGCGTTCTGAGCATTTAAGCAAACGTTTAAATTTAGCGATGCTCATTGTCGTGGTTTCTGTGCTCATGTTGGCATTGCCACTCATTATCCAAAGTTATCAGCGCTATCAAAAAAATGCAGTCGCGCTTTCTGAAATGCAAAGTTTAAAAGCGGTGGCAGAACTCGCTAATTTGATTTCATCTGAGCGTGGTCCAGCCAACAGTGCAATGTCGAGTACAAGAGCAGAATTGCAGACACACCGTTTGGCTTTAAATACACGACGTGCAGAAGTCGATCAGGCTCTGCAACGGACATTAGTGACCTTGAAGCAGTCGCAGAATGAGATCGGAACACAAAAAATAGTGTCACAATTGGTGCCAGCATTGAAGCATGGTCGCGATGCTGTTGATGCTTATATTGATTTACCCATAGAGCAACGTTCATCGGTTCAATTGAACCATGCCATTCGTACCATGTTTAGTGTATGGGATGAAAGCTATGATATTTTGCAGTCACTGGTAGATCATTCCCACGGACAAGAAACAGCCAGCTCACATTACTATCCACTGATTTTATTGCTTGCCGATTTGCGTGATCAGGCAGGTCGATCGGCTTCAAATATTATTGCGGCTGTGGCATTTAATGAAAGTATTCCTGAAGATGATTTGGCCAGATCATTGCAGACACAACGCCAAAGTCGATATTTGTGGAAGTTGATTGATGTGATTCATCCCAATAACGCGCAGAGTGCTGAATTTACGCGTTTGCATCAGCAAGTCAAAACTCGGTTTTTAGACCAAGGTTTACCTTTGGTCGATGGCCTATTATTTAATAGCTTGCATCATGAGCCTTATACGCTAAGTAGTATTGAACTAACACAGAAAATTGTGGGCCACTTTCGTTCTGTGGTGGAATTACAAAACTACATTTTAGACAGCAGTGTATTACAGGCAGAAGCTGAGTTAAATGCAGCGCGAACTAAATTGTTATACACCTTAGTGTCGGTCTTTTTATGTTTGGCTGCGGTCATTGTTACCATGATTTATGCCAAAAAATGGGTCTTTGCGCCTTTGATACATGCTCGACAGCAACTTTTTGATTTGGCACAAGATCAAGCAGAGCGTGGTAGCGCTTCGGCATCACATTCCGTCAGTTTATTTGATGCCATTTTTCATTTAAAACAGAAATTACAAGAACGTGATGCTTTGGAGTTTCAACTTAAGCACCACGCGTATACAGACTCGTTAACGGGTGTATCAAACCGTTTTGCTTTAATGAAATATGTGGCTTTGATTGAACAAAGTCATCAGAACTTTTCAAATCATTGCATGATTTTGTTTGATGTTGATAAGTTTAAAGCGGTGAATGATCAACATGGCCATGTTGTGGGGGATCGGGTGATTGAAGCAGTCGCTTTGACGATGAAAGATCATATCCGTGCAACAGATATGTTGGTGCGTTACGGTGGTGATGAGTTTTTAATTTTATTGGAACATGTGGATTTGGCTCAGGCTTTGCAGATTGCTGAAAAAGTTCGTTTGGCTGTTTTGGACATTATGCTTCAAGTTGGAAATTCAGCTCAGCCACTGACGGTGTCGGTGAGTGCAGGTGTGGCTACAGGTGAGCAGACATGGGTAGATTTATTAGAAAAAGCGGATGAGGCTTTGTTTCGTGCCAAGGTGAAAGGTCGAAATGTTGTTTCGGATTAAATGTTGTGTTGCTCGGTTTTACTTTTGATTGAGTGTGTTGGTGTTGCGCTAATTAAATTTTAGTGAAGATTCGTTTCAAGTATTAGTTCTAAGCATTCTCGATTTGCATTGGGGATTGAGTTTCCAATGCGTAGGATATTCCTACTCTTGAAAGCACAAAAGTAGACAAAATGCTTGTGTTTGGTTGAGAGTGCATCCGTGCTGTCCAAATTGAGTTTTATAAAAAAATAGAATGTCTGCACGTCCTTGTTTTACAATGTGATTGCTTTTCCATTTCGTAGAAAGTTCCTACTTTTGAAAGCACAAAAGTAGACAAAATGCTTGTGTTTGGTTGAGAGTGCATCCGTGCTGTCCAAATTGAGTTTTATAAAAAAATAGAATGTCTGCACATCCTTGTTTTACAATGTGATTGCTTTTCCATTTCGTAGAAAGTTCCTACTTTTGAAAGCACAAAAGTAGGCAAAATGCTTTTGTTTGACTGAGGGCACATCCGTGCTGCCCCAGTCAAACGGGCGACATCCATGTCGCTGTCATGTGATTGAATATTGTTACGAGTAAGTGTTTATGTAGAAATGGCTTTGTTTAAGCTGGTATAGAGTAATTTTCTTGTCTCTAAAATGTCAGCTCTAAATTGTGCTGTTGTTTCAATATTGACAGTACCATTTCTAAATAATGTATATGAATTAAACTTTCCAATGAGTTCGCCATAAACCCTTAATTTTTCTTGTTGTTCAATGTATCCATGTAAAAGTAGTAAACCTTCACTTTTACTCAGTAAATTGAAATCTTTAAAAAGTGTATTTCTAAGTGGATCAAGACGCTCAAATATTTTTTCTTGATCTATTTGAATTTTTTTAGCCTCATATTCAAAAATAGCCCACATTTTCAAAACAGTATGAGTGATTTCTTCAATATCAACAGAAATATTGGTCAATAATGTTCTATTAAATTGTAAATTTTCTTTAGTACTTGAAGCCGAGATATTTGCTTTTTGAATAAAGTAAGCGATGGCTCCTGTAATAAGTGCACCTAACCCAATTTTTACTGCTGTATCTAGTATTTCTAATAAAGTCATAAGAAGAAAAAACGGCGAATGAATCACCGTTTTATCATGGAATCTAAACATTTAAAATCCTCCCTTACGGAGCAATACTCCTAACCTTTCTCAAAGGAGAGAATCCCCCTCTTTTTAAAAGAGGGGCTAGGGGAGATTTTATTTAAGCATCGGCTTTAAGAATCTCGCTGTATGTGAAACCTTATTCTTCGCCACTTCTTCAGGCGTGCCTTCAGCCACAATCATACCGCCGCCTGAACCGCCCTCAGGGCCTAAGTCCACAATCCAGTCCGCGGTTTTAATCACATCCAAATTATGCTCAATCACCACAATGGTATTACCTTTATTGCGCAGTTCATGAAGAATGTCTAAGAGCTTGGCAATGTCATGGAAATGCAAACCAGTCGTTGGCTCATCTAGCACGTATAGGGTTTTACCCGTATCACGTTTTGCCAATTCACGCGCCAGTTTTACACGTTGTGCTTCACCGCCTGACAGCGTGGTTGCAGACTGACCCAAACGGATGTAGCCCAAGCCAACCTGATGCAAGGTTTCTAAACGACGGTGAATGACTGGAATTGCATCGAAGAAATGCATTGCATCTTCAACCGTCATATCCAGCACGTCTGAAATGTTTTTACCTTTATAGCCGACTTCCAAAGTTTCACGGTTATAGCGTTTGCCGTGGCAGGCATCGCAAGGCACATACATATCAGGCAAGAAATGCATGGCAACTTTAATCATGCCGTCGCCTTCACAGGCTTCACAGCGACCACCTTTTACGTTAAACGAGAAACGACCTGCCGCATAACCACGTGCTTTGGCTTCTTGGGTTTGTGCGAACAATTCACGAATCGGCGTAAACAAACCTGTATAAGTTGCAGGGTTCGAACGTGGGGTACGGCCAATTGGGCTTTGGTCAATATCCACGACTTTATCAAGGAATTGTAAACCATCAATCGAATCGAATTTTTCAGCAGTTAAAGTCGTTGCACCATTCAACTGTGTTGCCGCCAGCGGTAAAAGGGTACGGTTAATCAGTGTTGATTTACCTGAACCAGATACCCCCGTCACACAAGTCATAATGCCTAAAGGAATAGTCAGATCGACATTTTTTAGATTATGACCCGCAGCGCCCATCAACTTGATTTGTTCTTCAGGTTTTGGCGGTTGCACACGTGTTTTAGGCACTTCAATTTTCAGTTTGCCTGAAAGGTAATTGCCAGTCAGCGAGTTTTCATTTTTTAGAATTTCATCGTATGTGCCTTCGGCAATCACATGACCGCCATGAATCCCTGCGCCTGGGCCAATATCAATAATATGATCGGCTGCACGAATCGCATCTTCATCATGTTCAACCACTAAAACCGTGTTGCCTAAATCACGCAAGCGCACCAAAGTTTCGAGCAAACGGTCGTTATCACGTTGATGTAAACCAATAGAAGGCTCATCAAGCACATACATCACACCCATCAGGCCTGCACCAATTTGCGAAGCCAAACGAATACGCTGTGCCTCACCGCCAGAAAGGGTTTCTGCCGAGCGAGATAGGCTTAAATAATTCAAACCCACAGAGACAAGGAAGTGCAAACGCTCACGGATTTCTTTAAAAATCTTATCGGCAATTTCACCTTTAGCGCCTTCTAAATTCAGGTCTTGATAATAGTTTTCAGCATCGCCAATCGACATTTTAGTGATTTCGGCAATGGTTTTGTCTTTCACGCGTACATGGCGGGAAATTTCATTCAGACGTGAACCACCACAAGCATCACAAGCGGCATTAGAGAGATATTGTGCTAAATCTTCACGGACATAGTTACTTTCAGTTTCGCGGTAACGACGTTCCAGATGTGGCAAAATCCCTTCAAACGCTTGAACACGACTGTGCTTACGGCCACGTTCATCGATATAGCTCAGATCAACTTTTTCTTTGCCTGTGCCATACAAAAATTTCTTTTTGGTTTCCGCATCCAGTTCATTCCAAGGCGTATCCAGTGAGAAGCCAAAATGGGCAGCCACTTTTTCAATCATGCTGTAATAGTAAGGACGTTGACGATCCCAACCACGGATTGCCCCTTGGCTGATACTCACTTCATTATTGGGAATCAGTTTGTCAGCACTAAAATGACTACGAGTCCCTAAACCGTCACAAGTCGGGCATGCGCCAAATGGGTTGTTAAATGAAAACAGGCGTGGCTCTAACTCGGCAACAGCACGGTCACATTCAGGGCAAGAGTGTTTGGCTGAAAATACACGATCGTCTTGTTCGCCTTTCATCCAAGACAAAATGGCAATATCACCGCCTAAACGCAGCGCGGTTTCAAAACTTTCAGCAATACGGTTGCCTAAGTCATCACGGACTTTAAAGCGGTCAACCACCACTTCAATGGTGTGTTTTTTCTTTTTATCCAGTTCAGGAATTGGGTCGAGGTCAACAATTTCGCCATCGACACGGGCACGGACAAAACCTTGGCTTTGTAGCTGTTCAAATAAATTCGAATATTCACCTTTACGCTCACGTACCACAGGAGCAAGTAGCATTAAAGCTGTGCCTTCTTCTAAGCCTTTAACGGCATCGACCATTTCTGAGACGGTTTGCGCCACCATCGGCAGGTCATGTTCAGGACAGTAGGGCGTGCCGACACGGGCATACAGTAAACGCAAATAGTCGTAAATTTCTGTAATTGTGCCCACTGTTGAGCGTGGGTTGTGGCTGGTCGATTTCTGTTCAATGGCAATCGCAGGGCTTAAGCCTTCAATTGAGTCGACTTCAGGTTTTTCCATTTGCGAAAGGAATTGACGCGCATAAGCCGAAAGAGATTCCACATAACGGCGTTGACCTTCGGCATACAGGGTGTCAAAGGCAAGGGAAGATTTACCAGAACCCGAAAGCCCCGTAATCACCACGAATTTGTCGCGGGGAATATCAAGGTTCACATTTTTTAAATTATGGGTGCGTGCGCCTCGAATTCGGATATGGCTTTGGCTCATGAAATGATCCTAAAAAATTATTTTCAATACAGCTCTATATGATAGCGCATGAAAAATGTTCAAGTGTTATTCAGATGATTTTAAGGGTCAATTTATGTCGTTTTGCATGCAATTTTTCATATTTGGCCCAACTGTTGTATTGTAAAACGGCATAGGTGCTATGTAATGCTTCTATTGAATAAAAATAACGTGAATCAAGGAGTGTAAAGATGATACTCGGCCAATTGTGTATCGCATTAGTAGCAATCTTACATATTGGGTTTTTAGTGCTCGAAATGTTCTTATGGGATAAACCCTTGGGCATGAAAGTTTTTGGCAATACGCCACAAAAAGCACAACTGACCAAAGTACTTGCGCAAAATCAGGGTCTGTATAATGGTTTCTTGGCTGCAGGCTTGATTTGGTCAATTTGTGCAACAGACGCTTTTGCCATTTCATTGGCCAATTTCTTTTTGGGCTGTGTCATTGTGGCAGGCGTTTATGGGGCAATAACTGTCAGTAAAAAGATTTTATATGTTCAAGCCTTACCTGCGCTCATTGCATTGTTGGTGGTGAATGTTATGGCTTAAAACTTTCTACGCACCGAAACCTAAAAGGATGCTCATGTCCTATTTAGGCTTCAAATGATTTTAACAATCAGCGCGTAGATTAACAGGCACGTGAGTACGGGCGTTCAAAGATCGATTCGATTTCTTCAAAGGCTTGAGTTCTCGGAAGTTCGTGATGTGTACGTGCATAAAAATTAATTTCGTTTTCTAAGGTATTTAAAAATTGATTGTAGTCGGTTGCAAAATGATGCAAGTCGAGTAAATCCATCCGTTGTGACAAATGACATTGATATTGCTGAATAAACTGCAACATCAGTTTTTGAATATGAACATTAGTAAAATAAATTAAATAGGTGGCGGCAGAACCACAATGGGTACAGCCTTTTTCTAAATACACTTCTTCACTGTTGAGCCAGCAACATTGCAATGTAAAAAATGCGCGGATGGCTTCTGTGCCTAAATTATTTTGGTGCATTTCTTTTGCCTCGCAAGGATAAATGAAAAAATAAATTATTGAATGATAATTATTATCATTTATTTTGCATGATTTGTGACATAAAGTCTAATGCTGATGCATTATTTTTTATGCTAGCTCAAATCAGGCAATATGTTTAAAACTGGGTAACAAGCGTAGACTACGCTTTTTTAATCTTGAACGATGGGATGGGCGATGCTGTCTTTATTTTTGAAATGTGTCATGGGGGCGGGCGTCGTGCTCCTGATTTCTATTCTTTCAAAAAGTAAGGCATTTTATATTGCAGGCTTAGTCCCACTTTTTCCTACTTTTGCTTTAATTGCACATGTGATTGTCGCGCAAGAGCGGGGCAGTGAGGCTTTAGCTCAAACCGCTTTATTTGGTTTGTGGGCATTGATTCCTTATTTTGTGTATTTGCTGGTGGTGTATGTGTTGGCAACGCGAATGTCCGTACTCTCATGTTTGAGTCTGGCGACGCTATGCTGGATCGTCGTGGCGGCGGGCCTGATTTATGGCTGGAATACTTATATGGCGAATGTGTAGCGGATTGCAAAGTTCGATTATATTGAAGGCAAATGTGAAGCCCACGTTGTGAGCTTCGTATAAGTATTATTCTGCGGTTAAGCCTGGCCATTTGGCTTGTTGGTAGGCACTGTCCCAAAACAGCCATTCTAACTCGGCACCGCGGGTATAGGCCTGATGCATTTTTTCTAAAGTATCGGCATCACAACGACTGGCTACACGGTCAATGGTTGCTAATACATTATTGACGGCTTGGTTAAATTCCTCGCCTGCATAGGTGTCGATCCATGCTTGATAAGGGTTATTCGGCACAGAATGATGCACAATGTTTTTGCCTACTTCAGCATAAATCCAAAAACATGGCAGTAAGGATGCCAATACCACGGGATAGCTTTCAGACCATGCAGTTGCCGTTAAAAATGAGCAATAATGGTGGCAAGCAAGGCTCAGTGGCGTATTGGTAAAGTCTTCGGCACTAATGTGAAAATTTTGAAAGAAGCTATTGTGCATATCACGTTCAAATACGATGGCCAATTTGGCAGCTTCGGAAAATTGAATAATATCTTCAGCATCAAAAGCTTTGGCAGCACAGACTGCTAAGGCACGTCCATAGTTCACTAAATAATGTGCATCTTGAATAATATAATGGCAAAAGGCCCCTTGCTCGAGGCGACCCTGTGCAAGTTCTTGGTTAAATGGGTGTGCCAATATTTTTTCATACAGATTGAGATTGCGTTGCCAAAGGGCTTCAGAAAAACGCATGAACATGTCCTATTTAAGCATCGTGTGCCAAGAGTAATCGATAAAGCGCAAAACACGGTTGTTGTTTTGAAAAATAAGCAGGGTGGTCAGTGGTTTTTAAACATAAAAAGGCCATAATAAGCACATTTTATGGTGTTCTTGATTAAAAGCTCACGCAATAGTCAGGTCAAATAAAAGTGAAACACAGCAAAGAACTTAGCGATAAGCAGTAAATAACGAAACCTAAGTTTTTGTTATGACTAACTTTTATGTATTCAAATACTTGTTTTAGGTCGATTGAATTATGTGGAAACATTTTGGTTTCTCTATTGTATTTACAATCGTGTGTTTAGCGATTTCTGCATATTGGGGGTTCAACCACGGACCCAATGCAGGCGTACAAGCCATGATTACTGCACTGACCATTACTGCGATTTTGGCAGTGATGGAAGTGTCTTTATCTTTTGATAATGCTGTCGTCAATGCATCCGTCCTACGAGGTTGGGATCATTTTTGGAAAATGATTTTCTTGACGGTGGGTATTGTGATTGCCGTATTTGGTATGCGTTTGGTGTTCCCAATTGTAATTGTGGCAGTGACCGCAGATATGGGCATGCTTGAAGTGGTGAATATGGCGTTAAATGATCCAACGCACTATTCTGAAAAGTTGATGGCACATCATGCTGAAATTGCAGCCTTTGGTGGCGCATTCTTGCTGTTGGTATTTTTAAACTTCTTTTTGGATGAAGGCAAAGATACCCACTGGTTTAAGTGGATTGAACGTCGTTTAGCAAACTTGGCCAATGTTCCTGCAATGTCTGTGTTTATTGCATTGATTGCACTATTGATCATGGCAGCCAATGTGGATGAAAGCAAACGCTTAGTTGTGACGATGGCCGGTATTTGGGGCATCGTGATTTATATTGGCGTGCAAGTTTTAAGTCACTTATTGGGTGGCGAGCCAGAAGTAGATGAAAATGGCAATGCTATTGGTCATGACGCAAATGGTGCACCAACAGGTCTGATTAAAGCCGGCATTGGTGGCTTTATTTACCTTGAAGTTTTAGATGCATCATTTAGCTTTGACGGTGTGATTGGTGCATTTGCGATTACCTCAGATGTAGTCATCATTATGCTTGGTCTTGCCATTGGTGCGATGTTTGTACGTTCAATGACGATTTACTTGGTCGATAAAGGCACCTTGGATGCGTATATTTTCCTTGAACATGGTGCGCATTATGCGATTGGCGCCTTAGCATTTATTATGCTTGCAAGTGGTACAGGTGTACACATCCCAGAAGTGGTTACAGGCTTGATTGGTGTGGCATTTATTGTTTGGGCGGTCATCGCGTCAATTCAGTACAAAAAGCGTCAGGAACAACTCGGTTAAGTTTGATTTAAGAAAAACCAATACAATGAAAAGGGTGCAGTCATGCGCCCTTTTTTATTGCCCTTGAGTCATCAATACATCTGCATTGGTGGCAGGAATGATGTACGATAGTTGCACCAGTTTTCCTTTTAAATTTTCGCTTATTGATATGATGAATGCCTTAGAACGTCGCTCAACCTTTGCCCTAAGCAGTATTTTTGCATTGCGCATGTTGGGTTTGTTCATGATTATCCCCGTATTTTCAGTTGCGGGACAGTCTTATCAATATGCAACGCCTGCGCTGATTGGTTTGGCGGTCGGGGTGTATGGTTTAACCCAAGCGATTTTACAAATTCCATTTAGCTTAATTGCAGACCGCTATAGCCGTAAGCCTTTGGTGGTGATTGGTCTATTGCTTTTTGCTTTAGGTGGTGCTGTAGCGGCCATGTCTGAAACCATTTACGGTGTCATTATTGGTCGTGCGATTGCTGGCGGTGGTGCTGTATCAGCAGTGGTGATGGCGCTTTTGGCGGATGTCACTCGAGAGGAACAACGCACCAAAGCAATGGCGGTCATGGGGATGAGCATTGGCTTATCCTTTGTGGTGGCATTTAGCCTAGGGCCGTGGCTCACCAGCTTGGTGGGAATTTCAGGTCTATTCTGGGTCACAACTGTGATGGGCTTGGCTGCCATTTCTATGCTTTTGCTGGTGCCGAAAGTAACGCGTCATCATCGAAATTTTCAGCAAGGTTATCTCACACAGCTCAAAGAAGTACTCAAAATGCCAGACCTCAACCGTCTGCATGTATCGGTATTTTCATTGCATTTATTGCTCACAGCGATGTTTATTTATGTGCCATCGCAGCTGATTGATTTTGCAAAAATCCCGTTATCGAGTCATGGTTTGGTGTACTTGCCATTATTGGTTATTAGCCTATTTTTTGCATTCCCAAGTATTATTTTGGCGGAAAAATATCGCAAAATGCGCGGTATTTTTCTTACCGCCATTGGTGGGATTATTTTAGGCTTATTGGTGCTGATCTTTGGTTTTGAATCCAAATACATCTTGCTTACAGGCTTAGGTTTATTCTTTATCGCCTTTAATGTCATGGAAGCATTGTTACCGTCTTGGCTATCTAAAGCTGCGCCTATTCAGTCTAAAGCGACAGCAATGGGCGTGAATGCCAGTAGTCAGTTTTTGGGTGCTTTCTTTGGAGGCATGCTGGGTGGGCAGTTACTTCAAATGCAAAATACTGCGATGGGCTGGGGCATTTTGTCTGGGATCGCTATTCTTTGGCTATTGATTAGCTTTGGTTTGGCACAGCCACGCTATTTATCTTCAATGGTTTTTCGTTTGCCTGAGGGCAAAGAAACAGATGAATGGACTTCTCAGCTTTTAGCAATTCGTGGTATTGAAGAGGTCGTGGTAATGGCCGACCAGCAAGTGGCGTATGTGAAAGTCGATAAGCAGCTCATAGATGAGTCAGCGCGACAACACTTAACGCAGTTGTTCGGGAAAGAGCTAGCCATTTAAGCATAACTCTTATAAAGTAAATAATAGAAACAAATAGGAAGAATACGTCTGATGCGTGGTGTAAATAAGGTCATTTTAGTTGGTACTTTAGGTCGTGATCCTGAAACCAAAACTTTTCCAAATGGCGGCTCTTTGACTCAGTTCTCAATTGCAACAAGCGACTCGTGGACTGATAAAAATACAGGTGAACGTAAAGAACAAACAGAATGGCACCGTATTGTATTGCACAATCGTTTAGGCGAAATTGCACAGCAATACCTACGCAAAGGTTCAAAAGTTTATATCGAAGGTTCACTACGTACGCGTCAGTGGACAGACCAAAATGGTCAAGAGCGCTACACGACTGAAATTCGTGGCGAACAAATGCAAATGCTAGACAATAACCGTCAGCAAGGCGAACAAGGCCAAGGTTTTGAACAGCCACGTTTTAACAACAATAATGGCGGTCAGCAAGGTAGTTACGGCCAGCAGGGCGGTTATGGTAATGCTAACCAAGGCGGTCAAGGTGGCTATGGTGGTGCTCAGCAAGGTGGTTTTAACAATAACCAATCAAATGGTTATGGTAACAACAACCCAGCTGCATTTGCGCCAAAACCACAAGCGGCGCCTGCAGCTGCACCAGCAGATTTAGATGACGACCTTCCGTTTTAAGTCTGAAAAATCCTTATAAAAAACCGCCTGTAGTAGGCGGTTTTTTTATGTCATTGTACTCGACATTATTTTTTGGCAGAGACCTGCATGGTAATGACAGCACGGAATACAGGCTGTTGTGCTTCATCGGTAATTTCGACATTGACCAAATATTCACTGCTATTTGTCCAGACAAAATTTGCTTGTACTGGGGTCGCAGTGGCAGTTAAATCGGTTTTGGCTTTTTTCAGATATTCGACCGTCATGCCTTTTGGAATCCAGCGGTGTGTGCTGGGTACTGTCGCATCGGTCATGGTCCCACCAGCGAGTTCTGCCATATTGCACATGGCGATGGCATGGACTGTACCCAAATGATTGAGTACGGCACGATGCTTCTTCATTCGGATGATGCAAAGGCTGGGCTGAAGCTGTTCAAACAGCGGTGAAATACTGCTGAAATAAGGTGCTTTCAAACACAGCATTTTAGAAAAAGTCCATTTCCCTGCGGGTTTATTTTCCAGTGCTTTCCATATTTTCAGTGCTTGGCTCATTTGGCTTGTCCTTCATTTGTATTCCTTTACTTTAAAAACAGAATAATATTCTGTAAATGACTTGGATGACGCGCAAGCACTTTCAAATTGCCATAAACCGATTATGATGAGCTTGGGCTATAGATGGGTGCAACGATGTACGAACAAGACTTGCTGGAACGGGTTTACTCAGGAAAAAGAGCGTTACTTAAACGTCAAATTTTGGTGCAAGCATTAGATTGTTTTTTAGAACAAGGCATTGAAACCACTACAATTGAACAGATTTGCGAACGCTCTGGTGCCAGTGTGGGGGCGGTTTATCATCATTTTAAAAACAAAGAAGGGATTGTCCGTGCGCTTTATCTTGCGGCTCTGCAAGATCAAAGTCAGCAACGTATGCATGCTTTACATGATGCGCAAGGGATACAACAAGGTATTGCGGTTTTAATACACAGCTATATTGCTTGGACTGTGCAGCATCCACAGTTCGCACGGTTTTTATATACAGCGCGTAGTAGTTTTAACACAGTGACCCAAACCGATATTGAGCAACAGAATCAGCAACGCAATCAGTATTTATTGCTTTGGATTGACCAGCAATTGGACCGTGTCGTGTTGGAGCATATTCCTTATGAATTGCTATTTTCTTTGGTGATTGGTGCAACGGAGAGCTACTGCCGCGCATGGCTTTCAGGTCGTGTGCAAAGCTCACCGCTACAGTATCAAGAGCAATTGGCGCGTTCGGCATGGGATTCGATCAGACAGTCTGATTTAGGCTGATATCGGAAAATGAGATAATCTTGAAGGTCGTTAGAGAAATAATAAATCTAAATATTCGATTGTTTTTATAAAAAAGAACAGTTTTACCTATTTAGATGTTTTTCGTATTCTAGCTTCAACAGATAAGCACTCCCTGAAATGATTGAAGAGGAATACACAATGAGTTTGATTAATACAGAAGTAAAACCATTTAACGCAACAGCTTACCAAAATGGCCAATTTGTTGAAGTATCTGAGCAAGATATGAAAGGCAAATGGTCTGTGGTTTTCTTCTATCCTGCTGACTTTACATTTGTATGTCCAACAGAATTAGGCGATCTTGCGGATCACTATGCTGAATTCCAAAGCATGGGTGTAGAAATCTACTCAGTATCAACAGATACACATTTCACGCACAAAGCTTGGCATGATTCATCTGAAGAAATCAAAAAAATTCAATATCCAATGGTTGGCGATCCAACATGGACTTTGTCTAAAAACTTCGATGTACTGATTGAAGCTGATGGTCTTGCAGACCGTGGTACGTTTGTCATCGATCCAGACGGCAAAATCCAAATTGTAGAAATTAATGCGGGTGGTATTGGCCGTGATGCATCTGAATTACTTCGTAAAGTAAAAGCTGCTCAATATGTTCACGCTCACCCAGGTGAAGTTTGCCCAGCAAAATGGAAAGAAGGTGAAGCAACACTTGCTCCTTCAATTGACTTAGTAGGTAAAATCTAAGTTTAAAATATAAAAAAGCCGGCATTATTGCCGGTTTTTTTAGTTCTGATAAACACCATTTTAGTTGAGATAGCCTTGGCTTTGAGTGGCTTGACCACGCAAGCCGTCGACCAAGTGTTGAATCAGTTTTTCCATGACTAAACGTTGTCCTTTACGTGATGCATAGACCAGCTGTACCGTCCCGACATTTGAGCACCACTCTGGCAAAATATGGACCAAGCGTCCTTCAGCAATATCTTTTTCAACGGTCAGGTAGGGTAAGTCTGCAATGCCTAAACCATCCAAAACAGAATAATACACACCTGCCAAATCATTGCTTTTGACCCGTGGTTCTAATGGAATAACTAACTCTTCATCGTGTTGCTGATGGTGGAGTGTCCATTGGTAATGGTTTTTGTGTGTGCCCAATACAATACTTGGAAATTCACTGATTTCGGTCGCGAATTGCAAAGTACGTCCTTGTAATAAGGCTGGACTTGCCACAAGGCAGTGCGTGGTTTTAACAACGTCGCGGACCACAATGCTGGAATCTTCATTGGCTTGAAAATTGGTTCTGATGGCCAGATCAATATCATCATGTAAAACATCGACACGGCGACTGGTGAGTTCCATTTCGACTTGTACCATTGGGTATTGCAATAAAAAACTGTTCAGTAGGCTACGGATTTGATAGCGCATCATCACCGACGGACAGCTAATTTTGACTAAGCCCTGAGGTTCACTTTTTTGTTTCAGCAAGACATTGTTGGCGCAGTCGACCTGTTGGATTAGTTTAATGCATTCCTCATACAGTTCTTGGCCTAAAGGTGTGACTTTAAAATGACGGGTAGAACGCTGGATGAGGGTGACATTGTACTGGGCTTCTAAGTCTAAAATCCGACGGCTCAATTTGGATTTGGTAATGTTAGACGCTTCGCTGGCTGCACTGAATCCGCCGTGTTTGACGACAAGATAAAAATAATAGTAATCATCAAATGAATGCATCGTGGCTCCATGGGCAAATGAAATGCAAAATGCATCATGAAAATGAACACGCTTGAATCAAGCGCATGGATAAAATTATAGTATAAGTATTATAGATATAAAAAAAGCGGTCAAAAGACCGCTTTTTTGTCCGCAAAATAAATTATTTTGTGGTGTTTTTCACGTAGCTTTGGATCAAGTTTTTGTAGTCTGGAATGTGCGCCGCAAATAGTGCTCCTAAACCTTCTACGTCATTACGCCAGTCACGGTGTAATTCGCAAGCTGTACCAAACCACGTCATGAGCTGTGCGCCAGCTTGAGACATACGATCCCATGCAGAATCACGTGTCAAATGGTTGAATGTGCCTGAAGCATCGGTCACAACAAATACGTCAAAGTCTTCAGCGAGCGCAGAAAGCGTCGGGAATGCAACACAAACTTCAGTGACTACGCCAGCAATGATCAATTGTTTTTTGCCAGTTGCTTTTACTGCTTTAACGAAATCTTCGTTGTCCCATGCATTAATTTGGCCTGGGCGGGCAATATAAGGCGCATCTGGGAACATTTCTACTAGTTCAGGAACCAGCGGGCCGTTTGGACCGTCTTCAAAACTTGTTGTTAAAATTGTTGGCAGGTTGAAATATTTAGCAGCTGCTGCTAAAGCAAGAACGTTATTTTTGAATTTGTCTGGATCGATATCACGTACTAGAGAAAGTAGACCTGTTTGATGGTCAACTAAAAGAACCGCAGCGTTGTCTTTATCTAAACGAACGTAAGGTTTAGCCATTTTCTATGTCCTTTTTGGTGTTTTGCACAGTGTTGAGGGAATGCAAAGACGTGTGTGGGGATATATATTTCGGTTTTTATATTAGTTCTATTATTATGACAATGTAAGGGCGATAGATAGGAAAAATAATCATATAAATAGGATTATTTGTAAAATATGGTAAAAATTCACTAAATAATTCTAGGTAATAAGATAAAGCTTATTAAATTATCTCATTTTTAAGATTATGAATATTGCTATGCATCTATAAAGCGGAGCAGCAAAAGAATAAGATAGCTCCCATGTTCATCCTATCGCATATATAGGAGTTAAAAGATGAAAAAAGTTGTAGGCGTTTATCGCAATCAAAACATGCATTGGGTGGGTGATGGTTTCCCAGTGAAAAACCTGTTTTCTTATGACCGTTTGGGACAGGCAATTAGTCCATTTTTACTGTTGGATTATGCTGCGCCGTATCGTTTTGATCCGACTACTGCTCAACATGGTGTAGGTTCGCATCCGCACCGTGGCTTTGAAACGGTCACTTTAGCCTATCAAGGTGAAGTAACACATAAAGATTCCAGCGGTGGTGGTGGCACAATTCAAGCGGGTGATGTGCAATGGATGACTGCAGCATCGGGTGTGGTGCATGAGGAGTTTCATTCTCCTGCATTTGCTGAGGCGGGTGGTTTATTTGAAATGGTACAACTTTGGATTAATTTACCGGCCAAAGACAAAATGACCGCGCCACGCTATCAAGGTTTAACCGCGGGCGAGATTCCGCGTATTGAGATGGATGAGAGTGCAGGTCATATTCGGGTCATTGCGGGTGAATTTGGTGGTCATCATGGTCCTGCATTAACTTATAGTCCCGTCAATGTATGGGATGGTGAGCTCAAAGCAGAATATGAAACTTTTTTAACTGTTCCTGCTAGCCATAACACGATTTTGGTGGTGTTGAATGGTGAAGTATTGGTCAATGGTACACAAAAAGTGATTGATAGCTCGATTGTGATGTTTGCTAAAGATGGTGAAACAGCGATTCAGTTACAGGCCTATCAAGATACTAAATTTTTGCTTTTAACAGGTGAACCTTTAAATGAGCCTATCCAAGGTTATGGTCCATTTGTGATGAACAGCAAAGAAGAAATCGTGCAGGCATTTGACGATTTCAACCAAGGAAAATTTGGTGAAATTCCAGTTCAGGCCTAAGTTCTGGTGACGCGATTACACATAATACTCAAGCATAAAAAAAGCCCCTGAATGAATTCAGGGGCTTTATCGTTTGCGCTGTATTTTCTTTTTTTGTCGTCATCACACGTACTGTTAGAATGATAATATGTGACACAGTTATCGTTTTTATGTGCTTCGAATGATAGCGAGAACAGGTAGCGAAGTAAAACGAAATTTTAAGAAATGGTTAAACTATATTGTTTTTTTATAAGGTTTTTTATTTTAAATTGCATAAAATTAAGTGAATTCATGAACTTATTTGCTTGATTTTCTAATGTTAAGAAATGTTAAGAAATGTTAACGCGATGTTTGTTTACTTTGGTCTGGCATCTGCTGAAAACAACAGAATTTGGCAGTTTTTAATAACTTGTTTTCTGCTGGCATGGGTCATAATTTTATAAAATTTCAAATATGGAATAGAAGATTGGATATCGCAGTCATCGGCAGCGGCATGGCTGGTCTTGCTGCCGCAAGAATTCTGAAAGATGCAGGACATAACATTACAATTTTTGAAGCGCTTCCTGGGCGTGGTATGGATAGTCACAGTACTGAATTTGAAGGTGGCATTATTGATGCACCTTTAAGAGTTATGAATCCTCATCTATGGAAAAATACGCTCAGTCTGGCTGCTCATTTGGGTATTCCTACTTTTCCTGTGCGTACCTATATGGCATGCAGTTGGTTATTTGAAGACAAAACTGAAACATGGTTGACGACTTCGCGCACGCGTATTGGCAATATTCCAATCATTAATAACCGTAAAGGTATTCAGCAGTACGGTTGGCGTTTGGTCAAAGGTATGTTGCAACTGAAAACTGCGCTGAGCAAATTCTTTAAATCGAAGGATCAAGACATTACCTTGGCGGAATTTATTAACCGCAATGATATTGAAGAAGTGTTTTGGCATGGTGCGGTGATGCCTGTGCTGTATACCATTTGTACCTGCAATCCGAAGACCATTGGGGATTGGCCAGCCAAACCTTTATTGATTTTTTTACGCCAATTGACGGATGGTGATGCCTTACTGCGTATTCAGGGGGGCACTTCAGCTTTGGTAACTAAGCTAATCGAAAATATTGAAGTAGTGAGTGGTTCAGCTATTACCAAGGTACAAGAGCAGGGTGAAAAAGTTCTGGTCGAAAATACGCAAGCTCAGCAGATGTTGTTTGATCGTGTGGTGGTGGCAACGCCAACAACTAAAATTGAAGAGTTTTTAGAGCCAACTCAGTTTGCTGAAGATATTGCGTTGTTAAAACAATTTAAGTTTGAGCAAGGTGAATTGGTTATTCATACTGACAGTAGTGTGATGCCACCAAAGCGTAAAGATTGGTCTGTACTCAGTTATATGATGGACCGTAAATTTACCCGTCAGCAGTTTACGGTATGGTTGAATTCGATTGAACCGAGTTTGGTTGGTAAAACGCCAGTGTTCCAAACTTGGCGTCCAGTAACGGATATTGATCCTAAAAAAGTGATTTCAACAGTGACGCTTACACGTGCGGTTGTTGATTCAAAAACAGTCGCATTAAATAAGCAATTGCAACAACGTCACATGAGCGCAGCCCGTAAAGTATTTTTCTGTGGCTCATGGTCTTGTGATGGATTGCCAATTTTAGAATCTGCAGTAACCTCAGCTATGCATATTGCAGAAATTTTGGGTGCACCATTGCCGTTTGTAGGCTTAAAACCTAAAGTAGAGGTTGCACCGCAACTCGGCTATTAAATCTATGAAGTGGCTTCACAGCATTAAACAGTATATTCCACGCCATAAATATGCCATTGATGCAAAGTTTTTGGGTGATGATGCACTGTTGGCTTGGAGCAATTTAGGCTATTGGCAGGCCGTGGATGATCCTTATCCGCAGGCTTGCCAAGCACTCGCAGATCGTTTAGCACAGAGCTTAAAACTACAAGCCAATGATCAGGTCTTAGATTTGGGCTGCGGTCAGGGTGCGAGTATTTTGCATTGGCATACGCAATATCAGGTTGCATCCATCAAAGCTGTTGAACTACAAGAGGCTTGTGTTCAACGCATTCAAAACCTTTTAAATTCAAAACACATACCCACCTCAAATATTGAAATATTTGCTGATTCTTTTTTGAATTTAAATTCAATCTTTCCAAAAAAATGTTTCGATGTTGTGATGTGCATTGATGCTGCGTATCACAGCAATTTAAATTCATTCTTGTTATCCACAACTTCCGTTTTAAATTCAAAAGGCCGTTTGGGCTTCCATTATTTAATTGTGGATGAGAAATTTTTGAATTTAAATGCGATGCAACAACTACGTTATCGTGCTTTGTTAAAGGCGGCTGATGTTGATATAAGAAAATTACCAACAGCAAATAGCTTGCAAGAAAATTTGAAGCAATTTGAATTTAAAAATGTTCAGATCGAAAATATCAGCATGCAGGTTTTTTCGGGCTTTGCACAGTATGCACATCACGTTTTAAATTCAAATATGACAGCACAAGGTTTAGCGCAGTTTAAAATTCAAATGACAGCAAAATTATGCCGTACTTTATTTGAAGAAGGCTTGGTTCACTATGTACAGGTTAGTGCGAGTAAAGACGTCTAAAAGACGCATAGTGCACATGTTGAAGATGCTTGAAAGTTAGGTTTGCAGTATGTTTTGCGTGGGCAAGAAAGGTGTAAAAATACAAAGCCCAGAAACATCAAAGCCTCACTAAAAAGCGAGGCTAAGATAATGGTGCCGGCACACGGATTCGAACTGTGGACCTACTGATTACAAGTCAGTTGCTCTACCAACTGAGCTATGCCGGCATTATGGGTTGCATTCTACAGATTTTTTTTGAAGCTGCAAGCCAAAAAATAGCCAATCGAATTTTAATTTTAAATATTATGGCCATAACCCAATCAGATCGGGTTATGGCAAGGTATGAAGAGGGATTAGGGGCTATTTTTGTCTTAGGATTTTATCGAGGTCTTGGGCACATTCTTCCAGCGTAAAGGCCATATCTAACTGCATTTGAGGCTTAAGTTCGTTGGCCAGTTGCCTCCATTGTTCGATCAGTCTGAGGGCTTTTTGAATTTTATGTTTATTCACATCCTTGGCGATGGTCGGCACATAGCCTCCACGTTTGGCATTTTTCATTTGTTTGGCGTAGTTATTTGCACTGTTATTCATGCTCACTCCAAAAAATAGCAGGGTTTTGGGTACTTGCTTTATGCTGCAGTGTCTTTGTTTCAGCCTAGATAAAATGTTATGGGTTAATTCGCGCCTTGTTTTTTAGTGATGTTTTAAACATAACATAGCTTTTATTGCATGTGTATGAAGCTAAATATGTGCCAAGTTGAGTGATGAGCATTAAAACAGTCTTTATAAGCTTGGGCTGGATGATTTGGATGGTTGAGTGTATTGATTTTACTGGGGATAGCTTTAATTTTTATTGTCCGCTTGTTATCAGGCATAAAAAAATCCCTAAATGAAACCATTTAGGGATTTTAAATTCTGGCGGTGAAAGAGGGATTCGAACCCTCGAAACGCTATAAACGTTTACACACTTTCCAGGCGTGCTCCTTCAGCCACTCGGACACTTCACCTTATTGCGCGGAGGATAATAGCGAAAAATAATGGGACTGCCAAGCTGAAACAATTGATTTAGAGAAAAACTTTTTCTATGGTGATATGATGCGCGAAAATACTGTCTAAACTGAAGACACATAATATGCAAAGTACTGCACAAAAAGCCGCATTGCCCGCTATTACCCTAGCAGCACTCGGCGTGGTGTTTGGTGATATTGGGACCAGTCCGTTGTATGCACTGCGTCAGTGTTTCCTTACTGCACATTTAGCTATTTCAGAAGCATCCGTGTTAGGTATTCTATCGCTGATTTTCTGGTGCATGATGCTCACCATCAGCTTTAAATACGTCATGATTATTATGCGCGCAGACAATAACGGCGAGGGGGGCATTATGTCTCTTTTGGCCTTAAATCTACGTACCACACTAATCAATGACAATAAAAAGATTTATCTCATTGCTCTAGGTTTTATTGGTGCTTCGCTATTTTTTGGCGACGGGATCATTACACCTGCAATTTCTGTGCTCTCTGCGATTGAAGGCCTCAGCATTGCAACGCCAATGTTCAATCAATGGTTGGTGCCATTGTCCATTGGTATTTTGACAGGGCTGTTTTTGGTACAAAGACACGGCACAGGCACCATGGGGAAATTCTTTGGACCAATTACCTTGGCATGGTTTCTCTCTATTGGGTTGTTTGGACTGTGGAGCGTGATTCAAACGCCACATGTGTTGTTAATGGCCAATCCTTATTGGGCACTCAGTTTCATATTTAATCAGCCTTATGTGGCTTTTTTGACTATGGGCGCTGTGATTTTAACCATCACTGGCGGTGAAGCTTTATATGCAGATATGGGGCATTTCGGGCGTTTACCGATTCGTTTAGCGTGGTTTATTGTGGTGTTACCTTGCTTGCTACTTAACTATGCAGGCCAAGGAGCGCTACTGTTACGTAATGCTGAAGCTTTGGCCAATCCATTTTATATGCTGATCCCTGAGTGGGCCCTGTATCCGATGATTGGCTTAGCCACGGCCGCTGCGGTCATTGCTTCGCAGGCTGTGATCACGGGTGTATTTTCAATGGTGAACCAAGCCATTCAATTACGCTATTTGCCCCGATTAACAGTACGTCATACCTCAGATGTGGAACGTGGCCAAATTTACTTGCCATTTATTAACTGGGCATTGTTTATTTCGGTTCTGATCCTGATTTTACTGTTTGAAAATAGTGCCAATTTAGCCAGCGCTTATGGTGTAGCCGTCACTATGACGATGCTCTGTGGCACGATTCTGATTTCAGTTTTGGCTTATGGCCTATGGCGTTGGCCCGTGTGGAAAGTGGCGCTATTTGCGGTGCCATTTTTGCTGATTGATTTGGTGTTTGTCGCGTCAACATCATTAAAAATTCTGTCGGGCGGTTGGGTGCCAATCATGATTGGTGCAGTGCTGTTTACTATTTTGATGACATGGAAAGATGGTCGCGAGTTAGTGTTAAATCGCTTAGCCAAAGATGCCTTGCCAATCGACTTATTTATTAAGAGTATTGGTTTTAGTGACGAAACCAAGTTTGTCCCTGGCGATGCTGTGTTTTTAACAGGAACGCCAAATATTGTGCCTCATGCAATGTTGCATAATATTAAGCACAACAAGGTTTTACATGAGCGTAATGTGATGGTGACTGTGGTCACTCGAGACATTCCTTATGTGACTGAAGCGGAGCGTTTTAAGGTAGAAAAACTGGATGATCGTTTCTATCGTATTTTTATGTACTATGGTTTTAAAGATCAACCTGATATTCCACAGGCCTTAGCACATGCATATACGCAATTAGGTTTTGATTTTGATTTGATGCAAATTAGCTTCTTCATTTCACGCGATCGTATTATTCATACTTTGGGTGAGGGAATGGCGCCGTGGCGAGAAAAACTGTTTATTTCGATGCAACGGAATACCAGTCCAGTCAGTGACTTCTACCAGATTCCAACCAATCGTGTGGTGGAGTTGGGCAGTCAAATTGAAATTTGATATGTAATCAGCAATAAAAAAACCAGAGCAAAGCTCTGGTTTTTTTATTGCCACCTTTATTTTATTGAGCAAAGGCATCTTCATTAATCTGAGGTTGCTCAGGTGATGCTTGCAGGGCTTCGTCTGTTGCTTGAGCATTTGGGGTGGCTTGTACAGGCGTTTCTAGGTTAACTGGTGCATCAGCAGAGGATGAAAGTGTAGCCTGTGCTTCAGCGTTTGGGTCAGGAAGTTCCGCCTGAGCATTGGCTGGATTTAATGGTGCCTCTGCAGTGGGTTCGGCTTGGGTTACGGGTGTGTTTTCAGTCACTGTACTGTCAGCACCTTGCGCAGGTGCTGTCGTAATCGGTTGGATTTTGCCACTTGCAATTAATTCATTTAAGGAGCCAGGTTGGCCATTTACTGTGGTGGTAATTTTGGCTTTAGATAAGCTTTCCAAAGTTTCACCTGGCTGTACAGCAGGTTCTGCAAATACAGATGCACTAGCAAGACCAGCAATCAGGCCAAGGCCTAGAAGTTTAGAATACATAATGACTCCAATAATCGATTCTTCGAATTTTAAGTAGGCTTACCATGTCATAATCAAAGTTCTTTATTCAATGAAACATACTTAATCACGTCAAGACTTGTATGAAACTGATATAGAAGCGCGACAAACTGTTACATCATCTGGTGAATTGTTAGACAATGTTTGCATAAAACTTCATCAATGCTATTGCGATTACATATACAGGCGGACTTACCCTTGTTAAGCTCCAGAAAAATAATCTGTTTTTAAGTAATCGTTGTAGCAATGGCAAAAAAGAAAAGTAGTTCTGGTGGTGTTCTTTCCCAATTATTCAACCAAAATGGGGTGAAAGCGATTTTGGGTGTGGTTGCTGCAGGGAGTTTTGCCATTGCATTTGGACAAGAAAAAATTCAGCAGTTTGTGTCTAATACAGGCTCAGGTTCAAATAGCGCATGCCTAGATCAGTTTTACCGTGATGTGCCCCCTTATTTAATGAAAGACAGCTTGAATAAGCACAGTTATCCATTATGTTTTAATGGTTTTAACGTCATGTATTCAGGGGTGTCTAAAACGCCGTTGTGGGTAGCGGAAGCTTTAACACCTTCTCGTTTAAGTCAAAAAATTCCGCGTGAAGATAGCTTTCATGAAGAAGAGCGCGTAGATCGTGCACACCGCGCGACTTTATCGGATTACAAAGCATCGGGTTATGATCGTGGTCACATGGCACCCAATGCCGATATGCCAAACACAGAATCGCAGTTTGACAGTTTCTCTTTAGCCAACATGGTGCCTCAAGCGCCAAAGAATAACCAAAAGGTTTGGCGTGAATTAGAAGAAGCGACCCGCGCTATTGTGACAAAGCAAAAGCAAGATGTGTATGTCGTTACTGGGCCAGTATTTGCTGCGAAGAAACTAAAAACCATTGGTAATGGGGTGATTGTTCCAACGGCAACCTATAAGGCAATCTACTTACCTAAAACGGGTACGATCGGTGCTTACTATGCACCGAATGACAATTCGCTACAGGTGAAAGTTGTGAGTGTTTGCTATTTAGAAGAACAACTCGGCATTAATTTATTTCCGCAGTTGACTGAAGAGCAAAAGCGCAATACTTACAAACTGCCTTTGACCGCTGCTGGAGTAAAAGCCAACACCCAATTTGCTTATTCACATTGGGATGCAGAAAGCCAATGTGCAGAAGATGTTGCAACTGACAAGCTAAATGCGATGCAAAACCAGTTTAAGTCTGCTGGTGGTTCAAATGTATCTAATACAAATAGTAGTACGGACGCGAACAGCGGTACAGGGCAAAACAGCAGTACACAAGATGCGATCATTAGTCAGCTGATCGAAACATTATTGCAGTATATTTTGCAGTTGTTGAAATAATGTGCTTGCTTTAGGATAAATCAGGGCCATGTCGAAGGCATGGCAATATAACAACGATATGATCAATAAAAAGCGAGATAATCATGTTTAAGCCTTATGAAAATGGCACAGAATCACACGCAATTCATGATCTGACTTTAGAAAATGACCTTGATTGCGTCAATCTTTATGGCAACTTACAATTGACCAAAGATCAAGCAGGGTTAGCTGCGGCTAAAGCTTTGCAAGCAGTGTTAAACGATGTTGTAAAAGCCTTAGAAGCTGAGGTGAATTTACCCGAAAAAATTCAACGTGCAGAGGCGGGTGAAGTCGAAAATCCTTTTTTATAAACGCTGCTAAATTTACACAAAAATGCCCACACTATGACGGGCATTTTTATGGGTATAGTGGGCATTTAGTGTTGCTTAAGGTTCATCTTGTGCGATGCCTCGATAAATGACCGCACCAATGACAGCACCAACAATAGGCGCAATCCAGAACAGCCAAAGTTGGCTGAGTGCGACGGTTTCTGCAAACAGTGCTACACCTGTACTTCGTGCTGGGTTTACCGATGTGTTGGTCACAGGAATACTAATGAGGTGAATAAGGGTGAGCGCTAAACCGATAGCAATGGGTGCAAAACCTGCAGGTGCGCGTTTGTCAGTTGCACCCATAATAATGATTAAGAACATTGCAGTGAGAACAACCTCAATGATCAGTGCAGACATCATCGAATATTTGTTGGGTGAAAGGTCGCCAAAACCATTACTAGCAAATCCACCTGTTCCTGCGAAGTTCGCTTGACCACTGAAAATGGCGTAAAGCACCCATGCAGCCAAGACTGCACCAATCACTTGTACAATGATATAAGGCACTAAGTCCTTGGTATTGAAGCGACCACCTGCCCATAAGCCAATACTCACGTCAGGGTTAAAATGTCCTCCAGAGATATGACCTAGTGCATAAGCCCCGGTTAAAACCGTTAAACCAAAAGCCAGAGAAACGCCTGCAAATCCAATACCGAGTTCAGGGTAGGTAGCGGCAAAAATTGCGCTCCCACAACCACCAACCACCAAACACCAGCCAAAATGTACCGATTAATTCCGCAATATATTTATTCATGTTGTGCTCCAAAGATCCTTTTTTTGTTGTATGACGGCGTGGAGTTTTGCCTGAATTATATTTATCAAAATGTGATTCACTTCACAATAATCAAAAGATAAACGGAGCTTATGTTGTGATTATTGCACCTGTTGACGCCATTGTAGTGGGGTCACATGACGCCACTGTTTAAAGGCACGTTGGAAGGCACTTTGTTCGGAATAACCGAGTAATAGTGCAATTTCATGTAAGCCCAAATGTGGATCTCTTAAGTATTCTTCGGCCAACATACAGCGTACTTGTTGCATACGCTGTTGATAGGTGCTGCCTTGTTGTTGTAAATGGCGTTGTAGTTGGCGCACAGAAATATGCAATTGCTGGGCGATATCTTCAATCTGAAATTGATTTTTTTGTAAGCCTGTTAATATGGCTTGCTGTAAATATTTATCCGTTTGGGTGATATTGGGGAGCTTTTCCAGTAAGGCTTGCGCTTGTTGAATTAAGAGCTGTTGCAGGGTGTCATCACTGTGTGAAAACGGGCGAGACAACTCTTCGATGGGTAAAAGTACTTGTGAACTCGGTTGAGAAAAGCGGACCTTGCAACGGAAAAACTGTTCATATAAGGCCACATGCTTAGGTGCAGGTTGCCTAAAATGTACTTCATGAATGTGCAGATCTTCAAAATTAATAAAATGCTTTAAAAAACCAACCATTAATGCAATCGCGACTTCATCGGTGAGTTGGTTGGACATATTCGGTGGCAACTCTGACCAACAAATGGATAAATACGCGCCTAAGCCTTCGACTTTTAAGGGAGAGCCATCATAAACCAGACGGTGAAAATCATGATAACGATACAGCGCCTCGCCTAAATTGGCACAGGACATGGCGATATAGGCAATAATGCCCAAATGTTTGGGCTGTACGGCATTGGCAATTTCTAGCCCGAGTGCAGGGCGTTGTAATTGTTCATTGAGTAAGTTGAGTAAATCGCGCCAAACCGAATAGTCGAAACGTTCTAGGTTTTGAACTTGAGTCAAGGCGGAAGGAATCTCTAGCTGTTGTTGCTCATAAAACGTATAGAGCAAATGCCCGAGACCACCATACACAGTGCCAGTATAATCTTTAAGGTGCTGCATTTTTTATTCTTGGTTTTGTCGTAATTTGTCAATGATATTTAAAAACATGGTCAATATCTAGCCTTTTTGATTGCTTATAGTGAGATAAAAGATCGGAGGTTGCATATATGTTAAAAGGTTTTCTTGTGGGCCTCGTGGTTGCTAATGGTTTTGAGTGGGTTGCACATAAGTATCTTTTGCATGGCACTCACCGCACAGGCAAGCCACGCTGGAGCCCATCACCAAGCAATATGAAATCGCATTGGGAGCATCATCGTGAAGTACGAAAAACTGCTTTTGAAGATTATGGCTATGTCGAAGGTTTAAAAAATTGGCGTACAAAAAATGAAGTCATGTCTTTGGCAGTTGCTGTAGGTGTATTTGCACCTTTGTTTTATCCTGTATCTAAAGGAATGAGCCTTGCCGTGTTGTATGCTGCAGGTAATTATTACTATATCCATCGCCGTGCACACTTAGAGCCAGATTGGGCGATGAAAAAAATTCCGTGGCACTATGACCACCACATGAACTCAAATCAGGATGCCAATTGGTGTGTGACCAAACCTTGGTTTGATTATCTGTTGGGTACCAGAGTGATCTCATCACCAAATTTACAAGAGAAGAACCCTTTAGGTATTCCATTGCCAGCGTTGCTTTCAAAAGCTTTAAATCAAGCGGTTACACGTTTCTTTCCTGTTCAGCTCGCAGATAAAAAGGCGGCCGCTGTTGAAGAGCTACGCTCTTAGGCCGAAAAGACGACGAATGGTGTCTAAAAATATCGTTTTGTCGTGATTGGTCAATAAATTGCTTCAATATTGTCAATATTTCTAAGTTGAGTGTTTTTATAATCCTATTATCGAAAATGTACTGCATTTTAGATTGACGTATATTGAAATTCACTAACCAAGTGCTGTAGTTTTTCTTGGTTTATAGGAGCCGAAAAGGCTCCTTTTTTTTATTCTGATTTTAGTAATGCGAATGGATGTAATTCAGTCAAAATAAAACGTCCATTCCAATCATGAATTTGACTTGCATAATGAAAACAATAAGTTTGACCAGCCTGCAAAGTTTGCAACTGTGCAATATGCTTGAATGCAATCGGATCGCCATTAAATTCTAAAAATTTAGAATTCGGAGTTATGAATTGAAAAGCAGTTTCATATTGTTGCTTGCGCCCTATATTGAAGTGAATTTGTCTTACAAAAATGGCACAAGTATAATTTTGAAGTGGTGTATCTAAGGCTTTTTGATACTTTGACTCACGGTACAGGTCTAAGCCAAATAAATACATGTACATAAAACCACAGATCATCACTAGGATGATGATAGATTGTGTGTTTTGGCTCATTTTAAGCCCATAAGCAACGAGGCCAAATAAGATCAAGCTACCGAAGCTTGTAATAAATAATGCGGTGTCTAAGTACATTATGGACAAAAAAAAGAGCATCTATATAGATGCTCTTTTAATCATATTTGTTGCTATGCAGTCAATTAAAGACGCATTTCAATACCTTGTTCTGCAAGATATTTTTTCGCTTCAGGAATGGTATGCTGACCAAAGTGGAAAATAGAGGCTGCCAATACCGCATCTGCACCACCTTGAATAATGCCATCTGCTAAATGTTGTAAATTACCAACACCACCTGATGCAATGGTTGGAATCGTCACGCGGTCGTTGATTTGACGCATGAGGGCAAGGTCATAACCAGCTTTAGTGCCGTCGGCATCCATTGAAGTCACGAGTAATTCACCCGCGCCAAATTCTGCCATTTTAACTGCCCATTCAATGGCATCAATGCCTGTTTCTTTACGGCCACCGTGGGTAAAAATTTCCCATTTATTGTCGCCAGTTTTTTTGGCATCAATAGCAACCACAATGCACTGTGCGCCAAAGCGTTGAGATGCTTCTTGTACAAATTCTGGGTTATAGATGGCTGCAGAGTTAATTGAAACTTTGTCAGCACCTGCATTGAGTAATAAGCGGATATCTTCTACTTTACGTACACCGCCACCTACAGTCAGTGGGACAAATACAGACTCAGCCATGCGCTCTACGGTACGGTAAGTCGTGTCACGGCCATTTGATGTGGCAGTAATGTCTAAAAAAGTAATTTCATCTGCGCCTTGTTCGTTATAACGGCGCGCTACTTCTACTGGATCGCCTGCATCACGAATATCAAGGAATTGAACACCCTTTACTACGCGACCATTGTCGACATCGAGGCAAGGAATAATACGTTTAGCAAGCATAATTTTTTCCAAAAATAACAGCCGATTATGAAACTTCGCGACTTAGATGCTACACCTTAATAGTCGGAGCGGTTATTCTATCAAACTTATGTAAGATTTTTTGCAGGTTTTGTATGTCGGTTTATACCACTTTGACTTTAAAGGAAGCTCAGGACTTCGCCACACCTTATGGTTTAAATGTTGTGGACCTGATTCCCATTCAAGGCGGAATTCAAAATACCAACTATTTTATTGTCTGTGAAAATGATCAGCAGTTTGTTTTAACCATTTTTGAAGAAATGGATGAGCAAGGTGCAGGGGAACTTGTACCTGTATTAGAGCATTTGGGACAAGCAGGCTTAGCTGTACCCGTGCCTCTGTCTTATGCGGGGAAAGCCATCCATACGCTAAAAGATAAGCCTGCGCAAATTGCACCGCGTATGCGTGGGGAACATCCCATGCCATCTAAACTTGAGCAAGTGAAACAGATTGCCGTGGCGCAAGCAAAAATGCATGTGGCTTTACAAGGTTTTCCATTAGAGCGCGCATTTTACCGTGACCATGCCTATTGGTTAGGGGTTTCACGTGAGCTTCGTCCAAGCTTAAACGATGCCGATACCATGCTACTCAATAACCTTTTAGGCTTATATGAAGTATTAACTGCAATGTATCCAGAGCGTCCAAAGGGCTTTATTCATTCCGATTTGTTCCGTGATAACACTTTATTTGAAGGCAATGAACTCAAAGGCATTTTGGACTTTTATGAGTTAAATCAAGACGAATTATTGTTTGATATTGCGATTACGCTCAATGACTTTTGTACAGAATACCCAAGTGTTGCGTTGAATGAAGAAAAGGCCATTGCATTTTTAAATGCTTATGAAACGGTGCGCCCTTTAACCTCGGATGAAAAATCTTGTTTGGAGCTGTACTTGGCCATGGCTGCAGGTCGTTTCTGGATGATGCGTTTGCAAGTGGCACAAAAAAATGCCGCTGAAGGCCGTACAGGGGATGATATTTTGCAGAAAAACCCAGCTGAAATGCGCAATATGTTAATTGAGCGTTTAAAGTTTGTAACGACCTAAAGATAGGCTGAAGGGAGTGGTCATGCGTGATCAAGGGCGTTTAGTAGAATGGTTGGATGAGCAAGGCTATGGCTTTATTCAACCCAGTGACAGCAGTAAAGAGCGGGTGTTTTTACATATAAAGGACTTTGCTCGCCCTGGCCCTCGACCTATTGTCGGCTGTGCTTTGGAGTATTTGGTTGTTTTGGATGAGCATGGGCGCTTTCGTGCCCAGCAAGTGACTTACCTTAAAGCCAGTCAAGTACAACAGTCCAAGCCAGCAGTCAAAGACAATGTGATACACATGCCCAAGAATATCTCTGCCATGCAAATACTGTGTGTGCTCTATATTTTGGCCATTGCAGCCTTAAGTATTGCAGGATTACTTAGTGGTATAGCGCTCTTGGCTTTAAGTTTGGTAAATGTAGCAACGTATTGGTTTTATGCGCAGGACAAAGAAGCAGCGCGTTTGGGCAACCGACGTGTGCCTGAACAAAGTTTACATCTATTGGCTTTTTTAGGAGGGTGGCCTGCTGCGTGGTTGGCACAGCAAAAACTGAGACATAAAACACAAAAACAACCCTTTCGCCGTATTTATTTTTGTACTATAGCTTTTAACATTCTTTTGATTTTATGGCTGATTTCACCATTTAATCCATTTTAAAACGAAGTATAAAGACAGAAGAGGGCGTGTATGGAATATTCAGTAGATCAAGATTCGAACCGTACTTTAACCATTGCCTTATATGTGTTGTATATCGTCGCAATTTTTACGGCGGGTATATTGGCATTGGTGGCATTGGTGATTAATTATATCAAGCGTGACAGTGTGCAAGGCTCGATTTTTGAAAGTCACTTTACTTGGCAAATCCGTACTTTTTGGTGGTACCTCATTTGGAACGTGATTGCTTTTGTACCTTTCTTGTTCCTATTTTTCACAGGAAATAATCCCGACTTATTTGCTGGAACCGCTTTAGGCGCTTCAGCATTTTGTATATTTGTGGTTGGGGCATCTTGGGTGTGGATTGTTTATCGTGCTGTGCGTGGCATTATTACAGTGAATGACAATAAGCCGATGTATCAATAAGTCGGGTGAACAATCACAGCGTGTATACAAGGTCTCATTGATATCGTGAGGCCTCTAAAAAGGCAGCTCAGGCTGTCTTTTTTGTACTTATCATTTCAATCTGCGCTACTTTGAAGCCCGTGCCTGCTTCATTATGGTGAAGCTTACCGAATTGAATGTACCTTTTAATATTTTATACTACACATTTTTAATAAAATTAAATTACATTTTTAATAAATTAAACTTACATTTTTTATTAATATTATTTACTTTTTTAATATAAATAATTTACATTTTAATAAATTTAACTTTACATTTATGTACATTTAATTGGATTAATTTAAACCTTAAAAATAGTTTAAATTTTCAGTTCAAAAATGACTTAGGCATAGTAGCGTCCACGGCGTCTGCGCATGCCCAAAAGATGAATCGCCCGCACCAAAACTGCATAAGAAACTGAATAGCCAAAGCGTTGCTCAAAAAGCGGTATTAAATCACTGATGTTTTGAAATTTTACTTCTTTTACAAATACTTGAAATTCATTCCAGTCCTTAATATGGCTTGGTGCCCCACGTTTTTTTCCTATTTTTGGGCGCAGTTCGCCTGTTTCTTCTTCCAGTTTTATCCATGCATCTAGGGTCACTCGAGAGATGTTGAATTCTTTGCAAACCGCCACTTTATAGTCGGTTTTTTTGTACATCTGAATGGCGAGATTTCGCGTTTCAATGGAATACTTTGGCATTTACTGGCTCATTTTTTAAATATTTATAATTATATTATATGGCATAGTTGTTGCAAAAAAATAATTAACTTTAATAAAACGAATAATCAGGTGACATTATGGAAAAAGCGCAAGTTTCTTTCAAAAAAATGTCTTTATGGCAAGTGGTGATCATTGGTGTCGCATATATGACGCCAATGGTTGTATTTGACACTTTTGGCATTGTGTCTGGTATTACCGATGGTCGTGTACCACTGGCTTATATTTTGGCTTTATTTGCCATGCTCCTTACTGCATTTAGTTATGCGCGCTTTAGTAAACATTCGGATAAATCGGGTTCTGCTTATACCTACACGGCAGAATCCTGTGGGCCTCAAACTGGCTTTTTTGTTGGTTGGTGTTCTTTGCTGGATTACATCATGTTGCCTTTGGTTAATGCGCTGTTGGCAGGTATTTATTTAGAAGCGGTCATTCCAAGCGTACCGTATTGGGCGTGGGTGATTTTATTTACCAGCTTGGTCACTTTAATCAACTGCTTTCGTATCAATATATTGGCCAACTTAAGCATGATCTTTGTCTGTGCACCTGTATTGCTTATGGGCTTCTTTATTTATTTGGTCATTCAAGGGGTAGGGAGTGAGCAAGGTTATGCGCATGTCTTGACGTTCGCACCGCTATTTAATGGTGATACATCAATTTTGCCGCTTATCGCAGGGGCTTCAATCCTGTGCTTTAGCTTTTTAGGTTTTGATGCGGTGACCACCATGTCACATGAAACCAAAGATCCGAAACGTACTATTCCGCATGCGGTTATCCTCACCACGCTTACGGGCGGTGTGATTTTTATTACGGCATCCTGGTTTGTGCAATTGTATTTTCCAACCAATGTCCGTTTTAACAACCCAGATGAAGCGCTACCTGAGATCGTCCTGTACGTAGGCGGGGCGCTATTCCAATCGGTATTTTTATGCGCCCAAATTATGAATACATTTGCCTCAGGGCTTGCCACGCATGCCAGCGCATCACGCCTGATTCATATTATGGGACGAGACGGCATTTTTCATAAAGGCACATTTGGTCAAGTCCATAGCAAGTTGGGCACGCCACTATATGCAGTCTTGTTGATTGGTTTTATTTCCTTGGCAGCCATTCGTTTAGATTTAGCCACTGTGGTCAGCATGATTAGCTTTGGTGCCCTTATTGCCTTTACAGCCGTGAACTTCTCCGTGTTTATGAGGTTTTATGTACGTGATGGGCAACGTCATGGTCTGAAAAATATCTTTCTCAACCTGATTTTACCACTGCTTTCAGTGGCTACGCTGATGTGCCTTTGGGTGAATTTAGAACACAACGCCTTGGTTTGCGGTGGCATTTGGTTGGCAGTAGGCGTTGTATTGTTCGCTTATAAAAAGTTAAGAAAACAAAATATTGTGATTGGTAGTGCGTATTAAGTGGCCGAAGCCTCTATAGCGATTAAACAGAATTGATAAATAGGAATGTAAATAAAATGAATACAAAGCCAAAATTTGTAGACGATGTTGAATATAAAAACAGTGTCAATGTACAAAGCGGTAAGGAGTGGAATTGGCTCAATCCTGCACGCGGCAGTTTTGATTTTCCAGCCAATTATTATGAAAGCTCATTAGACGCATGGCAGGCTTTTGATGCACTTAATGCAGATATTGAGTGTGATGTGGTGGTGATTGGTGGTGGCTTATTGGGTGCGTCCACGGCACTGCATTTGGCAGAGCAAGGTGTAGATACAGTATTGGTCGAAAAAAACCGTATTGGTAGTGCTGCATCGGGGCGTAACGGCGGGCAATTAACCCCTGGGCTGGCGCGTTGGGAAGCAGGGGAAATGATTGAGCACTTTAGTTATGAAGAGGCTAAACGCTTATGGCACTTCACTTCGACGGAGGCGATGTCTTTAATTGACCAAATTGCGCAGAACTATGATTTAGAGCTACAGCGCAAACATCAGCACATTACCGCAGCTGTACACCCAGGGCATTTGGTGGGTTTAACTGAAGGTGCAGATGCGCGTAAATATTTGGGTGAAGACCATACTCAGATTATGGGCAAGCATGAGCTGTTTGAGCATGTGAAATCGGAAAATTATTATGGCGGTTTACTTGATACCCTCGGCGGGCATATTCATCCTCTGGCTTTAAACCGTGGCCTTGCTTATGGTTTTAGTCAACAAGGTGGCAAAATTTATGAGCAAACCGAAGTGTTATCGGTGGATGAGCGTGAAGATGGGATTTATGTGATGACCACTGGCGGTGTGATTAAAGCACGTAAGAGCGCCGTAATTGGGGTGCATCATGCTTCATTTAAGCTGCTGCAAAGCCATAATCAAACCACCATTCCATTTTATACCTACGTCTGTACTACCGCGCCTTTAGAGCTGGACTTGAGTGAAATCCTGCCGAGTGATGCGCCTGTGTACGATACACAGTTCCAAATTGATTATTATCGCGGGGTATCTAAAAACCGTTTGCTGTTTGGCGGCGAAGGGACGGGTTCTTGCTGGACGCCTGAAAAAACCCATGATTATTTATTGGGCCGAATCAAGCATGTGTTCCCGCAATTGACACAGGTTGAGCTGGATTTTGTTTGGAGTGGCACCACAGATTTAACTATGAATGGCGCAGCCGATAGCCGTAAGTCCGATGGGAAATATCCGATTTATGCCGTGCAAGGCTGGAGCGGTCATGGTGTGGCGCAAACCGTGCGTATAGGCAAAGCCATTGCCGATGATTTTTGTGGCAATGCCGATGACTTTAAAATGCTCACCAGTATTCAGCATCAGGACATTTTGTTTGGTCGCGCACTTGCACCGATGGTGATTCCAATGGCGAAAACCGCTTATGGGCTGGGGGCAATGGTCAATCCGGGTAAGATGGTGTCCTTCTAAATTTAAGTCTTTTTTATGCAGGGAATCGCTTAAAAGCACCCTCATTATTGAGGGCGCTTTTTGAGGATTAAGACATTTCTTCAGTAATTTTGTCTTTATTTTTCTTTAAAAATTTAGGGCGCCATTCACTCACAATGACGCCAATGACCACCAGCATGCCACCGATTAAAGCCAAGGGTGCTAAGCGCTCGCCTGCAATACGGCCAATCAGTGCAGCCCATACAGGTTCGCCTGCATAAATAATGGCGGCTTGAGATGGCTCAACCATACGCTGTGCCCAGTTCATCACCAATTGAATAACGGCGCTGGCTAAACCGAGTCCACACAGCACAGCGAGCAGGGGCCACTCAAACTGAGGAAGGCTGGTTTCACCATTCAGAGGCGCAATCATAAAACACAATAAAGAGGCAAAAGCCAGTTGTAATACCGTGACGCGTCGTAAATTCACAGTGTTGGCAAAATAGCTGATCAGAATAATTTCAAATGCGATAGCAATGGAGCCTAAAAGCGTGATGATTTGCCCGACATTGAGTCGAATCGCACCAAAGCCATTACCTGTTAAAAACACCAAGCCAACAAATGCGCAGAGTACGCCTAACCATGTCATAAGGTGTGGACGGTGCTTAAAGCAAAGCCACATAAAAATGGGCACCAGTGGCACATACAGTGCAGTCAAAAAAGCCGATTCACTGCTACTAATACTTTGTAAGCCAATGGTTTGTGTGCCATAGCCAATTGCAATCACCGCGCCAATACAAAAGCCCGCAAATACTTCATGGCGATTTAAGCCTTTGAGGTATTTCCATGACAAGATGCTGACAGCAAGTGTTGCCGCTGCAAAGCGTAGACCGACAAAAATGAGTGGGCTACTAAAATTAAGACCATATTGTACGGTGAGAAAACTCCCGCCCCAAATGATGGTAATGAGGATTAGGGAAATTTGAGGAAGTTTGTTGGCAAAAGCCGAGGGGACTGAGAGCATGACACTTCATTAGCTGGAATCGGAAAAAACAAAAAGAGGTCCGTAGACCTCTTTTAAAACAAAATCAGAGACTTAATTAAGCATCTAAAACTGCTTGAGCTTCACGAAGGTTGAGAGTGCCTTCATAAATTGCACGACCAGTAATCGCACCTAAAATGCCTGGTTGGCCTTTTAAGCCGTGTACATCATCAATATTGGTAACACCACCAGATGCAATCACCGGTAAACCAGAATAGCTTGCGAGATTAACGGTTTGCTCGATGTTTACACCTTGCATCATGCCATCACGTGCAATGTCGGTATACACAATGCTAGATACACCAGCATCCGCAAAGCGTTTCGCAAGTTCAGTCGCCTTAACGTCAGTCACATTTGCCCAACCATCTGTTGCCACCATGCCATTCATTGCATCAATACCCACAATGATGTGGCCTGCAAATTTTTGACATGCTTCTTCAACAAATTCAGGGTTTTGAACAGCTTTAGTCCCAATGATCACATACGATACGCCTGCATCTAGGTAGTGCTCAATGGTTTCGAGTGAGCGAATACCGCCACCAATTTGAATAGGTAAATTCGGTTGAGCTTTTGCAATCGCTTCAACCACAGGCTTATGAATTGGAGTACCTGCGAAAGCACCATTTAAGTCAACCAAATGCAAGCGACGCGCGCCTTCATTTACCCAATGCTGTGCAGTTGCCACTGGATCATCAGAAAATACGGTATCGTCTTCCATACGACCTTGTTTTAAACGGACACATTTGCCATCTTTCAGGTCAATTGCAGGGATGATCAGCATGCTTTCGCTCCTCGCCCAATCTTAAATTGAATACAATGTGCGCCATCTTAACAAAGTATTGGCAAAACGCTAAGCGTCTGATGCTGGATTTATTTTATTCGGTCGTATACGCAGTTTGAGCGAGGTATTGGGGATTTCCTTGGGTAATAGACCTAAACGCAGGAGCTCCTCAAAAACCAGAACAGGCGCGTAGGCATCAGCAGCAGCATAAGCGATTTGCTGGGGAAGTAATTGCTTTCTTGACCAGTTGGACGTACTGATGCTTTTACTTTTAGGGAAATTTACGCGGAACAGGAGCGCCATGGCATTTTTAAGTCCGACAGGATTTTCTAAACCAAAGGCCTTAAAACACTTTGATAACTCAATCACGCTATTGAGTTCTATCCCTTTTTTACGAAATAAATGAGCGTCATTTTTTAGACCAAAACCGACTTTGATTTGATCTCTGTTGGCAAAGATAGGGTTTAAAAACGCTAAAATTTCGGCATTTACCTGAAACAAATATGCGCGTTCCTGCGTGGCCAATTGAATCAAATGTGGGCCAGTTGCCACTTCACCTTTTTGAAAGGTGGGTTTCGATTCTGAGTCAAAGCCCAATAGCGCGGCCTGTGTGAGTTCAGTCTCAATGGCCTGACATTGTTCTTTATTTTGAATCACAACAATGTGTTCGGTTGCTAAGTTTTGAAACAGTGGAAAACCTTGAATTTCTTCTTTATTGGGTAGGGGCGGGTATTTTGATTGATCCATGGTGTGGTGGACACGCAAGTAAGCAAGTATTTGAGATTAATATTTTTTCAAAGATTAGGCAAAGTGCAGTCATTAGGAGTTGGATTGAATCCGTTCATCATGGAGATGAAATACCAAAAAACCTGCCGATAGAGCAGGTTTTTTTTGTGATTTTAAGTCAGAGACTTAAAGTCGTGGGGGAGAGATTTAGACAAAAGAAGGCAATTGGAATTGATCCAGTAAAGATGGAGCAGTTGTTAAAATCGTACCAGCATCATATAGGCCAGCGGTTACGCCTCCTGCAACAGCACCTACAGCATCTACAGCCAAATTCACCACTGGAATTGGATTGGTTAAATCGGTGATTGGTGCAATGTCATCAAGCAGACTATCGACTGTACCTGAAACCTGTTGAACCAATTCACCAGTAGTGGCAATTGGATTGGTCAGTAAACTGCCAATAAATTGGCCAGCATCTATGCCGCCAATATATTGCCCAGTTTCACCTAATAAGCCTGTTAAGTTAGTACCTGTTTCGCTGACTGCACCGACCACATCACCCAATACTGGAATTTGTGAAGCAAGATCTACCAGTGGATTTAGATCGGCAACTAAATTTGCACCAGAGCCAGCAAGGTCTTGTACAACACCACCCAATGTTCCTGTTGGATTAGATGCAAGATCATTCAGAAGGTCGGTTGGGTTGATATCTGCCACATATTGGCCTGTTTCAGCCACAAAGCCCAAGAGGTTATCTACCGTACCACCAACAGCAGAAACAGCACCTCCTAATACTGGCACTTGACCAAGTACTTCTGTGAGTGGATCGGTTAAGCCAACCACATGATCAGCTAAGCCTGCAACATCTGTAACTGCATTGCCTGCAATACTGGTCACACCATCAAGCAGGTCAATGACACCGCCTTCAAGGTTACCTGTTTTTAGCGTATGTGCAGTTTGGTGTAATTCATGGGTAACTGAATCTAAAATGTTGGTGGTTGTGTCTAAGACTTTATTGACCGTTGTACCTAATATTGGTACATGGCTTAAAGCGCTCGTGAGTGGAGAGAGAACTACGCCCACTGTATCAATGAGCGCGTCGGCTGTATGTACCACAGCATCTAAAATATAGCCCACAGCTTTGGTGAGACCCTGTAATCCCAGTGTTAAAACGCCACTGATTTTGCCCGAAAATAATTTAAACATTTTGGAATTCTCCGTTTTGCATTTCTTGTATTTGAAAGTATGTGAAGAGGTCTTACTATTTATGTTTAACAGACAAACATAGTGTGAACAAAATATAAAAAATGTAGATAATAGTGATATATGTCACTGTTTATGGTTTTTGTGTTAAAAAACAACCAAATATTGTGACAAAAAAGAATTGTGAGAAAATGTAATTATTTTTGATAAAAAACAGAGTCTTAATCGTATCTACTTGATAAGTGTTGGCTATTTACTGTGTAATTTAAAATGAATAATTAATTAATATATTAAGTGAATATTTGATTTTTTATTTATCGCTTATGTGGATTTTTTAATTATAAATATTTGAATTTATATGTTTAAAATAATATTGTCTTAAAACAAAGAACAAAAAATATAAAAAAAGCCAACGTTTTGTTGGCTTTTTTATTGGTAAATGGATTTAGATATTCCATTCCACAAAGTTCTTTAATAATTGTAAACCAGCAGTATGGCTCTTTTCTGGATGGAACTGCGTCGCAAACAAGTTTTCTTGATGGATTGCTGTACAGAATTCTAGGCCATAATCACAAGTTGCAGCTACGAGCGCCGTATCTTTCGGTTCAACATAGAAGCTATGTACGAAGTAGAAACGCGCATCTTGTTCAATGTTATTCCACATTGGATGGCTTGGATCTGCTTGATGAACTTGGTTCCAACCCATGTGCGGTACTTTTAAACCGTCTACATCTGGAAAACGTTTCACTACACCTTCAAAAATACCCAGTGCATCAGCACCGCCATTTTCTTCAGAGTGCTGCATTAAGGCTTGCATACCCACACAAATCGCCAATACAGGCTTGTTGAAGACGGCATTGCGTACCACTTCATCAATGCCAGCTTCGTGCATGCCTTGCATGCAATCGCGCATGGCACCGACACCAGGGAATACAATTTTATCTGCCTGAGCAATCAGCTTAGGGTCATTGGTCACATCAACTGTTGCGCCTACATGCTCTAGTGCTTTGGCTGCAGAGTGAAGATTTCCCATGCCATAGTCAAGAAGGGCAATACGGGTCATTACAAAGTACCTTTGGTTGAAGCAACAGTATTGGCAGCACGTGGATCAATTTCACATGCCATACGAAGTGCACGTGCAAATGCTTTAAATGTACTTTCAATTTGGTGATGGCTGTTTTTGCCTTTCAGGTTGTCGAGGTGAACAGTCATTAGTGAATGGTTCACAAAACCTTGGAAAAATTCAGAGAATAAATCCACATCAAAGCGACCAATCATGGCACGTGTAAATGGAATATCCATAAATAAACCTGGACGGCCAGACAAATCCACTACTGCACGGCTGAGTGATTCATCAAGTGGTGCATAAAAATGACCATAGCGTTTAAGGCCTTTTTTATCACCCAAAGCTTGTGCAAAAGCTTGACCTAAAGTAATACCGCAATCTTCTACAGTATGATGGTCATCAATTTCAAGGTCGCCATCACAATGAATATCAATGTCAAATAAGCCATGTCGCTTGATTTGATCGATCATATGATCTAAAAATGGAATACCAGTGTTGAGTGTGCCTTGACCTGTACCATCGAGGTTCAAACGAACTCGGATTTTAGTTTCGTTAGTGTTTCTTACCACTTCGCTGATACGATCTGTCATAGACACGTTCCTCAAAAACGTCAAAAATGATGTAAAATTTTCGCCTTAATGACGAAGTCAACGATATTAGATTGCTCAGGAGGGTTTATCAATGCCTATTACCGTACATGCCTATACTTCTTTGGAAAATGATGAAGTACGCAGCCAGCTTGAGCGACTGTATGACACCAGCCCAGAATTTAGTGACGGCGCGGATGCCATTGAGCAATTAGAACAGAGTTTAACCCAGTATACCTTAATCTATACGGCGGAATTCAACACCAAACTGATTGGTGCGATCTGGTGTACGGGACAAGGGGAAAGTAAAACCCTTGAAAATATTGTAGTTCATCCAGCCAACCGGGGTCGCGGTGTGGCAGAAAGGCTGGTGAGTGAAGCATGCCGTATGGAAGAAGAAAAAGGTGTCAAAGTATTTGAACCTGGTTGTGGTGCAATTCATCGTTGCTTGGCGCATTTAGACAAGCTGTAAAGGCTTGAATCAAGCATAGTCACATCTTAAGCAGTCTTCGGACTGCTTTTTTATGCCCTATAGATGTTGAGCCCTCTTTAAAAATAAGACCAATGGAGCATAAGCACTTTTGCAGAGTGCTAAGTGCTTATGCTCCATTGCAAAGAAAGAGGGCTAAAAAACTGAGTTTTAAACAAAAAATAATCAATCGATATAAAATATTGCTGTAAAAGTAAACAAACACACAAAAAAGCCATGACGGTGCTTGACGGCATGCTGCTTAAATTGTTTAATACGCGACATCGGCGTGATAGCTCAGTAGGTAGAGCAACGGATTGAAAATCCGTGTGTCCCCAGTTCGATCCTGGGTCTCGCCACCATATTCAAAACTTATTTAAAGTTTCAATCCTTGATCCCATCAAGGATTTTTTTTGCCTAAAATTTATTCACTCAGAAAAAATAATCATAATTTTGATTGACTAATATGATCAGATACGGCTTAATACACCGCATCGGCGTGATAGCTCAGTAGGTAGAGCAACGGATTGAAAATCCGTGTGTCCCCAGTTCGATCCTGGGTCTCGCCACCATATTCAAAAAAGCCTCAAACATTGTTTGGGGCTTTTTTTTGTCTATCATTTTGATTTCTTCTGCCATCCGACCTTCAAAGACGATATTTCATGTTGTTGATACGCGACGAAGACATTCGTGTTTGATGTATATTTTAAAATTTACGTTGTTAGGCTTTTCGCTATTCTGGAATATGTCACCATACTTTAGGCTGTCTAAAGATTGTGCATGATCAGTCACAGGTTAGGGCACCATCGGGCTAAATTTAAGCTATGCATCATCGAGGGGTAAGTTGAGAGATAAAAGATGAAGGATTTATTTTCCGAGAATAGTCAGCTGTATCGGCAGGCACGTCCTAGCTATTCTGCTGAAATTATTGAGCATATTATGCAGTATGTGCCTGAGCATGCTTTGGCATGGGATTGTGGTGCGGGTTCGGGGCAGTTTAGTCGTTACTTAGCGCCGTATTTTCAGCAGGTGTTAGCTACTGATTTGAGTGCAGCACAACTGGCACAGGCACCGCAATTGGCCAATGTGCGCTATTTGCAAGCCAGTGCCGAAGCATCTGGCCTCGCTGAGCAAAGCGTGGATTTAGTCACGGTTGCACAGGCGATTCACTGGTTTGATTTTGATACTTTTTATGCAGAAGTAAAACGCGTACTCAAACCGCATGGCTGTTTAGCGGTCATAGGCTATGCGTTGATAGAGGCCTCAAATGAGCGGCTCAACCATCTGATTCAACAGCTTTATAACCGTACCCTTCATGGCTATTGGGATGCAGAACGGCGTTATATAGATGAATGCTATCAAAGTATTCCATTTCCTTTTGCAGAGCAGCCTGCACCCACACTACAGCTCAATTACAATTGGACAGGCCAACAATTGTTGGACTATTTCCAAACTTGGTCGGGTCTAAAGCATTATGTACAGTCAACAGGACTAAATCCTTTGCTAGAGATGGCTGATTTTTTTCAGCAAGCACCTGCACAGCACTATGAGGTTACGTTTCCTGTACTGCTACGGATTGGAAAATAAGACGATGTGCTTTTGATGAGCCCTTTAATTTAGGTGGACATCAATCAAAGGCTGCAATCGCATTTTGTAGCTGTCTGGGGATTCGCATAGAGACAACCCAATAGATAAAATAAAGTATTGAATTCAAGAATTTTCGCGTTTTGCTTAAGTCGGCTACATTGCTGTAACTGCAACCGTTTATCTGAGTTTCACAGAAAATAAGATGATTTATTGTACAATTTTAAGATGGTTTGAAGAAATTAAATCTTTGAATTTAAAATTTGAGAATTGTCTTATGAATCTTCCAAAACACTATATTTTAATGACAGGTGCGGTACTAAGCTTATGTACGGCACATGCTTTTGCAGCACCACAAGCGAAAGATGAAGCCAGTGAAACTGTACGTTTGCCAGTATTAACAGTCATGGCTGACCGTGAGTTACGCAATGAAACCGTGGTTGAGCCTGCGCAAGAAGAACCTGCAAAACGTAAAGCACTACAGCAACAGGTGATGAAGTTGGAACGCAATGCGCAAAATTATGCGGCGGATCCAACAGTGATTCAAAACCTTGATGTGAAGGCACCAGAGCCAGCGCCTAATTTTTCGGGTGTTTCCCTTGTGATGCAGCAACATATTTTAAATATTGCAGAAGGCTTGAAATCATCAGACCCACGCAATGGCCTTTATATTATGCTTCAGCCTTTTGGCATTGACCGTAATGCCACCAATGTACAAATGGGCCGTGAGCAACTCAATTTAGGCATATTAGAGCGGACATTACCTTAAGTTTGCTTGCCAAAAATCTGTAGGCATCAGTCATCAGCTACAAGTGGTGTGCATAAGGTCGTACATCACTTTACTTTAAATGCAAATGGATTGATGACTACATTAGGTGAAATTATTGGGCGAAATTTTAAAATGAATTCAGTGCGTCCATGCTTAAGATGAGCAAGATGCCAATCCAGCATCCTCAATATTAAGTGCCAATAAGGTTTGAATTTAAAACTAAGCAGAGGTCGTTATTTTTAAATGAATTTAAAAGTAAGGTTGTTGATAAAACTTTGAATTTAAAATTAAACTGAAGCAAAACAAAGCGTACATATTTTAAATTCAAAAGCAAAATAAGATAGAACCATCTGACTTATACACATTAAATTAAAGAATTTATTTTAAATTCAAAGTGGCTGAGTTCAGAGTATTCGGAGCTTTTTATGTCACGTATTCCGCTTATTTTAAGCTTTGCTACAGTGCTGATTTTTGGTGGATTGTTTTATCAATATTATGCGCAAAAACAAGATGAGCAAAATTTGCAAGCCTACCAAGCAGTGCTCTTAGATAAAACCGAACAGATTTTAACGGCAGCCCGACAGGTGGATACGCCTATTCAAGTTGATACTTCTGATGCGCGCCTTTCGGGTGATTATCAAATTATGGCAAGTTTTGTGCTGAATCAAATGATTGGAACAGCAGAGGCGCGAAATCGTTATATACGCGAATTAAAAGCCTTAAATTGGGATCATTTTTTAGATATTGACCGCCTGAGCCGAGATAAAAAACAGCAATATGTAGAAACAGAAAAAATGCTGAAAGATGTACATGCGGTGGTTGATGCTTATGCTGAGCAAACTAAGGAGATGGAGCAACATCGCTTAGAGCAAGCCAAACAATTGGCCGTCAGCAGTCTTCATAGCCATCAACTGGTGCAAAGCTTAAGAGAAAGCCAAAAAAATGATGATGCATCTGCATTGTTTTCACTGGAACAGCAAAGTTTAGCCAAAGCCGATCAAATTTTTGCAGTGCTTAAAAATAACCGTTGGGAAAAGAAAAATAAACTGTTTATGTTTTATGAAGATGCGCCGTTAAAGCAATTTAATGCACTGTATAAAGAGATGTTGGCCTTGAATCAGCAAATGAAACAAGTGAGTCATGCCAATCGTGTAGAACTGGAAAATAGTCTATAAGCGGTAGGATCTTGGTGTACTGTCATTCAAATATTACGATGAATAGGGTCAGTCATTTTTCAATGATTGAACTCAAAAAAAAGGATGCTATGAGAGGCATCCTTTTTTGCTCTAACTAAGCAATAAGCAACAATGACTTATTTTTTAAACCAAGAGAAGAAACCTTTTTTCTCTTCAGTTTGTGCTTTTGCAGCTTGTGCTTTTTTCTCTGCGCATTTTTTTGCACATTCTTTTTTCGCTTCAGCTTTTACTGTTTCTGCTGGTTTTTCTGCAGCATTTTTGATTTCTGTTGCTTTAGCAACAGTTGCTTCTTTAGTTGCAACAGCAGCATTCACTTTTGCATCTTTGTTTGCAACTGCTTGAGCTACCGCAGCTTCTTTTTGCGCTACTGCAGTTTCTTTTGTTGCTGTTGCTTTAGCTACGGCAGCTTCTTTTTTTACAACGGCATTATTAACAGTCGCTTCTTTAGTCGCTACAGCTTTAGCTACGGTTGCATCTTTGGCTGCTACAGTTGTTTTAACAGTTGCGTCTTTAGCTGCAACAACAGACTTAACAGTCGCATCTTTGGCTGCAACAGTATTGGTTTTTACAGCAGTCGCAGTTTTGATTGCATCTGCTTTAGCTGTAGCAAGAAAGCCTTGTTCAGCAGCCATAGCTGATGCAGATGTTGCGATAATTGCTGTAATAAGCGTAGTTTTAATAAAGTTCATGATCATTTCCCAACAAAAAAAGCCTTAAAGGAGCAAAGGCTGTGGAATCTTACGCTTTGTTGAAATGACTTGGGGTATAAGTTTTTATAAGTGTATGAAAAAGATACTAAAATTACAAACGAATAACATTTGAAAGACTGTATATTTATAGTGAGGTATTTTGGCGTGAATTATAAAATTGTTTTGGCTGATGTTGAATGTTATAGAGTAGAAAAATGATTGGTCATAGCGTGTTGAATATGGGCAACGCTTAATTTTGAAATTTGTATAGAAACTAAACATTAAAAAATGTGCATGATCCGTGGCATTCTGATGCAGAATGATTAAGCGGTATTTCGCTCCTTAAAATCAGCGCTTAGGATGAGTACTCCAATAATAAAACGAGTATGGATGACATGAGTATTGCAAAAGTTATAGAAGTGAACTCGAGTAGCACCAAAAGTTTTGAGGATGCGATTCAATCGGGAATTACCAAGGTCTCTGAAACGGTAAAAAATATTCAAGGTGCTTGGATTAACGAACAAAAGGTTGTGGTGAAGGACAATAAAATTAGTGAGTATCGAGTCAATTTAAAGATTAGTTTTGTGGTGGATTGAATAAATAAAAGGCCCGCGTTCAGCGGGTTTTTTTGTACATGACTTAAAGTCAATGAAGATGAAAAGTAAGTTGATTAGTATTTTTGACCTTTATGAGTGGTCGATTTATTAATCTTTATTTGTGTTTTAAGTGTTATTTATCTTTTTGATTTGTAATGGTAAAGTATTTAAAATGGTTGACTATAATTTATATAAGAAACTGCTTCAATGAGTGAAATAGAAACAAACGGTTATTTAGTCTGTAGCAAATGCAATTCAACAAATAGGGTTGTTGAAATTGGTCGCCAAGGTATTTATAAGTGCGGAACTTGTAGGAATGACTTATTGGTTATTAATAAGGAAAAAAAGGGTTCGAAAATAATACCTCTTTTAGTCATTTCAATTTTTGTCGGAGTTGTAGGTGGGTTAGGTATTAATCAAATACATGAGAAACTCAAGCCTACTGAGATTATTTATTCAGAATTAAATACGAGTTGGTCAGATTGGCAAATTGAAGCTTTTGATAGGAATTGTAAGGCAAAGTTTTCACAGTTAAAACCAAATTGGTCATCAGAAAAAATTGCTAAAACATGTACGTGTTATGTTAGTTATATAGTGGAAAAAACTGATTTTCCAAAATCAGGAAAATTGAGTCGTGTTATAGCGAATGAGGGTATTCGAGAATGTCGTTAAATGATAATCAGCATTTATCAAGATTCTTAGAGTTATTAGAAACTTGTTATGATGGTAAGTTGAAAGCGTTTAGTGATGAATTTTCAAACTTTGATGATACTTTTTATGAAAAATTAAAAAAAGAAGTACAGCGTGCAAAAGTTGGTACTATTTCTTTAAAAAAAGAAGATACTTTCAAAAAATATAATTTTTTTCTGGAGTATAAACTTTGGGAAAAAAATAATACTGATATGAAAAAGAAGAAATTTGGCTTAAACATTGATGGATTAATTAAAAGTATATGTAAATAAGGAAGGGGGCTTTTTGCTCCCTTCCTTATTTAGTTATTTGCATGCTCCAGGAACACGACAAGCACAACTTGATGGGGCATGACAAGCATGATCATCTCCACATCTTGCGGCTATTGTGAAATCTGGATATGGACCAAACCACATTTCATACAACTCCTTAGTTCTTTTAAATGTGTTTTCTAAATTTTGTTGATCTAATTCATCATGGATTCCAAAATATGGGTAATGGTGCAGGTAAGTGCCAAAAACCCTTAAACTATCCATATGATAACTGCGTGTATCTAAAATGTGAGCATGCCAAAATTCATCTACGAGTTTATTAGGAACTAGAGTTTCTTTAGGGTAAAAGTATTTTAGGGTTAAAAATCTTTTGTACTCTTGTTCAGCAAATTGAAATACATCTTTGGACATTACTGCTTCTTTACCAGATGTGAGTTTAAATTTTAATTTTTCAAAATTTAGAGCTGCAATTGAAGCAGGCAAAATTGTGCATTTTAAAGCTGAATTTTTTGTGAAGTTAACTGCTAAATTTGTCATGATTTTTCCTTCCGTTATTAAAGTGTTTTATGTAGTCGGTGTGTCTACGAAAGGAATAATGACATTTCGAATGTGCATAAAAAGGGACAAATTAGGGACAAAAAACCCCGCACTAAGCGGGGTTTCTGTTTATCTCAGTATTTAATTAAACATTAAACACGTTCGATAATCGTCGCGATACCTTGGCCAAGACCAATACACATCGTCGCAAGACCGATTTGTGTATCTTGTTGTTCCATAACGTTCAACAACGTTGTTGTGATACGCGCACCAGAACAACCCAATGGGTGACCCAATGCAATTGCGCCACCATTTAAGTTAATGATGTCTTGCTTTTCATATACACCCAAGCCTTTCATTACAGAAAGACCTTGAGCAGCAAACGCTTCATTCAACTCGATTGTTTGAATGTCCGCCATGCTTAAGCCAGCACGTTTCAGCGCTTTTTGCGTTGCAGGAACAGGGCCGTAACCCATGATTGCAGCATCACAACCTGCAACCGCCATAGAGCGAATTACAGCACGTGGCTTAAGACCTAAAGCTTGAGCACGTTCAGCAGACATCAATAACATTGCAGAAGCACCATCAGACAATGCTGAAGATGTTGCAGCAGTTACAGAACCGCCTTTCGGGTCAAATACAGGACGTAAAGCTTGGAACGCTTCAAGGTTAGCATCAGGACGAATCACTTCATCGATGTCGCAAAGTTGTTTGAAGCCATTTGCATCGTGACCTTCAACGCCCACGATTTCATTTTTGAAACGACCTTCTTGTGTTGCAGCCCAAGCGCGACGGTGAGATTCAACACCAAACGCATCTTGTTCTTCACGTGTAATGCCGTTCATACGACCTAACATTTCAGCGGTTAAGCCCATCATGTTAGATGCTTTAGCATAATGCTTAGATGCTTCAGGGTTAATGTCGATACCGTGCATCATGCCCACGTGGCCCATGTGCTCAACACCACCAATGATGAATACATCACCTTGGCCAGTCATAATTTGAGCAGCAGCCGTGTGGATTGCTTGCATAGAAGAACCGCAAAGACGGTTAACCGTTTGACCTGCAACAGTGCGTGGTAAATCAGCCAATAACGCAATGTTACGACCAATGTTCATACCTTGCTCAAGCGTCTGGTTAACACAGCCCCAGATCACGTCTTCAACTTCGTTAGTATCAAACTGGTTACGAGCAACTAAAGCACGTACAAGTTCAGCAGATAAGCTGTCTGCACGTACATTACGGAACATCCCGTTTTTGGTTTTACCCATTGCTGAACGTACACCATCAACGATGACAACGTCACGCGGATTTAAAGTAGCCATTCACGTTGCTCCTTAACCGTAGAATTTTTTGTTGTTAGCAGCCATGTCACGCAACATTTGTGGCGCTTCATAAGCTTTACCTAAGTGCGCGTATTTGTCGCAAAGCGCTACGTATTCAGCTACACCAGTTTGGTCGATGTAACGGCATGGGCCGCCACGGAATGGAGGGAAACCTACACCCATGATCATCGCCATGTCAGCTTCAGACGCAGTTGCTACGATGTTGTCTTCTAGGCAGCGAACAGTTTCGTTGCAGAAAGTCAGCATCATGCGGTCAATAATTTCTTGAGCGTCAAATTCGCGTTTCTCAGCAGTTGCAACAGATGCAACAAGCTCATAAGCAGTTGGATCAACCACTTTGGCTTTTTTGCCTTTACGGTCAAGTTCGTACTTGTAGAAACCAACGTCGTTCTTTTGACCCAAACGTTTTGCTTCGTACATGGTTTGAATTGAACCTTTGAAGTCTGGCTTCATACGGTCAGGGAAACCTTCAGCCATTACTTCTGCACCGTGAACGCCAGTGTCGATACCAACAACGTCCATCAAGTAAGCAGGGCCCATTGGCCAGCCGAATTTTTCCATCACTTTGTCGATTTGCTGGAAGTCAGCACCATCTTTAAGCAGAAGGTCGAACGCGCCGAAGTAAGGGAACAATACACGGTTTACAAGGAAGCCCGGGCAGTCGTTTACAACGATTGGAGTTTTACCCATTTTTTGAGCAAGAACCACAGTTGTCGCGATTGCCTCGCTTGATGTTTTCTCACCGCGGATCACTTCTACCAATGGCATCATGTGAACTGGGTTAAAGAAGTGCATGCCTACGAAGTTTTCAGGACGTTGTAGGTTTTCAGCCAAGCGAGTGATAGAAATCGTAGATGTGTTAGAAGCAATGATCGTGTTTTCACGAACATTTTTCTCAGTTTCAGCAAGTACGATACCCTTAACTTTCGGGTTTTCCGTTACTGCTTCAATCACGATGTCCACTTCTTTGAATTCGTCATAGCTTAATGTAGGACGAATGCGAGCAAGTGTTTCACCCATTTGCGCAGGTTTCATTTTCTTGCGTTCAACTTGTTTTGTTAACAAGCCATTCGCTTCTTTCATACCTAAAGCAAGTTGTGGGTTACCAATGTCTTTCATGATGATTGGTGTGCCTTTGCTTGCCGCTTGGTAAGCAATACCACCACCCATGATACCAGCGCCAAGTACAGCTGCTTGGTTTACAGGGTGCGCACCTTTTTCATATTTTTTCGATGTTTTCTTCACAACTTGGTCGTTGATGAATAAACCAATCAACGCGCCAGCTTGTGGAGTAACAGCGGCTTTAGCAAAGCCTTGCGCTTCAATTTTTAGCGCTTCATTACGTGGAAGGCTTGCACCTGCTTGTAATGAGTCTAAAAGTAGTTTTGGCGCAGGGTATTGAGCAGGATTGGCTTTTGCAAGTACAGCACCTTTTGCTGTATTGAATGCCATCATTTGCTCAAGCATGTTGAGTTTAACTGGATCAAGTTTTTCTTGACGTTTTGCTTTCCAGTCTACACGGCCAGCAAGTGCTTGCTTCACAAGATCAATTGCAGCGTCTTGTAGTTTGTCCGCAGCCACAACCGCATCTACAGCACCGTCTTTAAGCGCAGCAGCAGGTTTCTTAGGCGCAGCCATTGCCATCCATTCAACCGCGTTGTCGATACCGATTACACGGCTTAAACGAACAGTACCACCAAAACCAGGGTAGATACCAAGTTTGATTTCTGGAAGGCCAACTTGTGCAGCTTCAGACATGACACGGTAGTCACACACGAGGCACATTTCAAAACCGCCACCTAAAGCCATGCCATTAATAGCAGCAACTTTAGGAACGTCTAAATCTTCAAATGCATTGAAAATATCGTGAACAGGCAGTGCCCAGTCCACAATGGCTTGTTCGCCTTGAGCGAAGTTTGCACCAAACTCAGTGATGTCAGCACCAACAATAAATGTTGATTTGCCTGAAGTGACGATTAAACCTTTAACGTCTGCGTTTGCTTTAACAGCGTCAATCGCAGCTTTGAAATCTTCAATCGTTGCGCGGTTAAATTTGTTGACCGACTCACCTTGTAAGTCAAAGCGGAATTCTGCGATTCCGTCCGAAAGCATTTGGACGGTAATGGCATTGCCAGCGTGGATCATGCCTGATCTCCTTTATTTTGGAGGACTTCTAAGTTGATGTTGTGAAGCGTGAGCGCCATTCCTGCGCACATTTCTGCTTCGCCAATCTTACGATAACTATATCCAAAAAGAACATAACAAGTTGTATCAAGCCGTGACGCAAGGGTCATCAAATTTTTTAGTCTTTAAACTTGCATCCCGTGTGTTTAAGGCTTAATTCAGCAGGTCATGATGCGAAGAAACTTTTGTTTCGACTCATATTTTTAGTTTTATCACGCTTATGTATATGAGGAATTAGTCTAATTTTTCAAGAGAATAAACAGTGTCGGTCGAGTCAAAAAGGTCAATTGGCTCATTTTTTGTGATGCTGTCGACAGTGTGGCAAAGAGAATTACATCGCCAGCATAGGGTTTTAAGTTCAGGGCTACACTTAAGTTTCCCATCATTTTGATTTTTTCATTTTGTCTTTTGTATAGAATGCAATAAAGAAGGGGGAATTCAACGATGCAGACACAGACATTTCATTCAAAAGTCGATTGGTGGGTATGGGGCTTTGTTATTGCTATGAGTGGTTTGTTGCTACAGTTACTCCTCAATATGTTGGCCAAAGGCAGTCTGCAACAGAATTGGTTATTTGCTACAGTTTATGCGCTCACGATTGTGGTGTTGTGGTGGCCCTTGTGGAGTACACGTTATCAGCTCCAAGCCAAAGAATTGGTGGTGAAATGCATGTTTTTGACATGGCATATCCCTTTAGAAAGCATACAGCATGTCAAAGACACTGACTTTTCAACAGTTGCACCTGCATTGTCTTTTCAGCGCCTACGTATTGATTATGCTCAAGAGGGCAAGCAAAAATTTATTTTAATCTCGCCACGTAAAATCGCCTTATTTAAAGCCAGTTTGGGGGCTAAGCTTGAATAGATGTTTCTTCTGAGCTACTTGAAGTGTTTTGCTGTGTTGCTATACACAGCACGCCTTGGTGCATATCTAGGGTTAAGTCCATGTGCTCGGGGTGATTTAAAAAATACACTGCCAAAATAGGCTCAAGCTCTGTACGCATTTTACGTCCTAAATGGCGTGCACCATAACGAATGTCATGCCCTTGATAAAAATGCGCTTTGGCTGCATCTGTTAAGTTCACGCGACGTTTTTGATGTTGTAAGCGTAGATTTAATTTTTCCAGTTCAATATCGACCAGTTTGGGTAAAGCATCATCTTGTACAGGTAAATAGTGCAAGCTACGATCAATACGGTTTAAAAATTCTGGATCAAACTTACGTTGCATGACTTTTTCAATGATGGTTTGTGTCGGCACACGTTTGAGGCAAATGTCCTGCATTTTTTTAGGTAAAAAATTCAGCTTATCTAAATATTGCTGTGCGGCTTGAGCACCCACATTACTGGTCATAAAGATCATGCAGTTACGAAAATCAATGGTTTTTGTTCCAGCTGTTAGCGTTAAACGGCCTGTATCCAGTACGTTCATGAGCCCGCGGATCACTTCATTTGAGGCTTTTTCCAATTCATCAAACAGGATAATGCCTGGGCGGGTATGGCTGCCCGCAATTGCCGTTTCATCAAATAAGCTATGGCCTTCTTTAGAGCCGACATAACCCGGAGGCGCGCCAGTTAACGCAGCTGCGTAGTGTTCTTGCGCTAAAGTGTTCATATCAATGCGGCAAAAGGCATCTGGGCGGCCGTAAATAGCTTCGGCAATGAGACGAACGGTTTCGGTTTTACCCACACCAGTCGGGCCGAGCATTAAGGTGACTGCTAAAGGACGGTCTGGGCTGGAGAAATCCGCTTTAACCACATGCAACATTTTTTCAATTTCATTTAATGCGGCATCCTGCCCAATAATGCGTTCGCGCAACTTTTGCATGACCACTTGAGGCTCAAAATGAAAACGTGGTTTGCCAATCAAGCGGTTTTTTTCTGAAGCGCTGTGTGTAGAGAGTGTGGGGTGCACAGCATGGAATACATGATTGGCATTGCTCATTCGGAAGAATCCTTCGGTCAGTCATGCAAGGGAGCATAGCAAATTTCAGTTTTTGCACTGATAGTTTTTAGCAATCAGATGATTGTTGAAAACATAGAAATAACTGGCTTTTATTGTGTTGGTGTGTGAAATTTAGCCAAAGTTTAATAATTAAAAATAAAAGGATACGGTATAGCGCCATGAAAAAAACAATAACGTCTGCCATTTTTGCCCTCATGTTGGCTTCATGCGGCGGTAATGATCAAGATCAAGAGACTGTGATTCCTGAGAACTTATATGCCATTGATGGTTATACGGGAGCTTATGATATAGATGATCTTATAATGTTCACCTCTATTTATACGAATGGCAAAACATATAGTTTTGATGAAAATAAAAATTTATATATTAATTACAGTGATTTACCGATTTTTAAGACTGAAGTATTAAGGCAAATCATTACGCCGGATTATTTCTTATCAGAAAAATCGGTATATTTAGAACAACATAAATATTGGGTGGGCTCGAGCGCAAGTTTTAAGAATGATGAATTAACTTATAGCTTGAGCACGGATAGGCGAAACCCTCCTTTAATCATGTCTTGGAAATATAAAAAAATAGATGTATCTGGAAGGATGATTAGAGAGGATTCCAGCAACCCTTTGCATTATATCCAATGGGACAGTGTTGCCCAAGTTATTGCTATGGTTTTGGGGATGCCTTCTGTGGCAAATAATGTTTTTCCGCAAGGTTCAGAATGTTGGCAAAAACAGTCGGCTTCAAGCAGCTAAGAGTATATTGAATTTTATCCTGAACAGATTGCTCCCCATGTGGAGGATACACAGGACGTCGTTCGGAGCGGTGTGTGGAATAATGTCACATGGATTGAGTTTCAACGCCAAGAGGGTGAGAGTGCATTGGCGAATATCAAACTTGAAATAGAGGGAGATATATATTGGGGTTTCTATCATTTTAAAAATGAAAGTTTGATACAAGTGCCAGATCAGCTTGCTTGTGATTTTATGAATGAAACGGCATTTAATGCGGCGATGTCCAAATTGGATAAATTAAATGAAGTTTTTGCAAAAGAGGGTATAGATTATTCAATGGAGCTTATATGGCGACCTATTTATTTAAAAGGAAGTCAAATGAACCCTGCTTAGCCAGATGATATAACTGAGCCAGATATAGTCGAAGAAACTTCGAATAATTAAAAAATGGGTCGATCCATTCAGTTGAAATTTGGAATTTGAGCTATATTTTAATTGTGCAAATCCATTTTTAAACAGGATGCCTGTGAACGAAAACGCGCGTGAAAATATCGAAACGATTTTAGCCAATATGACCACTTTGCCCGGCGTGTATCGTATGTTGGGTAAAGATGGCGAGTTGCTGTATGTCGGTAAGGCTAAAAATCTAAAAAACCGCGTATCGAGCTACTTTGTCAAAACTATTGAGCACCCGAAAACACAGGCTTTGGTCGCACGGATTTATGATATTGAAACGCTGGTGGTTCGGTCGGAAACCGAGGCGTTATTACTCGAGCAAAATCTGATTAAGCTCCATCGTCCGCCGTATAACATTATGCTGCGTGATGATAAATCCTATGTGTATATTTTTATTTCCAGTGATAAGCCATACCCGCGTATTGCCTCAGGTCGTGGCAAAGGCAAACATCAAACAGGCAAGTTTTTTGGCCCTTATCCGAGTGCCTACAATGCCCGCGATACGCTGGTGGTATTGCAGAAACTATTTAATGTGCGCCAGTGTGAAAATAGCTATTTTTCACAACGTAAGCGACCTTGTTTGCAATACCAAATTAAACGCTGTTCTGCGCCATGTGTAGGCCTAATTTCCCCTGAAGATTATAAAGAAGACGTCAATAACTCGATTCGTTTCTTGCAAGGTGACACCAAAGAACTGAATCAGGAGCTGATTCAAAAAATGGAAACAGCTGCTGAAGCGCTAGAGTTTGAAAAGGCAGTGTTCTACCGTGACCGTATGGCCTTGCTACGAGATGTGCTGTCGCAGCAAGCGATTTATAAAGTGAAGGGCGAAGCGGATATATTGGCGATTGTCTACCATGCTGGTGTCACTTGCGTGCAGATCATGCATGTGCGCAACGGTAAAATGCTGGGCGGTAAGAGCTATTTCCCCGACATGTTGGGCGATGATTTGGCGCAAATGCTGTCTGATTTTATGGCCAACTTTTATTTTCAAGTGGCAGATGAAGTGCCGACTGAGCTGATTGTGAGTGTTGAACCTGCCAACCGTAAAGAGTTGGAAGAGGCACTACAACAGCAATTTGAGCAAAAAATTCATATTAAGCACAATGTACGTGAAACCCGAGCTGAATGGCTCGAACTGGCGCAAATGAATGTACAGCATGCGATTAAAGGCAAGCTGGCGAATCATTTTGAGCTCAATGAGCGTTTCCATCAGTTAGAACAGGTGGTAGGGCGTCCGATCGATCGCATCGAATGTTTTGATATTTCTCATACCATGGGGGAGGAGACCGTGGCCTCCTGTGTGGTCTTTGATTCAGGTGGCGCACGTAAGCGCGATTATCGTCAGTTTTCTATAAACGATATTACTGAAGGCGATGATTATGCTGCCATGCGTCAGGCACTGACCCGACGCTATAAAAAAGCCATGTTACCCGATTTACTGTTGATTGATGGGGGTAAAGGGCAATTACACATGGCGATGGAAGTCATGCAGGAGCTTGAGCTCGATGCTTTTATGGTGGGTGTCTCTAAAGGAGAGGGGCGTAAGCCCGGCTTAGAAACCCTGCATTTTACCGATGGCACCAAAATTCAATTGCCCGAAGACCATAAAGCGCTACATTTAATTCAGCAGGTACGTGATGAGGCACATCGTTTTGCGATTACCAAGCATCGCGCCAAACGCGATAAAAAACGGAGTTCATCGGTACTTGAGGCAATTCCTGGCTTAGGACCAAAACGTCGCCGTGACTTGCTCACGCATTTTGGAGGCATTCAAGGCGTGTTAAAAGCTTCTGAAAATGATCTAAAACTGGTGCCTGGTTTGGGGGATGTGATGGCGCGAGCAATTTATAAAATATTGCATGAGGCACTTTAGATTCTGCTGTTTGAATGGCTGAGATAACAAATGAAATGACATAGTCTTGGCCAAAGTGCTCAATGACGCATGGGTCAATGATCATTCACATCAGTTCAAACTTGCATAACTATACAGACTAAGTGCTTTAGAAAGGATGCCCCATGTCGTTAACGCAAATGTACGCACAAATTGATCAATCTGAATGGGTTGATATACCAGAAGGATGGTTACAGGGACGGACCATTTATGGTGGATTGGTTGCAAGTATACTGATGCATAAAGCCATTGCGACCATTGCAGATGAAAGTAAAGGCTTATTGAGTGCCAGTGTTACTTTTGTGGGGCCAGTGCAATTGGCCAAAGTAAAGTTAAGCGCAGAAATCTTGCGACAAGGCAAGTCGGTGACCACCATTGAAGTGCGTCTATGGCAAGATGACGCCGTACAAACAATTTTGCTTGCGAGTTTTGGTGTGCTACGTGATTCAAGCATAGTCGTTCATCATGAAGAGCCTGCGCCAGAGTATCCTGCAGTTGAACAGCTTCAAATTGCACAGCATCATCCGCTGGCACCTGAATGCTTTAAACAAATGCAAATGATTTGGGCAGAAGGGCAATATCCATGTACTGCAAGCCCGAAGCCAGACTTTGGTGGCTGGTTTCGCTTTGATCCTACATTGCATGAAAATCGAGCATTACAAACGGCGGATTTGATGGCTGGGTTTGATATGTGGCCACCTGGTGTGTTGCCAATGTTTAAGACTATGGCGCCAGCCAGCTCACTTACATGGCAATTGACCTGTGTGCATCCATTGCAGTCAAATCTGCATGATTGGTTGAAATATAAAGTCTTTACAGACTATGCTGCACATGGTTATGCCACAGAACAGGCGCAGCTTTGGGACAGTGCTGGCCGTCTGATTGCAATCTCGCGACAGGTGGTGACGGTCTTTGCCTAGTGACACTGTTGGGCATTTCGTATAAAGTGAACGCTATTAATAATGATGGATAAATCCTCAGAAAATTGTGCATTTACATCGTGCATGACGGGGTAAACACTGGCGGTGTCTATGGCAGCAGGTCGAATCCTGAATATTCCAAATATTTTAACTTTAGCGCGAATTGGGCTAATTCCAGTCTTTCTTGCGGTAGCGTATTGGCCACCAGCAATGGGCGTAGAAGGCCATGATGCAAGTATGTCGCGTCATATTTTGTTGACGGGTATTTTTGTTGTCGCTGCAGTAACCGATTGGTTTGATGGTTATTTGGCGCGTACTTTGAATCAGACATCGGCATTTGGTCGCTTTCTAGATCCTGTTGCAGATAAGTTGATGGTGGCCGCCGCGCTAATTGTTTTAGTGCAATGGCAACCTACTATTTCCATGGCTTTTGCTGCAATTGTGATTATCTCACGCGAAATTACCGTGTCGGCTTTACGTGAGTGGATGGCCGAGTTAGGTGCACGTACCAGTGTGGCTGTATCTACGGTGGGTAAGTATAAAACTGCTTTTCAAATGATTGCGATTACCGTGTTTTTATTAAACTGGCAACCGCTTGAAATGTTGGGTTATGGCTTGTTATATATGGCTGTGATCTTAACTTTATGGTCGATGTTTATTTATTTGAAAGCTGCATGGCCGTATCTAAAGCAACCGTGATTGAACACAAGATTTAAAAATAAATAAAGCTCCTCAATGAGGGGCTTTTTTGTTTTAGGGCACTCTTGGTTGGATCTGGTTGGATCTGGTTGGATCGGGCATAGTGTAGATTATGCAAAAAGCAGATAAAAAAATTCCCAGACTTTGGGGGAAGACTGGGAATAAAAATCGGGGATATTTGTGGTTATAGAAAAAGAGTTTGTCTCTCTATCCTTAAGTGCCATTATAGGCACTCACCTGATAGGAATCATGTGGCTTCTTGTAGTGTAATGTTGAGTTTTATGTGGGTTGTGTATCTGCATGTTTACATTAAATTATTTTGATACAAAGCCGCGTGCTTGAAGTATTTCTGGTGTATGAATAATTGTTGTTCATTTTGTTTTTATTTCAGGCTTTATTTTAAGCGTTGGTAGATGAACGCTTTGCTCGCTCAGGTGTTGGTCCGTGGTAAAGCAATTTTATAAATAAAAAAAGGGGTCTTTGCGGACTCCTTTTTTGACATTTGAAACTACGCGCTTCGTTTGTCTTACGTAATTTTTAGAGCATTAAAAAAAGAATCCCCAAAATTGGAGATTCTTTTTGAATTAAAGCCTACGCGGACTTCGTCCTTGTCTTGCGTAAAAAAGAAAAGCAGTGCTTTAATTTTTCCACTCGAAGCATGGCTTCTCGTCTTGTGGCGTGGCGGAGCATTAAAAAAGGAGCCTTCGCGGACTCCTTTTTGACATTTGAAACTACGCGCTTCGCTTGTCTTGCAGAAAAATAAGGCAATGCCTTATTTTTCTTCAGGCTTCAGCCCTTCGGCTTTTTCAAGTGATTCATCATTGCTGAAGAATTTTTCGCGCTGTTCTTCAAGGAACTTTTTCGCATCTGGTTCAAACACATTTAAACGCTTTTCATTGATGAGCGTTGTTTGGTGTTTTAACCATTCGCCCCATGCCTGTTTAGACACGGTGTCAAAAAGTTCTTGGCCTTTTGCACCTGGGAAAGGTGCGAAGTCTAAGCCTTCCATTTCAGCCTGATATTTACGGCAAAAAATTTGTCGAGACATATCAATACTCCAAAGTTTATATAAGGCGATTAAGCGTAAAGTGCTTCTAAACGTGTGTAAGCACGTGCAATAGCCGCTTCAACTTGTGCAGGCGCCGTACCACCAATATGGTTACGCGCATTCACAGAAGCTTCAAGCGTTAATGCTTTTTCAAATACGTCTGCTTGAATCAAATCTGAGAACTGTTGTAATTGCTCAAGTGTTAATTCAGACAAGTCTTTGCTTTCTTGCACGCCAAGCGCAACCGCTTTACCCACAATTTCATGTGCGTCACGGAATGCTACGCCGTTTTTCACGAGGTAGTCTGCAAGATCTGTCGCTGTAGAGAAACCACGAAGGGCAGCTTCACGCATGATTTCAATGTTTGGAACCAATGCAGGAATCATGTCAGCAAATGCCATGAGTGAACCACGAACCGTATCGATTGCATCAAATAATGGTTCTTTGTCTTCTTGGTTGTCTTTGTTGTATGCCAATGGTTGGCCTTTCATCAGCGTTAATAAGCTCATGAGGTCGCCATATACACGGCCAGTTTTACCACGAATGAGTTCAGGTACATCCGGGTTTTTCTTCTGCGGCATGATTGATGAACCTGTGCAGAAGCGGTCTGGAATATTCACAAATTTAAATTGTGCAGATGTCCAAAGGATCATTTCTTCTGACATACGAGATAAATGCATCATGATGAGTGATGCAGTAGCATTAAATTCAATGCCAAAGTCACGGTCAGATACAGCATCGAGTGAGTTTTCAGCAACAGCTTCAAAGCCTAGAAGCTCAGCTGTATATGCACGGTCGATTGGGTAGGTTGTACCTGCAAGAGCCGCTGAGCCCAATGGCATACGGTTAGTACGTTTACGGCAGTCAATTAAGCGCTCAGAGTCACGTACTAACATTTCAAACCACGCCATTAAGTGGTGACCAAAAGTCACTGGCTGTGCAGTTTGTAAGTGTGTAAAGCCCGGCATAATCGTGTTGGTGTTTTTAGCGGCTAAGCCCAAAATACCTTTTTGCAATTTTTGCAATAATTCTAAAATAGCATCAATTTCATCACGCACATATAAGCGGATGTCTGTTGCCACTTGGTCGTTACGGCTACGACCCGTATGTAATTTTTTGCCTGTGATGCCAATACGCTGAGTCAAACGTGACTCAATGTTCATGTGCACATCTTCTAGGTCAATGCGCCACTCGAAGTTGCCAGCTTCAATATCTGCTTTAATTGCAGTTAAGCCCGTGATGATGTCATCACGTTCTTGTTCTGTTAAAACGCCAACTTTTGCAAGCATAGTTGCATGGGCAATAGAGCCTGCAATATCTTGTTTATAAAAGCGTTGGTCAAATTGAACAGATGCTGTAAATTCAGCTACAAAAGCATCGGTTGCTTCAGCGAAACGGCCGCCCCACATACCCGAAGTTTGGGCTTGTGACGGATTAGAGGAATTAGAAGATGTGGTCATGTCGGCTCAATAAGATAAAAAGCGGTAGAACTAAAAAGAGTATAGCAAATTCAACGCCCATTGCCGAAGCTGACCTGCAAACTTTTCGTGAGCGGTCAAGAACCACGACCTTAAGTTACTTCGCAACGCGTTTTGGTCGAGGGAAGTATTTACTGGAATTGTTGTGGGCGGGCAATATTTTGGCCTTGGTATTGGCCTTGGCACAGGCCAGAGCTTGGGAGAATTTGAGCTTTACCCATACCATGCAATATGTACTATTTATTAATTGGATTTTATTGGCTTTTGCTGCTTTAACAGAATATTTTGAGGCGAGGTTGTCGCCATTAAAACTACAATTTAAGTTGTTTTTGGGCTTTTTACTGCTACAAGTCTTGGTGTTGTTGACGACCTTGAGTATCAATAGCCTAATCTATTTTGGTGAAAACCTGAGTCTGGCTGGCTTGAGTGCAATGCATGTGTGGGATGGTGTGTTGATGCATTTAAGTTTTGGTGTGCTTTTAGGAACGATTTGTTTTCGTTATATTTATTTAAGAGAACTTTGGGCGCGTAAACAAAACAGTGAGTTGAATGCGCGAATTCAGGCGATGCAAGCGCGTATTCATCCACATTTTTTATTTAATAGTCTGAACAGCGTCATTAGCTTAATTGCGATTGATCCCGATAAAGCTGAACAAATGTTGTTGAATTTATCGCGCTTATTTCGGGCCAGTTTTCAAGAACTCAAATTGGTGAGCCTAAAAGACGAGGTAGAGTTGTGTCAGCGTTATTTGGCCATTGAACAAATTCGCTTAGGTGAGCGTTTGAGTGTGGAATGGAAACTGGTAAATCCAGAAATGTACGATCGCGTACAAATTCCACTGCTAACTTTACAACCTTTAGTGGAAAATAGTATTTTTCATGGAGTTGAAAAAATTCTAACAAAGAGTACGATAAGCATATTGATTGAAATTTCGCAAAATCAAGTCAATATCGTCATTACTAATCCTTTTGTTCAGGATAAAATAAAGTTACGCCAAGGACATGGTATTGCAGTTGAAAATGTACATCAGCGCTTAAAGGCCTATTATGGACCGCAAGTGACATTTCAAACGTATGCAGGAAAAGAAATGTTTACAACCGTTGTACAATATCAATATAAGTAAAAAACAGCACCGCGCACTTATAAAAATAAATAAAGTGAACTGTGTAAGGAGGAGAAATGGACATCCTGATATGTGATGATGAGTCTCTGGCAGTAGAGCGATTATCACGTTTGGTCACACAGATGGGACATCAAGTTGTGGCAACAGCATCGCATGGTCAACAGGCGATTGATTTGGCACAAAGCCTAGAACCCGATGTCATCTTATTAGATATTCAAATGCCTGAAATGGATGGTTTGGTTTGCGCACAACATTTACGTGAGCTGGATCCAATGCCAGCCATTGTATTTTGTACGGCCTATGATCACCATGCACTGGATGCATTTAAATCCAATGCCGAGGGATATTTGCTTAAACCCGTGATGCAACAGGAATTGCAACAAGTTTTAGATCATCTCGTTAAACTCACTCAAGCTCAAATGAGCGGTATAAAACAAAAAGAAAATATGGAAGAACTTAAAATCAGCCGTCATCAGATTGCGGCAAAGACTTATCGTGGTATGGAATTGGTGCCTGTAGAAAATATTTACTATTTTTTGGCGGATCAAAAATATGTCACGGTAAGACATAAAAATGGCAGTGTTTTGATTGATGAAACACTGAAGGATTTAGAACTCGAATTTGGGGACCAATTCATTAGAATCCATCGTAATGCTTTGGTGTCAGTGAGTTATTTAGATGGCTTAGAAGTGGTAAGTTCGGGGCAATATCAAGTACGTTGTCGTGAACTGGAAGAGCGCTTGGCCGTGAGTCGCCGACATTTACCCAGTTTAAGAGAGCGCATACAAAAACTATAATCTTTAATCGCGTATTTGTGCCTTAAAGATATTGCATTTCAATGTAAGACAGTTAAGTTTAGAATGTGTTCATATTGACTGTTATTTGAATGTTATGAAAACCCTGAAGATTGCAACACGACAAAGCCCGCTTGCACTTTGGCAAGCGGAGCACATTAAAGCTCGTCTCGAAGCCCTGCACCAAGGTTTGCAGGTGGAGTTGGTTACATTTGTAACTCAGGGTGACAAAATTTTAGACACACCCTTGGCTAAAATTGGTGGTAAAGGTTTATTTGTTAAAGAACTTGAAGCCGCTTTATTAGATGGTCGTGCAGATTTAGCCGTACACTCCATGAAGGATGTGCCAATGGCATTACCTGAGGGTTTAACGCTGGCAGTAATTTGTGAGCGTGAAGATCCGCTCGATGCTTTTGTCTCAAATACTTATGCAAGCTTTGCAGACTTGCCTCAGGGCGCTAAGGTGGGCACATCAAGCTTGCGCCGTAAATGTCAGATTTTAAAAAGCCGTCCAGACCTCGAAATTATTGATTTGCGTGGCAATGTGGGCACACGTTTATCTAAACTTGATGCAGGGCTATATGATGCGATTATTTTGGCCAGCGCAGGTTTAAAACGCCTTGGTTTGGCTGATCGCATTCGTCATAGCTTAGACGCTGACTTAAGTTTGCCTGCTGTGGGTCAAGGTGCATTGGGCCTAGAATGCCGTGAAGCAGACAGCACAGTATTGGATTATATCTTGCCTTTAATGCATGACGAAACCAATGCCTGCGTACGTGCGGAACGCGCTTTTAATGCCTATTTGGAAGGTGGTTGTCAGGTGCCAATCGCAGGTTATGCGACCTTGCAACAGAATGGATTGCACATTGAAGGGCGTGTCGGTAGTGTTGATGGCTTAACGCTACTACAAGCAACTCAACAAGGCGCAACGACGGATGCAGAAGCACTAGGTGTGGCCTTAGCCAAAGATTTGCTGGAGCAAGGTGCTGGCGATTTATTGAAAGCCTTGTACTAAGCACGTTTTATCCTTCACGCCATGTTGTTTATTAACACTCGACCCGCAGGTCGCGCTCAGCAGCTGACATCAGCATTACAAGCTGAGGGATTGACTGTATTAGAACTTCCTCTGCTAGCACTTGAGGCGATGCCGTGGTCTGAATCACTTGCGACTTTATTTGCCCAAATAAACGAAGTGCAGGTGATTGTTGTGGTGAGTCCAGCAGCGGTGGAATTTGGCATGCAGGCCTTGGCTCAAGCTGGTGGCAAGCCTGAAGATTTACACAATATTCAGTGGATTGCGGTCGGGCAAGCGACAGCACAAGCACTATTGCAATATGGCTTCGAAAGCCAAGTGCCCGAAGTTGAAACCTCGGAAGGCATGCTACGTTTACCTGTGCTACAACGACTCGGTCGAACGGCGCGGATTGCGTTTTGGCGTGGAGAAGGTGGCCGTCAATTTATGATGGATACTTTAGCTACACAAGGGATTCAAGTTCTCAATTTTGTGTTGTATCGACGCTATTGCCCAACCTCTACAGAGCAAAGCTTGCAAGAAAATTTGGTGTTCATTCGTGAGGCTTCGCTTTGTGTATTACTGGTGAGTAGTGAGGCCAGTTGGCGTAATTGGCTACGATTAGCACAGCACTATTCGCTTGGACAGATCTCAATATATTGTTTTGTTCTGGCTGAGCGAGTGACTCATCTGGTCGAGCAATCTTGTCATGAGCATCAATTGGGGTATCAGGTGATACAGCTCGAAGATTTAAAACTGGATACTATTTTAAAACAGCTTCATGCTGTGCAAGGGAATACATGAAGAAACTGTCTATCTTGTTGGTGGTTGTACTGGCATTATGGTTGCTGAAGTTAAGTTATGACGTTTACCTGTTGCAAGGGCAGCAGCAACAGGCGCAACAGCATCAAAGCCAATTAGAACAACGCAATGCCAGCTTAAATGATCAAATGGCGGCATTAAAACGACAAATAGGCGAGCCATTGACCACAAATGTTGCTCCAAGTGCACAAGTCGATCCGATTCCAGTTGAGCAGATGGCGCCAAGCAAGCTCATTGCAATGCAGTTGGATTACATTGAGTTTGCCTTACAGCAACAACAATATACTTTGGCTTTAGATAAGCTGATGAAATTGGATCAGAACTTAGAAAGCTATACTTTGGCACCTGCTTTGAAAGTCAGTTTGCATCAGGTGATTGAAAAAGATCGGGGCAATATTGTGCAATTTGTACATGCACGGAATGCACAAAACCAAAAGACGGTGAATCTGCTCCAGCAATTGGATGCGGAATTGGCTAAAGAAATCCAAAAACAACATATTGGTTTGCCAGAACAACAAGATCAGTCATTTTTAAAGCGTTGGATTCAAATTGAATCTGTCGATCGACCAAGTGCGGTTTTAATGCAACGTTCATTGGTTTTAAAAGAAGCCCAATTGCGCTTATTAAATGCACAGCAACTTTTACAGAAAGGGCAATATCAAGCCTTTCAAATTGAGTTGACATCGATTGAAAAGAGTTTAAAACAACTTCCAGATATCAACACCCAGCATTTTATTCAGCGTATACATCAACTAAAACAATCCCCTGTATTTACTGCACCTGTATTAAATACACGAACTTTAATCGGATAAGCCAATATGAAGCAGATCATTTTAGCCTATCTCTTTGTCGGCTTATTATGTACCGCATTATTTAGTTTGTTGAGCTATGGTTATGGTGCTGGCTATGTTTATTTATATTGGCGTGAATGGCAAATACAAACCAATCTGTGGGTTTTAATTTTCTGTTTAATTTTATTAAGCTTTATTGTTCAAATGCTTTGGTTAACCGTAAAACGTTATTTAAGCCGTGAGCAACGTAAAATTGAAACTGTTTTTAGTTTTAATCAATTGCATCCCTATGAGCAATTGGCAGTGGTTTGGTTATTAAATGCAGGTCCTGATCAGCAAAACTTTATTCAACAAGTGTTCAGTCAATCAGGTTTATTAAAAGGGATTATTAGTGCGCGTTTATATTGGATGCGTCAACAATATAACGAAGCTTTAATTGCTTTAAATGAAGCAAATCCGATGGCATTTGAGCTGGCTGAACAACAGCGTATTGAGATTTTTTTGTCAAAGCATGATGGTGAGCAAGCACTCACACATCTCGAATTTTTAAATCAACATGAATTATCCCCTTGGTTAAATAACGTTAAAGAAGCGTATGAGCAACGTTTAATTAGCTTGTGGGGGCAGTTTGCTGCCCAGTTTCCGTGGTTATATTTACATTCTACGCGCTACGGTCACTTAGATGAAACCGCAAAGCAGGTCTGGTTAAAGCAGTTGCTAAAGGCATTTGATCAAGCCTCTGTTGCTGATTTACAACGTTTACAACAGCGCTATCTAGATTTAAGCGAACAAATTGAAGTGCGCCCTTATGATATTAAAGTACTTTGGTTAAAAATTTTAGCCCGTTTGCCTGAACTGGGTATGCAGCATCAACAGCTTGCAGAACACTTGCTTGGAGAGCAATTTAATCAAGAGGTGTTCTATTTGTGGTTTGAGCAGCAGCTATTGTGTCAAAACCCAGACTATCAGCGAGCTGAGCAGCAAATTACACTTTGGGAAAGTCGTTATCCTGCCTTACCGGTATTAAGTTTTGCAAAATGGCATGTGTATATGGCCACAGGGCGTATTCAAGATGCTGAAGCACTGTTGCATCTATATCCAGATGATGTGTTGATGAGTTATTTGCGAATTAAATCGTTGTTGCAAGGTCAAGAAGATTTAGTGCAACAGTTAAATCTTATTTTTGAAAATAATGCGAATTTTGTGAAAATTAAAATTTAAAGGAAAATTATAAATGGACTTAATCAAGCATTATCCAATTATTCTCAAGCAAGCTGTTGCATGGGGGGATATGGATGCATTTGGTCATGTAAATAATACGGTTTATTATCGTTATATGGAAAGCGCGCGAATTCTATATTTTGATGCTTTAGATATATTTTCCACCGATGTATTTACAGTTGTGGCTTCCAGTCAGTGTCAATATTTAAAACCTGTATTTTATCCTGATACATTAAGTGTGGCCACACGTATTGAAGAGCTCCGAAATAGTGCATTAAGAATGAGTTATGTTTTATGGAGTGAAAAGCAACAAGCAGTTATTGCTCAAGGAGAGGCAGTCATTGTTTGTGTAGATAAAATCAATATGAAGAAAACAGCAATTCCAGAGCGCGTACGTTTAAAAATGAAAGAAATAGAATTAAGTGTTTCTAATATCATTTAAATTCGAGGTATATATATTTTGTGAAGATTAGTGAAAACATGTTTTTTATTTTTATTTTTATTTTTATTTTTATTGAATATTAATTGCAATATAAATATGATGAGCGTGTTTTACAAAACAAAATAAAATGAAACTCGGAGTTAATGTAATGCCAGACATCAGTAATTTATCTGTAGAAGAATTAAAACGACTACAGGTTGAAGCGGAAGCTTTAATTGCCTCTAAAAAAGATCAAGCAGTTGAAGATGCCTATAATCAAATCCTAGAAATCGCAGAAAATGTAGGTTTAACGATTGAACAAATTTTAGAATTTGGTGCAAGCAAACGTAAAAAAACTGTGCGTAAATCAGTAGAGCCACGTTACCGTAGCAAAGCAAATCCAGAAGACACTTGGACAGGTCGTGGTAAACAACCTCGTTGGTTGGTTGCAGAACTTGAAAAAGGTGCGAAGTTAGAAGATTTTATTATCTAAGTTGACGCAAACTTCGAGGCAATTGGTCATGGCATCGTCATGATTGGACGCTAAGATAAAAAACCAAGCATTTTTGCTTGGTTTTTTTATCCCTATGAATTGGCGTTGTGGAAAAAGTGTGCATAATGTGTCTATAAAGAATGCGAGTTTCATGGAAGAAAAATGATAATTTCAGTTGGGGCAGGATGAGCAAGAAACCAAAGCAAATCAGATGGTTGATCTTTGCTGTCATTAGTTTTTTTATTTTTATCCTGTTGCAAGTACCAGCAGCATGGATTTTTTCAAAATTTTATAAAAATAATCAGACCCTTCATAACGTCAGTGGCAATATTTGGCGTGGGCAGGCAGATTGGAAAAAAGATCAGTTAACAGGGTCAGTCAGTTGGAAAACTCGGCCTTGGGATTTAATTTTACTGCGCTTGGGTGCAAATGTTGAAATTCATAGTGGCAATACCAAGCTTGATGCAGTGCTAGGCTATGGCTTAGGTAAAACGCTACATGTTCAAGATATGAATGGGCAGATTGCGCCAGAAACACTCAAAAGTTTAGCCGATTGGCAGTGGCCCGTGAATGCTATTCAATTAAAAGATGTTGCGGTTCGATACCATCCAAGCCAAGGTTTTACGCAGGCAGAAGGTCAATTGCAATGGGCGGGTGGTGAGTTAATTTATACCTATGCACAACGACAAGACCGAATGACGATTCCGTCTTTAATGGCTAAGCTCTCAGATGAACAAGGTAAGTTGCTCATCGATGTGCGTGATCAACGTGAACAAAAAATGATGAATTTGCAATTGGATGCCAGCCTAATGCTGGATGTGCAATTGACACAGCGCTTATTAATGAATGTTGCTTCTTATGATGGAAAAGCTGGCTTAGATACTTATGTAGTGAGCTCACGTCAGCCATTGATACGAGGTGGCATGTAATGAGTGCGTGGATGGATAAAATTAAACAACTGGATTTAAAGCAAGCAGATCGTATCGCACCTGTGGTACTGGCCATCGCGATTTTAATTTTATGTTGGAAGTTAGCCGCTTTACTTTGGTTGCTATTAGCGCCACCCCAAGTCATGCAAATCGAGCGGGTGGAATTGGGTTCACAGCAAGCTCAAGTACCCAATATCAGCTCATTCGCACTTTTTCAAGAAGCTGCCAATACATCTGCAGCGGATCAGCAGTTAAATATGAGTTTGCAAGGTGTAGTACAAGGTTATCCAAGCCAATTCTCTTCAGCCGTGATTAAGGTCAATGAAGTTGCCGATCGTTATCGCGTGGGTGAGATGATTTTAGGTTCCAACTATAGTTTGTCTGAAGTGTATTGGGATCGTGTGATTTTAAGAAACAACAGTGGCGCAGTGCGTGAACTCAAGTTTAAAGGTATGGAAAATGGTTTAGATCAACCGATTGTTCCAGAATTTAATCCCAATGCATCAAATAGCAATACAGGTGCATCTGCACCCGCCAATACACAAAATACACAGCCCAGTAGTGCCATAGGCCAAGCAGTACAACAGATACAAGAAAACCGTGATCAGTATTTACAAGATATGGGAATTGGGTCGTCGGCAAATGGCAGTGGTTATGAAGTTACAGCGCGTACACCCGTAGGGCTACGCAATAAACTTGGTTTGCAACCTGGCGACCGTATTATGTCGCTCAATGGTCAAACGGTTGGGCAAGGGCGAACAGAAGCACAATTATTAGAACAAGCTCGACGTGAGGGTCAGGTCAAGCTCGAAATAAAACGCGGTGATCAAGTGGTAACCGTACAACAGGATTTGAAGTGATGTGTGATCACTAAAGCAGGTTAGGAAACACGAGTAGTTATGGCTTTATTCAATAATAATCGTCCAATATTGGCCGCCTATGCTTTGGCGCCGCTGGTGGCTATGGTCAGCACTGCCAGCTATGCACAGACATGGAAAATTAATTTACGTGATGCAGACTTAACTGCATTTATTAACGAAGTTGCAGACATTACAGGTAAAAACTTTGCCGTAGACCCACGGGTTCGAGGCAATGTCACGGTCATTTCAAATAAGCCACTGAATAAAAGTGAGGTTTATGATCTCTTTTTAGGCGTATTGAATGTCAATGGTGTGGTTGCCATTCCGTCAGGCAATACCATTAAATTGGTGCCAGACAGTAATGTGAAAAGCTCAGGTGTTCCTTATGATGCACGCCATCGTGCAACGGGTGATCAAATCGTAACGCGTGTGATTTGGCTGGATAATACCAATGCCAATGATTTGATTCCTGCACTACGCCCACTCATGCCACAGTTTGCGCATTTGTCTGGAGTTGCAGGGACCAATGCTTTAATTATTTCAGATCGTGCAAGTAATATTTATCAGCTGGAAACGATTATTCGTAACCTTGATGGTACGGGTCAAAATGACATTGAAGCGGTGACCTTACAGTCGAGCCAAGCAGAAGAAATGATCGGCTTATTAGACTCTATGAGCTCTACAGGTGCAGCCAAAGATTTGAAAGGCGCACGTGTGCGTATTATTGCGGATAATCGAACCAATCGAATCGTGATTAAAGGTGATACGGCATCGCGTAAACGTATCCGCCAAATGATTGAAATGTTGGATGTGCCATCTGCAGATCGTTTGGGTGGCTTAAAAGTTTTCCGTTTAAAATATGCCAGCGCAAAAAACTTGGCAGAGATTTTACAAGGCTTAGTCACGGGGCAAGCAGTCTCATCGACAGATTCGTCTAAAGGATCATCTTCTTCAAATACCAATTCGACCATGAATAGTTTAATGAATAACAATTCAACGTCGAATAATGGCTCAAATAATAATACGGGTTCGAGTATTAATTTAAATTCGAATAACAGTAGCGCTAACCAAAATAATATCACTACGTTTAACGGTAATGGCATTAGTATTATTGCCGATGCAACTCAGAACGCATTGGTAGTGAAGGCTGATCCTCAGTTAATGCGTGAAATTGAATCTGCGATTCAGCAACTAGATACACGCCGTCAGCAAGTGTTGATTGAAGCGGCGATTATTGAAGTTGAAGGCAATGATGCAGATCAACTCGGCGTACAGTGGGCATTGGGGGATATTAGTAGCGGTATTGGTATTATTAACTTCGATAATATTGGCTCTAGCTTAGGTCAGATTGCAGCAGGTGCGGTAGCAAATGGTGCTTTGGGAGCGGCCAGTGCGGTGAGTGCAGGGACGTCCTTGGTCTTAGGTGATTATAAAGAAGGCAGTGATGGCTCACGTAAGCTTTATGGTGCAATGATCCAAGCCTTAAAAGAAAACACCAAATCCAATTTGTTATCTACACCTTCAATTGTGACGATGGACAATGAAGAAGCCTATATTGTGGTCGGTGAAAACGTACCTTTCGTCACAGGCTCAGTGTCTACCAGCTCAGCGGGTACAGCCAATCCCTATACAACAATCGAACGTAAAGATGTGGGTGTGACCTTAAAGGTGGTGCCACACATTGGCGAAGGTGGCTCTGTTCGTTTAGAGGTGGAGCAAGAAGTTTCAGATGTAAAAGCCAACAAAGGGCAAGCATCTGATTTGGTGACCAGTAAACGTGCTTTAAAGACCTCTATTTTGGCTGAGCATGGGCAAACAATTGTACTCGGTGGTCTAATTTCAGATAACACATCTTATCTACGGCAGGCAGTTCCTGGCTTGGGTGCAATTCCAGGCTTAGGTCGCTTATTTCGCTCCGATGGAAAGTCCAATAAAAAGCGTAATTTATTGGTCTTTATTCACCCGACCATTATTGGTAATAGCAACGAAAGTCGCCGTTTGACTCAGCAACGTTATAATCAATTGTATAGCTTACAGTTGGCTTTAGATGCTGATGGTGGCTTTGCAAAATTGCCTGAGCAGGTAGAGGATATCTATCAACAGCGTTTGCCAGTTTCAAAACTTGCATCTAATGTGACGGGTACCACCTATCAAGCTGTGCCTACTGCTCCTGTGGCACAAACGGTACCTGCGGCCAAAGTGGTAACGACACCTGTCGCCATAGAGCCAGCATTAAAGCGTCAGACAATTACAGTGCCAAACGGTGTACCAGCCAACAAAAACAACCAATAAACATGATGCTCACATGCTGAATCAAACTTTAACAGGGGTGTTAAAGCTTTCTTGATTCAGCATGCTATGATGCTAAAAAATCATGTAGAGAAGCAATTTCATGACTTGGAAAATAAAAGCCCTAGGTGGCGACTTGGCGGCGCAAGAGATCAATATTGAGCGTGACCTTTTGGTTGGACGCCATCAAGCAGCAGATATTGTGTTGGCACAAGCAGATATTTCACGTAAACATGCGGCTTTTTTGCTCAAAGAACAAGCGTTATGGGTGCAAGACTTAGGTTCTTCAAACGGGACTTTTGTCAATGATACTCGTCTGGCTACAGAAGAAGTTGAATTGCACGCAGGTGATGTGGTGCAGTTTGCCAGTGCGACTAAATTTACGGTTGTTGCTGTGGCAGCTTCTGTAGATGCACCAGTGACTCCACTACGTCAACCTGCTGAAGCTGTTGCGGTGTCTGAGTTAAGTATTCAGCCTGAGCCAACAGTTGCACCTGTAGTCGAAGAAGTGAAAACAGCTGCGCAGCAATTGAGTGATCAGGGCATGACACAGCTAGGTGAGCGCGATAGCAATGTACAGCTCAATCGTGATGGAATGCCTCAAAATGTTTCTGTACCTAAACCTGCACCAATTCCTGAAGGTGTAGATATTAGTGCAGTGACGCCTGAGCCTAAACCAATTCCTGTTGAGCAACCCATCACACGTGCCGAAGAAGAAAAGCTTGAGCAAAAAAATGCATCTTTGGGGCTAATGAGTCTGATTGTGTTAATTATTCTTGCGCTTGTTGCATGGTTTATTTTTAAATAAACCCGAAGTTGCGAACGCTAAAGGCATGCAATCGCATGCCTTTGTTGTATTGATATAAAAGATATAGACCATAATTGCATCTCAAGCAGATGAAATGTATGGTTTGAAATGAAAATGAAAAAATTGAGGGTGTTATGTTTGATGTGAAGTTGCAAGACCGTGAAGTCTTTCTATTTGACTTGGATGGAACCTTGGTCGATTCCGCAGCCGACTTATATCTGGCCATGAATATGAGTCTCAATGTATTGCAACTTCCAGCGGTGAGTGAAGAACAAGTGCGTGCTTGGATTGGAAAGGGTACTGCTCTTTTTTGTCGTAGTGTGTTGGAGCACTTAACCGTAACGGTGGATCCTGCACAGCACCAACAACTGTTGGCAACATTCTTAAAAATTTATAATGCTGATCCATGCGCAGAAACCCGTCCATTTGTTGGGGTGCTTCAGTTTTTGGATTGGGCAAAAGCACAAGGCAAAACTTTGGTCTGTGTGACCAATAAACCAGAGCAACCGGCACGAACGATTTTAGAAACTTTGGATATGTTGCATTATTTTGATGATGTGATTGGTGGCGATCGCTTTGAAGAACGTAAACCACATCCACGTCAGTTGAATCATTGTGTCGAACATTATCAGGTCAGTTCGGCACATGTATTGATGGTGGGAGACTCTTCAAATGATGTTGAAGCGTCACGCCGTGCGGGTATTGATTGTATTGTGGTCAGCTATGGCTATAATCATGGTGAAAATATAGCAGACTGTCAGCCACAGTTAATTGTGGATGATTTACGTGAACTGCTGGCTTAGCAAAGGGTACTAAGGAAAGAAAATGAATAGTTGTAAGGTTTTTCGATGGCGTCGCTCAGTTCAATTTTATTTACATACTGAGTAACCCTATTTAAAAGAGAAAAACCACATGACAACATCAGCACAATTTCAGCAACTCGCTCAACAAGGCTATAACCTTATCCCAGTGTATCGTCAGCGTTTAGCAGATACAGATACACCGCTGTCTATTTTTGCGCGTTTAAAACAGCACCAACAAGCCTATTTGTTTGAATCGGTTGAGGGGGGTGAAAACTGGGCACGTTATTCGATTATTGGTTTGGGCGAGTCCACTGTATTTTCATGCAATGAAGGTGTGCTTACTGTGAAAGCTGCCGATGGCAGTCTGAGTGAGCAAGCCTGCCTCGATCCATTTCAATATATCCGCGACTTTCAATCACAGTTTAAAGTTCCAACCCAACAGGACTTGCCGGGCTTACCAAGCTTTACAGGTGGTTTGGTGGGCTACTTTGGTTATGATGCGGTGCGTTATATCGAACCAAAGCTAAAAAATGTACCTGCGGACGATCCAGTTGGATTGCCAGATATTTGGATGATGCTGTCTAAAACCGTGATTGTGTTTGATAACTTAAAAGACACGCTGTTTTTAATTGTGCATGCGGATGCAAATGACGCCGATGCCTATAGTAAAGCACAAGCACAATTAGATGAACTGGAAGATATACTTGCGACGCCTGTCAGCTTAAAAGCCATCAAACACACTGCACCACACTTTGAGTCTTTAACAGGCCATGACAACTTTTTGGCGTCCATTGAAAAAGTAAAAGATTACATCCGAGCAGGGGATGTGATGCAGGTGGTGCCAGGTCATCGTATGGTGTCAGACTTTGATGGCGAACCATTACAAGTTTATCGCGCATTACGTCATCTTAATCCTTCGCCATATTTGTTCCTTGTACAAGGGCAGACCTTGGGCAATAACACCCCATTTCACATTGTAGGGTCTTCGCCGGAAATTTTGTCACGTTTAGAAAATGGTGTCGCTACTGTGCGTCCATTGGCGGGCACTCGTCCACGTGGCAAAACCAAAGAAGAAGACTTGGCTTTAGAAAAAGATCTGCTTTCAGATGAAAAAGAAATCGCTGAGCATTTAATGCTGATTGATTTAGGTCGAAATGATGTGGGTCGTGTTTCAAAAATTGGTAAAGTTCATGTGACTGATCAAATGGTGATCGAACGCTATTCGCATGTGATGCATATTGTGTCGAATGTGCAGGGTGAAGTACGTGACGATGTAGATGCTTTGGATGTTTTTAAAGCAACATTCCCTGCAGGAACACTTTCAGGCGCGCCAAAAATACGTGCGATGGAAATTATTGACGAAGTTGAGCCAGTAAAACGCGGAATTTTTGGTGGTGCTGTTGGTTATTTAGGCTGGCATGGTGAAATGGACATGTCGATTGCCATTCGTACCTGTGTAATTCGTGAAAATAAGGTCTATGTTCAGGCTGGAGCAGGGGTGGTTTATGACTCAAATCCTGAATCTGAATGGAATGAAACGCAAATAAAAGCTCGCGCAGTGATCAAATCGGTTGAATTATCATCAAATGGTTTGATTTTATGAGTTTTTCACGTTTTTTTTAGAAAAAACACTTGCAAGGATTTCAAGATTTGCTAAACTGCACACCGTTCCGATACGAAACGTACGAAACACTAAGAAGCGCCGGCATAGCTCAGTTGGTAGAGCAACTGACTTGTAATCAGTAGGTCCACAGTTCGAATCCGTGTGCCGGCACCATCTTAGAGATTTTGAGTATGGTTGAAGAACGACACTGAAGTAAGTGTAAAATGGTGAGGTTCCCGAGCGGTCAAAGGGGGCGGACTGTAACTCCGCTACGAAAGTTTCGAAGGTTCGAATCCTTCCCTCACCACCAATTTTAAGACTTCAATTAAGTGGAATGTACCAACATCGTGCGGGAGTAGCTCAGTTGGTAGAGCGGCAGCCTTCCAAGCTGCATGTCGCGAGTTCGACCCTCGTCTCCCGCTCCATTGAAGTACTAAATTTGCTCTTATAGCTCAGTGGTAGAGCACTCCCTTGGTAAGGGAGAGGTCTCGAGTTCAAATCTCGATAAGAGCTCCAGATTACAGTTTAGCAACTTTGTTGCACAAGATTTCAAAAGCAGGCTTATTAGTCTGCTTTTCAAGTATCAGGGTGTCTATTTTTTTAGGCAAGCAAGTCGATGCTGGGTTTTGCTCAGAATTGTGTTCGACGTAAACGAGGAATATAAACATGGCTAAGGCTAAGTTTGAACGTAATAAGCCACACGTTAACGTGGGCACAATTGGTCACGTTGACCATGGTAAAACAACTTTAACAGCTGCAATTGCAACTGTATGTGCGAAGAAATTCGGTGGCGAAGCGAAAGACTACGCTGCAATCGACTCTGCACCTGAAGAAAAAGCACGTGGTATTACAATTAATACTTCACACGTAGAATACGATTCTCCAACTCGTCACTACGCTCACGTAGACTGCCCGGGCCACGCCGATTATG